>NZ_JBIGIA010000019.1:0-97249 GCF_043555975.1 Pelomonas nitida | reverse complement strand
CAAGCCCTGGCCGCACTTCGCATCAAGAAACCGACCATCGACACCCAACTGACCCTGCTGTAGTGGCAATTCCGAAGGGCCAGCCTATACGGATCAGGCACTTACGGCGGTTGGTGTCGAACTCGGGCTCACTCGTCTTGCGGACCGCGCCGTCGCCGAGCCCGCAGGGGCTCGCCTCGGTGCTCACTCCCCTTGCAGGGCGCGCCGTCGCAGAGCTCCGGCCACTCGTGAGCCGTCGTCGAGCCCGCAGGGGCTCGCCTCGGTGCTCACTCGTCATCGCCGCCCAGGAGGCCGCCGAGCAGGCCGCCGGCCGCAAAGCCGCCCAGCACCGAGCCCTCTTCCTTGTGGCCGCCCGTCTGCGGCGCCGCCGCGAAGATGCGCGAGGCCAGGCGCGAGAACGGCAGGCTCTGCAGCCACACCTCGCCGGGGCCTGTCAGCTTGGCCAGGAACAGGCCCTCGCCGCCGAACAGCGCCGTCTTGATCTTGCCGACGTACTGGATCTCGAAGTTCACGTTGGGCGTGTAGGCCACCACGCAGCCGGTGTCCACCATCAGCGTCTGGCCGGGCTGCAGCGAGCGGCGCACGATGGTGCCGCCGGCATGCACGAAGGCCATGCCGTCGCCGTCCAGCTTCTCCATGATGAAGCCCTCACCACCGAAGAAGCCGACACCCAGCTTCTGCTGGAAGGCGATGCCCAGCGACACGCCACGCGCCGCGCACAGGAAGGCGTCCTTCTGGCAGATCAACGTGCCGCCGAGCTGGCGCAGGTCCATCGGGATGATCTTGCCCGGGTAAGGCGCGGCGAACGCGACGCGCTGCTTGCCCGTGCCGTGGTTGGTGTAGACGGTGGTGAACAGCGACTCGCCGGTCAGCAGCCGCTTGCCCGCGCCCAGCAGCTTGCCGAAGAAGCCGCCCTGGTTCTGCGAGCCGTCGCCGAACACGGCATCCATCCCGATGGCCGAGTCCATGAAGAACATCGACCCCGCCTCGCCGATGGCCGCCTCGCCGGGATCGAGCTCGATCTCGACAAACTGCATCTCGGCACCCTTGATCTCGAAGTCAACAACATCCATGGCCATGTGGCGCTCCCAGGCTGAAAAAACGGGTCGCATGATAGGCAAAGAAGATAGCGGGCCGGGCAGTCGGCGGCGGCACGGGCGAGGATTGGGGGCGGCCGGGGCTCGTGACCGTCGAAGACCCGGCGGCCAGCCCCGAGGACATTCAGCTCAAGCCGATGACCGTTGGCCTGACCGTTGCGACGCGTGGCGGGCAGTGACTTGATTCGACCCTTGGCAGTCTTCGCCTGTGGCGACCTCGCCCCCCTCCCCCCCGAAGCGGCCGTTCAACGTTGGAATTCAGCCGACCGTCCAGCGCAGCTGGACAGGGGCGGCTGCAATGACGGGTTATGGATCAACCGCACGGTCCACGCTCCAGTGAAATACGGAACAGCCCGAAGTATTCAGTGGCCGAACCAGGCAGGCTTAGATAAAACGGAGCTGCCGCCGCCTCGACGACGTAGTACCCGCAGACTAAAGCGCAAAAGAAAACAGCCTTGCGGCGGAGTGAATTTAGCGAATTGCTTGGCAGCAAGAGCGCAGCCCCGACTACGGCAAAAGCGACACCATAAAACATTGTTTTGTGCCAGGCATAGCCACCGCAAGACATCAAGCCAAACCATATGGCGCCGAACAAGACCACGGCGACGGCCGACCAAGGCAGCACGTTGCTTGCGACGGGCTTGACGCCAGTCCGCATATCGGCGGCCTCAGTAGTCCTCATGTCGTTGCGAGCTTGATCCATAACGTGAACGCTCAGCGGACGACGAAAGCCGTCCGCAGCAGAGAAAGGCTGGGCGTCAAGTGCCTGACTGCCCGCTTGGAGAGCGCGATTGAGCTGTGCATTGCTATGGAGAAGCGAACTGTCCGCTAAGAACAATGACCCATTGGACGCCAACGAAGAAACAAAACAGACCAAGCGCACGAAGAAGTTTGGCCCGATATACGTTGCCTTCACTGGTGAAGAATGACGGCATGAAGAGGGAAAAAGGAAGGTACTGCCCCCACCGGCGCTCGGGATGAAGGCGGCGAATGGTCTTGATCATGTAGTAGGCGGCGAAGCACCAACTGAGGAATGTCCCGACCCAAAACAGCGCGAGCAGAGAGATAGCGACGTAGCCTAAGAGCACATGCGGTTCCATGACGCTCAACGTTTGACGTTTGACGTAAGGGGCTGGCCACAGGCCGGCCCCCTTGACGAAGCGGTTAGGCGACTCGTGAAAGAGGAACTCCATAGCTATAGCCCCAGAGCAGCGTTTGCATGGCTTCGCCGAACGACCCATGCAACTGGTACAGGCGTTCGTCGGGATCGGTGAAGACAAAGTATGTGCCCGTGTCATTGACAAACAGAATCATGTGATCGTTGTGTGCTGTGCCAAAGGCTGCGCATTCACCGACTTGCGGCTTCCAGGGCAAAACAAGCGCGCTGACCTCCGGTCGATGCGACGAATAGAAGCTGACATCGCTTGCCACCTGCTCCGTGCCCGCGCCACTTTGCCCGACCCGCAGCCCACCGAAGTGCTTGAGGATCTCCGTCACTATGCGTTGAGCCGACATCAAATTCGATTCGTCGACTTCCTCGGACCCTGGCTTCCAGCCGGCATTCACGAAAAGCGGTTCAATCAGTTGCGGTAATGGAAACATGGCTCTCAAGCCGCCTAACAGTCAGCGTTTATCTGCCGCAGCTCGGTAGGTTGGGCCAAACGAAGTGAAGCCCAACAAATTTCGTCAGCCCAGCTGCTGGCATTCCCCTAGCCTGCCGAGCTAATGCTGCGATTCAGGCCATGCAATCGTTGGCGGCAGATTTAATCCCACCCCACAAATCTTGAGCCCTCACAAAGAACCGCCCCACCAAAATCAACAAATAACAACAAGGCCGCCAAGACCCACTGGTTCAATCGAGCAACACACAAAGACGAGCCTCGAAAAACAAGAAGCCCTCAGGTCATTCAATTTTTAACCAATTCCACATCATTTAATTTCATTCTCCACTCAGCCCCCACCTTGTGCGGCGACTCAACCACTTCAATGCGAACATCGTTCACACGCCCCTGAATCTCATGATCGTTGATTCGCAAAATAGGCACATTGACAAACCATTCAGCCAGACGCTGGGGCGTCGCCTCTCGAGAAAAAGACATCACCCCATGGGGATTGACCTTCAACTCAACCCCCTTTGCCACCCACCTACCTATATAAGCTTCATGCCCCTGCAGAACAGGAGCCACTCGATTCATTAATCGATCGCCAACAAACCACACACTCCCAACAATCAACAGCGCGAAAAATATTTTATTCAGCCCCATTAAATACCCTCCCGATGCATTGATTATTTATCCAGCCTGAAAAGCAGCCATCCCGCTGGGATGGGCGAAGTATCACACCGCATGCGGAAGGAAATATTCACCTGACGGAGCACAGACACTGTGCGCCACACCTGGTCCACCGCCACAGCAACGACCACGTGCCGCGAGCACGTTTTCAGAGCATTTCTGCTGTTTTGATGTCGCAACCTCGAAAGAGCCGAGGCTCGATTTGCGCAGCCTGAAGTTGCAAACATTCGCCACCATGCGGTGCCATCCGTTCCACTTAACGATACAACTCGTAGGTCATGCTACCCAGCAACGAATATTTCTGCCTAGCCATCAATTTATCGCCACGAGCGATGTGCTCCCAAACTTCTTTTTCCACGCAAATTCTTCGCGGCGAGGGAATGGCGCGCCCCTCGACTTCCACCGAATAGCTGCAGCGGCGCGCACTCCAACCACCATCACTCTTCCGGACGACAGTCAATTCCTCAACTCGTTCTTGGCCAAACAGTTGAGTAAAAGCGGCTGGCCCGCCGAGGGTCAAACCAACCCACACAAACCCGCACATCATCCCAAACATCAAGATATACATGAGCGCGCGACGAATGATGCCAAGGGACGGGATCTTATTTGCCGGATGCCGATCCCTGAAAAATGGAATAAACAACGCGATGGCGACAGGGATGGCCAAATATCCAGCCACAGACTCCACCGCCGGCTCTGCAACAAAGTGGTTTGAGGTGCCAAAAACAACCAAGCCACACAACCCAACAAGTGTCGACGTGTATATTTTTTCGTATCGAGACGCATTGGAACGGAAAAGCAATGGCATGGGGAGACGGTGAATTTTAGAAAGGCTCAACCCGAGACAAGCCGTTTGAGATCAACAAGCACATCACCAGTGCCCAGTGGTTCGCTTCAAAAAACGGCCAAACTCGGTAGGTTGGGCTGCACGAAGTGAAGCCCAACAAATTTCGTCAGCCCAGCTGCTGGTATTCGCGCACTCATCCCAATGGTTTTTTTGCAAAAACGCTAGCGGCCGCATAACTCATCCCAGCCTGCCGAGCTCAACCCGCATGCTAATCACACAAGCGACCTCAGCGGAGATCATCCCCACGGCAGCCAGCTCGGACAGCTTGATCGATGCCGGACCAAGTGAATTTTACCTCTGGAACTTCATCCGGAATGATCGACGCAGTGCGCCACCAAACACCATCTCTTTTTAGCAAGAGAACTTCACCGCCCTCCCAGCATCTTGCCCTGACTGCAAATGGACCTTCCCCCCGAATTTCGAAATCCCCCTTTCTCTGGGCAAGGTCTTGCTTAATCGTGGTCACAAATATGGTAGGCGCACATTGCGTCTTGTCATTCACAAAACCATCAAGATCAACAGTATTGAAACAGTAGTATGCGCCACCATTCGATGTTTCTTTCTTCACAAGCGATACGATCTTTGTCATTGGCATTGATGCGCCCGTACATGCGCCGACCAAGATTTTCCTTAGTAGCAGAGGCTGAAGTTCCTCATCACCCCTGGCTGAAGCGATGTTTACAACATCCATTTCGTCGGGACATGACATGTGCCCCTGCTTGAGAATGTACGAATCCAGATCAGCACAATGAGCCGAAAAGCAGCATCCAAGAAACAATATACAGGTGACTCCACGAAGTATGGCACACACGTAAGACATAACACAACGCGTCGACAAAATTAAATGTTAAGCGGCGGTGATGAAATCAATCTGGCGCAGTCAAAGCGTGCCATAGATCAATATCCTTTCCAAACTCGATGCAGCTCGGTAGGTTGGGCTGAATGAAGTGAAGCCCAACAAATTTCGTCAGCCCAGCCGCTGGTATTCGCGCACTCATCCCAATGGATTGTTTGCGAAAAAGCTGGCGTTCGTATAACTCACCCCATACATGGACGCCCCGTTTGCCAAGCGATCTTTCGGTGGCGGCGGAGAGGAAAAGATTGCCATACATTCGGGCTTCGAGTGAGCACAGGCGTCCAGCGACCAAAGGGAGCGAGGTTGAGCGCCATGTTAGTAATCACGAAACATGACCGCGAGCGAATCCAAGAAATGATATTTCTCTGGCCGCAGCGTATTGAAACTGCGACCACCATCACTTTCGGTCTTGATATTGAAGTTGCCGGCTCTCAATTCCTCAACCATCCAATCAACAAATGCGCCAACGCTTGGTGCGATCGCAATCTTTCTTTCTTCGTCGCGCCCGAAATTGATGACTTGACCGAAAGTACCTTTTTCATCTGGATCAAGATCCAGGCCTATGTGATTGCCCGCCCCATCATGTGCGAAAGGAATCCATCGATTGTTAGCATATAAACAGCGGACAAAACCCAGTGGAACGGACGTAGAACTATTGTTTAGGGAGGCGAGTGACTCTGGGCTTGACTGGCGAATAACATCCTCCCAAGACAGCCACTCCGATAGGACCCGACTTAACGGCATGAATATCAGCCCATACCACGGACCAGTATGAATTTTCATTTTCTGACCGTTGTGCCATCGATATAGCTCAAGGAACCCAGCCGGCAACGTCACATTTAACGCAGCTGCGAAAGTGCGTAATTCATCCTCAGTAGCGCCCGGATTCAGATCCGAGAGTACCTCGGGAAGGTTAATTGCAAGCCATTCTTCGAGGGCATTGAAAGACGACATTAGATTCCTAACGTGTTGTAGACCGCAGGACGGCACGGTTTATCACGCCAACCCGCGCCGCAACGGGTCGCCCGGCGGCCGGGCCAAGTGCTTGTTGCATATGAATTTCCTCCGCTCCGCCGCGCTGCTAATCGGGTGCTATTTTTCAGACCAAATGCCGCGCTGGGTACAAAGCTGTCGAGGGATGACGCCGGCCTGCGGGCGCAAAGATGTTGCCATTGCCAGTAGCCCGTCGCTCACGCGGAGAACCCTGGTGCCAGGTCGTCGCATCAGGTCGGCTTCGGCGGTGGCGACGCCAACTCGATAGCTGGTGCGCGAGCCGCAAGCCGCGGGGCCGCCATGGAGCAGTCCGTCGTCACCGGCCGCTCCTGGCCGACTGCCGCCCTTCCATCCAGGCACCCTCAACACCACCGCGCCGCGCCGGCTGCCCCGACCTGCACGCTCAGCAAGTCAGAGCAGTCGCCAAAATTTCTCTGTTGACAGAAATTTCAGACGCCGTAAGCTACACGCCATGGAACTCACCGACATCAGCCGCCGCTTCATCGTCCACTGGGGCGAGATGGGCACCAACTGGGGCGTGAACCGCAGCGTGGCGCAGATCCATGCGCTGCTCTATGTGCATGGCCAGCCACTGCACGCCGAGGACATCGCCGACACGCTGGCGCTGGCGCGCTCCAACGTCAGCAACAGCCTGAAGGAGCTGCTGAACTGGCGGCTCATCCGCGTGACCCACGTGCTGGGCGACCGGCGCGATTACTACGAGACGTCGGGCGATGTGTGGGAGCTGTTCCGCATCATCGTGCGCGAGCGCAAGGAGCGTGAGTTCGACCCCACCGTGGCGCTGCTGAAAGACCTCGCCGCCGACCCGGCGCTGGAGAAGGAATCGCCCGCCATGCAGGACCGCCTGCGCAGCACGCTGGAACTCATGCAGACGCTGGGCAGCTGGAGCGACGAGATGCTGCGGCTCACGCCGGCCACGCTGGAGAAGATCCTGCGGCTGGGCGCGCAAGTGCAGCGCTTCGTGCGGCCGGCCAGCCCTGTAGACGCGCCGGAGCCCGCCGCCGCCAGCGTCTTTCCCGTCACGCCGCCCATGCCGCCGATGGGCTGATCTGCCCGGGGCCGCCACGCCGCCCCTTTTTTTGCCTTGCAATTTCTCTTTTTACTGAAACAACCGCAATGACTGCAAACAACCCTACCCTCACGGTCTACTACGACGGCGCCTGCCCGCTGTGCCGCAGCGAGATGGGCCTGCTGATGCGCCACAACACGGCCGGCCGGCTGCGCTTCGTGGACATCGCCCAGCCCGGCTTCGATGCCGCTGCGCTGGGCGTGACCCAGGCCGCGCTGATGGCGCGGCTGCATGTGCAGCAGCCAGACGGCAGCTGGCTGGTGGGCGTGCCCGCCGTGCAGGCGGCCTATGCCGCCACGGGCCACCACCGCATCTCCCGCTTGCTGGCCCACCCCACCGTCGCCCGGCTGGCGCGACCGGCCTACGACTGGCTGGCCGACCACCGCTACCGCCTGCCGCGCTGGCTGCTGAAGGCCGCACACCTGCACACCGGCAGCTGCGCACCCGACGGCGCCTGCCGCAGCCGCTGACTTCAACCCCAGGAGAGCCACCATGTCCGAACTGAACTTCGTCATCACCCTCGCCATCGCCGTGCTCGGCCCCGTCATCGCCCTCAGCTACCTGCGCCCCATCCTGCTGGTGGTGCTGGACTCGCTGTGCGTGGAGCCGCTGCCCGGCAAGGTCGGCGCGCACTTCTGGGTGCGCAGCGCCTACGTCCTCGCCATCGCCGGCACCCTGGTGCTGGCGCTGAGCTTCGGCAACTTCGACGGCAGCCTGCTGGACGCCGTGCACCGCGCGCTGTGGCTGGCAGCGGCCGGCTGCTTCGTCAGCATCGCCGTCATCACGCGCCGCGTGTGGGCGCCCGTGCAGGCGCGGCTGGCCAAGCCCGGGGTGGCGGTGCACCGCGCGCCGGCCAACACCACCGCGGCTGACGACCGGTGGGTGTGAGTCATGAAGATCCTCGTCATCGGTGCCGGCGGCTTCATCGGGCGGCAGGTCTGCCAGGCGCTGGCGGCCAACGGGCACGAGGCGGTGCGCGCCGCCCTTCGCCCGGTCACGGCCTGGGACCAGCCGGCCGCCTGGCAGCCGCTGCTGGCCGGCGTGCAAGGCGTCGTCTACGCGGCCGGCTGCCTGCGCGACCAGGCGGGCGGCGTGAGCGACCTGCTGGACCTGTTGCATCACCGCGCGCCTGCAGCACTGGCCGACGCCTGCGCCGCCGCAGGCGTGCCGCGCCTCGTGCATGTGTCGGCGCTTTGTGGCGGCATCAGCGCCTACGCCCGCAGCAAGCGCGCCGGTGAGGTGGCGCTGGCCGGGCGGGCCTGCATCGTGCGGCCCAGCCTCGTGGTGGGGGTGGGCGGCGTCAGCAGCCGCCTGCTGGACCAGCTCGCCCGCCTGCCCTGGCTGCCGCTGCCGGCCGAGGTGGCGCGCTGCCAGGTGCAGCCCATCCGCGTCGAAGACCTGGCCGACGGCATCGTCGCGGCGCTGGCGGCACCGGAGGCGGCGGCGTCATGGACGGCCGTGGGCCCGGAGGCGGCCCCGGTAGCCGGCTGGATCGCCCGCCGCCGCGCCGCACGCGGCCTGCCTCCCGCACGCGAGCTCGTGGTGCCGGCCGCACTGACCCGCGCCTCGGCCCGCCTGGGCGACCTGGTGGCGCTGGGGCCCTGGTGCAGCACGGCGCTGGAACTGCTGGCCCACGACAGCCTCGCGGCACCCGCCGCCACGCCGCTGGGCCGCCCGCTGCGCAGCGCGCTGGACGGGGCCTGGGCATGAACACCCACCGCTTCGCACAGGCGTCGCTGGTGCTGCTGTGGTGGGGCACGGTCGCGGCCAGCCTGCACGACGGCGGCGCCACCGGGGTCAAGCTGCTGCAGGACGCCACCGGCATGGGCGCCGCCCCCGCCCTGGCCCTGGTGCTGCTCGGTTGCGCCTGGGATGCCGCCATCGGGCTGCTCCTCCTGCTGCGCCCCGGCGCCGCCAGCTACCGGCTCGCCGCCGTGGGCGTGCTGGGCATGACGGCGCTGGCCACGCTGCTCGTGCCGACGCTGTGGCTGGACCCGTTCGGCGCGCTGCTGAAAAACCTGCCGGTGCTGGCGCTGCTGGCCGTGCTGGCGAACAAGGACGCGAAACCATGACAACCTATCTGATCGTCAAATGGCTGCACGTCGTCTCCAGCGTGCTGCTCGTCGGCACCGGCTTCGGGTCGGCCTTCTACCTGTTCTTCGCCAACCGCTGCGCCAGCCTGGAGGCCCGCGCCGTCGTTGCCCGCCTGGTGGTGCGGGCCGACTGGTGGTTCACGACGCCGGCCGTCATCGTGCAGCCGCTCAGCGGCGCCTGGCTCGCCCACACGGCCGGCTGGCCACTCAGCGCGCCGTGGCTGGCCGCGTCGCTGGCGCTGTACCTGCTGGCCGGCGCCTGCTGGCTGCCGGTGCTGGTGCTGCAGTTACGAATGGCACGGGAGCTGGAAGCCGCGCTGCACGAAGGCCGCCCGCTGTCGCCGCGCTACCGCCGCTGGCAGCGCGGCTGGGAGGCGCTGGGCTACCCCGCCTTTGCCGCCATGCTGCTGGTGTTCTACCTGATGGTCGCCAAGCCGATGCCCGGCTGAACACGCCGGCCCAGCCGTTGCAAGACGTCAGCACGGGCCGGCAATCCCGGGCATTTGTTTCGTGATGCGTCAGCCCACGGCAGCGCTGAAGCATCACGATACAGATGGCAGTAGCGCGCGCCGCGATGGCGACCCACACTGCATCCATGGACCTCCAGATCGACTCCCAACTGCCCGCCCTGACGCAAGACCAGGCCCTCACCGGCTGGCGACGCGAGTTCTGCATCGAGCTCCTCGGGGCCGGGCAGGCGCGCGTGTTCACGCGTCTGGTCTTGACCCCCTCGCACAAGGCGGCCGAGCTGCAAAACGGCGTGCTCTTCCACCGTGTGGGTGCTGCCTTCGGCGACCTGAACAGCTTCCTGAAGCTGGCGGCCGAGCCGATGCGGCAGCTGGTGGAGTCCGCGACGCGGCAGCAACCTCGCCGGGACAACCTGTTCGCGGCCGTGGTCTACGACAACCGCGCCTGGGAGCGCGTGATGGACGCGCTGGACCAGTGGCAGCGCCGCCCGCACGCCTCGGCCCGCATCGTCATGGCGCCGCAAGGCCTGCGGGCCACGCCGCGCCAGCTGTCGGTGCTGACCCGCCGCTCAGCCCATATGCAGGCCGCCGTTGCACGAGAAATCAGCGCCCGTCGTGAAGCCGCTGTCCTCGCCGGCCAGCCAGGTCACCACTGAGCCAATTTCCTCCGGCGTGCCCAGGCGCCGCACGGGGATGGTCGCGACGATCTTCTCCAGGATCTCGGGCTTGATGGCCTTGACCATGTCGGTGCCGATGTAGCCGGGGCTGACGGTGTTGACCGTCACGCCCTTGCTCGCGAGCTCCTGCGCCAGCGCCATCGTGAAGCCGTGCATGCCGGCCTTGGCGGCGGAATAGTTGGTCTGCCCGGCCTGGCCCTTCTCGCCGTTGACCGACGAGATCTGGATGATGCGGCCCCAGCCCTTCTCCACCATGCCCGGCACGACCTGCTTGGTCACGTTGAACATGGAGTTCAGGTTGGTGTCGATGACGGCCTTCCAGTCGTCGGGCGTCATCTTCAGGAACATGCGGTCGCGCGTGATGCCGGCGTTGTTCACCAGCACGTCGATGTCGCCATGCTCGCGGATGGCCTTGGCGAAAGCCTCGACCGTGGAGTCCCAGTCCGCCACGTTGCCCACCGAGGCGTGGAACGTGAAGCCCAGCGCCTTCTGCTCGTCCAGCCACTTCTGGTAGTCGCGGCTCGGGCCGCAGCCCGCGATGACCTTGAAACCCGCCTTGGCGAGCTTCTGACAGATGGCGGTGCCGATGCCGCCCATGCCGCCCGTGACGTAAGCAATCTTCTGGCTCATGGATGTCTCCTTGTCGTGGTTGCAGGTTGGGGAATGTGGTTCAACGCTCGATGGTCAGGGCCACGCCCATGCCGCCGCCGATGCACAGCGAGGCGATGCCCTTCTTGGCGCCGCGCCGCGCCATCTCGTGCAGCAGCGTAACGAGCACGCGGCAGCCGCTGGCGCCGATGGGATGGCCCAGCGCGATGGCGCCGCCATTGACGTTGACCTTGCTCGTGTCCCAGCCCATCTCGTTGTGCACGGCACAGGCCTGGGCCGCGAAGGCCTCGTTGATTTCCAGCAGATCGAGGTCGGCGGCCTTCCAGCCCGCGCGCGCCAACGCCTTCTGCGCGGCCGGCACGGGGCCCATGCCCATCAGCGCCGGATCCAGGCCCGCCGAGGCGTAGGACGCGATACGGCCCAGCGGCGTGAGGCCCAGCGCCGCCGCCCGCGCCGCCGTCATGACGACCACACCCGCCGCGCCGTCGTTCAGGCCCGAGGCGTTGCCCGCTGTCACGGTGCCGGCCTTGTCGAAGGCCGGCCGCAGCCCGGCCAGCGCCTCGGCGTTGGACTTGCGGTTGATGAACTCGTCAGCGGCAAACACGACGGGATCGCCCTTCTTCTGCGGCAGGCTGATCGGCACGATCTCGTCCTTGAAGCGGCCGGCGTCCTGCGCGGCGGCGGCCTTTTGCTGGCTGCCCAGCGCCAGCGCGTCCTGCTGCTCGCGCGTGATGCCGTACTTCTTGGCGACGTTCTCGGCCGTGATGCCCATGTGGTACTGGTTGTACACATCCCACAGGCCGTCGACGATCATCGAGTCGATCATCTTCCAGTCGCCCATGCGCTGGCCGTCGCGCGAGTTCGGCAGCACGTGGGGGCTCAGGCTCATGCTCTCCTGGCCGCCAGCGATGACGATGTCGCTGTCACCGTCGCGGATGGCCTGCGCGGCCAGCATGACCGCCTTCAGCCCCGAGCCGCAGACCTTGTTGATGGTCATGGCCGGCACCACCTGCGGCAGGCCGGCCTTGATGACCGCCTGGCGCGCCGGGTTCTGCCCCACGCCGGCCGTCAGCACCTGGCCCAGGATCACTTCGCTGACCTGGTCACCCACCAGCCCGGTGCGGCGCAGCAGGTCCTGGATGACGGCTGCGCCCAGCTCGCTGGCGGGCGTCTTGGCGAGCGTGCCGCCGAACTTGCCGATGGCGGTGCGCGCCGCGGCGACGATGACGATGTCTTGCTGGCTCATGCTTGGGTCTCCTTCAGTGATTGAATATCAGGCGGGAATTTCCTCGGGCCGAGCGCCGGGCCGCCCCAAGCCGGCCCGTCGGGCGATGTGCTTGCGGCTCGATGCCGCAAGCATCGCCGTCCCCTCGGGGGCTGAGGCCGGACTCAGGCCGTCCAGTGGACGGACTGTGCCTGCCGAAGCGTTGCGGCGCGAGCCGCAAGGCGGTCCCAGACTGGGCTTGCCGGCGTTCAGCCGGGGCAAGACCGGGCGAGGGGCTGTCCATGTCATGCCTTCACCTTGACGTAGCGTCCGGGCGCGGGCTCGATCGCCTTGAACTTGCGGTTGCCGGGCGCCTTGGGTGCCGGCTTCAGCGCCCCGGCGTGCGCGGCCAGCCAGGTGGACCAGTCCGTCCACCAGCTGCCCGGGTATTCCGTCGCACCGCGCAGCCAGGCCTCGGGCTCGGCGGGCAGCGCCGGGCTCTTGGCAATCCAGTGGCTGCGCTTGCCCTTGGCGGGCGGGTTGATGACGCCCGCGATATGGCCCGAGGCGCCCATGACGAAGCGCGAGCGGCCCGCGAAGAGCTGCGTGCTGCGGTAGGCCGCCTGCCAGGGCACGATGTGGTCCTCGCGCGAGCCGTAGACGTAGACCGGTGCGTCGATGGCGGTCAGGTCCAGCTTCTCGCCGCAGACGGTGAGCCGGCCCGGCAGCTTCAGCTCGTTTTGCAAATAGGTGTGGCGCAGGTACCAGCAATACATGGGCCCGGGCAGGTTGGTCGAGTCGCCGTTCCAGTACAGCAGGTCGAAGGCCGGCGGCGCCTCGCCGCGCAGGTAGTTGCCGACGACATAGTTCCAGACCAGGTCGTTCGGGCGCAGGAAGCTGAAGGTCGTGGCCAGTTCCTGCCCGTGCAGCAGTTGCGGCCCCTTGGGCGAGTCCAGCCCCAGCGTGGCCTCGCGCAGCCGCACGCTGGCCTCGTCGACGAAGAGATCCAGCACGCCGTTGTCGGCGAAGTCCAGCAGCGTGGTCAGCAGCGTGAGGCTGGCCGCCGCCTGCTCGCCACGCGCGGCCAGCACCGCCAGCGCGCACGCGAGCAGCGTGCCGCCGACGCAGAAGCCCAGCGTGTTGATCCTGTCCTCGCCCGAGATGGACTGCGCGACGCGGATGGCCTGGATCACGCCGCTCTCGACGTAGTCGTCCCAAGTGAGATGACGCACCGACGCGTCGGGGTTGCGCCAGGACACGACGAACACCCGGTGCCCCTGCGTCACGGCGTAGCGGATCAGCGAGTTGTCGGGCTGCAGGTCGAGGATGTAGAACTTGTTGATGCAGGGCGGCACCAGCAGGAAGGGCCGTGCATGCACTTGCGGCGTCAGCGGCGCGTACTCGATGAGCTGGAACAGCTCGTTCTCAAACACGACGCTGCCGGCCGTCGTGGCGACGTTGCGGCCCACCTCGAACGCGCTCTCATCGGTCTGCGACACATGGCCGCGCTGCACGTCGGCCCACAACAGCTGCAGGCCGCGCGCCAGCGTTTCACCGTGGCTGTCGAGCGCGAGCTGCTGGGCCTCGGGGTTGAGCGCCAGGAAGTTGCTCGGCGAGGCCGCGTCCACGAACTGCTGCACGGCGAAGCGGATGCGCGCCTTGGTCTTGTCGTCGGCCTCGATGGCAGCCGCCATCTGCTGCAGCGTGCGGCCATTGAGCAGGTAGAGCTGCGTCATGAAGCTGGCCGCCGGGTTGGCCCGCCAGGCCGGCGCCGCGAAACGCCGGTCGCTGACGGCCGGCGCCTCGCCCTGGCCCAGCGCCGAGTTCCACAGCGCCGTGGCCTGCTTGAGGTAGTCGGACTGCAGATCGGCCAGCGCCGTGGGCGAGATCTGCGGCAGGTGCGCCATCTGCTGCATCAGCTCGGCAAACGGCGCGCTCTCCGTCGCCGGCGGCGCCTCGGTCTTCTTGCGGGTGGCCATCGATCTCCTTCGAATGCGGTCGTCTGCGTGGACCTGCCTAACCGTTGCAATAAGCTTGCCACATCCCGCCGTCCCGGGCTTCTACCTTCGGGCGTTGACGCGCCTATGACATACCCCAAGCACGCCCATGTACCTCATCGCGATCGCCTGGGCCTACGTCGCGCTGATGATGGCCGCCGCTGAAGCCACCAGCCCCCAGGGCTCGCTGCTCGGCGCCGCCATCACGCTGCTGCTCTACGGCATCCTGCCCCTGGGCCTGCTGCTCTACATCCTCGGCACGCCGGGCCGCCGCCGCAGGCAGCGCGCCGCAGCCCTAACGGCCGAGGCTGATGCAGGCAGCCATCCGCCCGCGGGGCCGGCCCAGGGACTCGCCCCGGAACGAGAAGAAGCGTGAATCATCCGTCAGCGTGCACCAGCCGCCACCGCTGATCTGCGAGACCTTGATCGACGTCAAGCGTTCGCGCGCCAGCCAGGCCAGGTCGGCACGCCAGCGTGGCGCCGGATTGGGCCGGTAGAGAAACCCGGGCTGGTCTGCCGTCAACGGCTCCCGGCCGAAGGCGGCCACCACTTCCGGCCCCACCTCGAAGGCCTGCGGCCCGATGCAGGCCCCCAGCCAGGCCTGCACGTCGCCCGGCGCGCAGCCGGTGGCCCGGCACAGCTCGGCCACCGTGTTTTCCAGCACCCCGGCCGCCAGGCCGCGCCAGCCGGCATGGGCGCCGGCCACGCCGCCCGGCGCCTTGAACAGCACGGGCAGGCAGTCGGCCACCAGGATGGCGACGGCCAGATCCGGGTCGGTCGACACGGCCGCGTCCGCCTGCGGCGCGTTGTCGTCGTGCCAGTCGGGGCGCAGCCGCACGGCCGTGGCGCCATGCACCTGGTCCAGGAAGATGGGCCGCGCGCCGAGCCGTTCGGCCAGGTCGGCGCGGTTGGCCTGCACCTGGGCCGCGTCACCGGCCTTGCGGCCGAAGTTGGGGCCGCGCGTCGTCATGAAAGCCGTCACGCCCGGCCAGGCGGGCGTCAGCCAGGTCTCGTCAGGCAGCATCGGGGCAGGCGCTCGGGTGGGTTTGGGCGAAGGCCGGGTGGGCCAGGCAGGCGGCGTTGATGCGCATGACGGTGGGGTACTCGTCCATCGGGCACTCGAAGCGCTGGGCGTTGTAGACCTGCGGCACCAGCAGGCAATCGGCCAGGCCGGGCGTGTCGCCGACGCAGAAAACACCCGCCGTGGCCGCCAGCCGCTGCTCGACGACGGCCAGGCCGGTCGCGATCCAGTGCCGGTACCAGCGGTCCACGGTGTCCTGGCCCTGCCCGAGGTCGTTCTTCAGGTAGCGCAGCACGCGCAGGTTGTTCAGCGGGTGGATGTCGCAGCCGATGTCCTGCGCCAGCGCGCGCACCTGGGCCCGCGCCAGCGGGTCGCGCGGCAGCAAAGGTGGCTCGGGGTGGACCTCATCCAGATACTCCAGGATGGCCATGGACTGGCTCAGCCAGCGGCCGTCGTCCAGCACCAGCGCCGGCACCAGGTGCGAGACCTGCTGGTTGGCGAAGGGCTCGGCGAACTGCTCGTTCTTCGCGAGGTGCACCGCCGCATAGTCGTAGTCCAAGCCCTTGAGGGCCAGCCCGATGCGCACGCGCCAGGAGGCCGACGAGCGGAAGTAGTTGTAGAGCTTCATGGGCCGGATTCTGACCCTCTATAAACTGCCCCGCATGCCCTTCCCCAGCCGCTTCAAGCATTGCCCCCACTGTGGCGCCGCCGTGGACTACCGCGTCCCGCCCGACGACAACCGCGAACGGGCTGTCTGCACGGCCTGCGACAGCATCCACTACCAGAACCCGCTGAACGTGGTCGGCACGCTGCCGGTGTGGGAGGCCGATGGCCGCGTGCTGCTGTGCCGCCGGGCCATCGAGCCGCGCCTGGGCCTGTGGACGCTGCCGGCCGGCTTCATGGAGCTGGGCGAGACCACCGCCGAAGGCGCGCTGCGCGAGACGCACGAGGAGGCCGGCGCCCAGATCGAGCTGCTGGGCCTGTACTCGCTGCTGAACGTCGTGAAGGTGGGGCAGGTTCACTTCTTCTACCGCGCCCGGCTGCTGTCGCCACGTTTCGAGCCGGGCCCGGAGTCGCTGGAGGCGCAGCTGTTCGCCGAGCATGAGATTCCCTGGGACGAGATCGCGTTCCAGACCACCCGCGAGACGCTGACCCGGTACTTCGACGACCGCCGCCACGGCCGCGCCTTCGCGCTGTTCAGCGCCGACCTGCACTGAGCCTCAATAGGCCGTCAGCGGCTGCGTGTCGCCAGCCAGCCGCAGCGGCAGCCGCACGCGGAAGACGGCGCCACCGCCGTGGCGGTTTTCGGCCGAGATCTGGCCGCCATGCACCTCGACGATCTTGCGGCTGATGGCCAGGCCCAGGCCCGTGCCGCCAGAGCCGTCCTTGGTCTGGCTGGACTGCACGAAGGCCTCGAAGATCGACTCCAGCTCCGCCGGCGGAATGCCGGGGCCGCGGTCGGCGACGCTGAGCGTGAACTCCTCGGGCGAGGTCGCCACCGCCTCGATCTCCAGCGGCGCGCCCTCGGGAGAAAACTTGATCGCGTTGGCGATGACGTTGCGGATGGCCTGGTGCATGCGCATCGGATCGACGCGCGCGGTCAGCGGCTCCTCGGCGATGCGCAGCACCAGCCGCAGGTCGCGCTTGGCGAGCAGCGGGTCCAGCTCGCGCAGCACGGCCTGCACCAGCGCGCGCAAGTCGCAGCGCTCCAGGTCGAAGGTGCCGACGGTGCTCTCGATCTTGGAGACATCCAGCAGATCATTCACCAGCGCCAGCATGCGCTGCCCGGAGCGATGGATGTCGGCGAACATCGCCGCCAGCTTGGGCCGTTCGCTGCCGCGCGCCACGCCCAGCTCCGAGAAGCCGATGATGGCCTGCAGCGGCGTGCGCAGCTCGTGGCTGATGTTGGCGACGAACTCCGACTTGGCGCGCGAGGCCTCCTCGGCCGCGTCGCGCGCCTCCCGCGTGGCGCGCTCGGCGTTGCGGAACTCGCTGACGTCCACCAGCGTGCACAGGATGCCGGCCGGCCCGCCTTGCCGGTCGGGCACCAGCACCTTGATGACGACCATGTCGCGGCGCGAGCCGTCGCGGTGCGTGACCTGGGCCTCGTAGCGCAGCCGCCCGCCCTGAGCCAGCAGGCGCGCGTCCTGGTCGGCATGCAGCTGGGCGTCGGCCAGCGACAGGAAATGCCCCACCGGCTCGCCGATGACTTCCGCGCGTGGCCGGCCGGCAAACTCCTCCCAGGCCTGGTTGACCAGCACGTAGCGCCCCTGCGCATCGAACATGGACACCGGCTGCGGGCTGATCTCCAGCAACAGCCCGGAGAACGCGAGCTGGTGCTGCAACTGCTGGTCGGCCGCGACGCGCTCGCTGACGTCCACCGCACTGCCGGCGAAGCCGACGATGCGGCCCTCGCCATGCAGCGGCACCACCGCCAGCTGGAAGTGCCGCGGCCGGCCATCGGCCGCCGGGATGCAGACCTGGGCCTGGCGCACGCCGGCCCGGTCGTCGAGCCGGAACAGCGCCGCGGTGCGCTCGCGATCGGCCGGTGCGGCCATGTCCACGAAGCGCTGGCCGCGCGCCCGCTCCACCCCCTCTTCGCTGATGGCCGCCCAGCGCGCATTGACGAAGGTGATGGCGCCATCGGCGTCGGTGCGGAAGATCAGCTCCTGCACGCTCTTGAGCAGCACGCTGAGCTCACGCTCGCGTTGCGCCACCTGGTCGTGCGCGCCGTCCAGCTCGTGCCGCGCCTGCTCACGGGCATTCATCTCGCGCAGCAGTGTGACCAGGCCGCCGCCGATGGCCAGCAAGGCGAGCAGCCCCAACCCGACCAGCCAGCGCAGCCGCTCGGACCAGGCCCGCAGCACGCTGGACTCGGCCAGCTCGACGACGACCACCAGCGGCCGCGTGCGCGACGCACGGAACGCCACCACCTGCGGCCCCGGCTGCACACCCGCGCCGAGGTATTCGCCGTGCTCGCGCGCCGGCAGCCAGCTGTCGAACACCGGATGGCCCCGGAGCCGGTTGCCCGGGTTCAGGGACAGCCCGTCGTTGGCCGCTACCAGGCGGCCGTCCAGGCTCGCGAGCAGGGCCACGCCACCTTCGTCGGACAGCGCCACCTGCTGGAAGTTGGCCAGCGCACCCGGGTTGATGAGGGCGACCAGCAGCAGCCGCTGCCCGCCCGGCCCACGCACCACGCGCAGCAGCGGCAGCATGTCCACGCCAGCGGCCTGCGGGCGCGCCCCGGGGTTCGCCAGATCGCCCAACGTCCGGCCAGCTACCAGCGGCAGCAGCGCGTCGCGCCCGTCGCGTGGCAACTCGCCCAGCCGCTCCAGCGGCACGCGCTGCCCTTGCTCGGCGGCGATGCTGCTCGCCAGCACGCGGCCTTGCTCGTCCAGCACGGCGGCGCCACGCAGGAAGGGCAGGCTGGTCAGCAGGCTCTGCCCGAGCAGCGGCTGCAGGCGCGCTGGATCGACCGAGGTCTGCCGCGCGACGCCCTCACCCAGCGTCTGCAGGATGAGCGCGGCCGATTCGACGGTACGGGTGACGTGGTCTTCCAGCGTCCGCGCGATCAGCTCGGCGCGGTCCTGTGCGTTCTCCAGCGATTCGCGCCGCTCGAAGCCGGCCAGCGCCGACAGGGCCGCCACCACCGCCAGCGACAGCAGCGCCGCCAGCAGCCGCACCAGCAGACGGGCGCGGCCCAGCAAGCCTCCCGGCTGCCAGGGCTGTGCGGAGCTGTGGTGCTGCGGCATGGCATCAGCGCGTGACGACGATGTCGGCGAGCCCGTGCCGGCGGGCGGCCGCGAGCAACCGGCCATCGTGCTTGATGGCGGCGACGAACTCGTCCAGGCGGGCCAGCCAGCGCGCATCGCCACGCTTGATGGCGTAGCCGTAGGGCAGCACGAAGAACGGCCGCGGCGGCGCGACGAGGCGGGCCCAGTCGGCGTTGTCGAGCAGGCGCCGGCTGTAGGGGTAGTCGGTCATGAAGACATCCACGCGGCCGGCCTCCAGCTCCTGCTCGCGCGTGGCCGGCGGGCGGATGACGACCATCTGCGCCTGCTTGAGCGCCTCGCGCATGACCGGCTCCATGAAGGTGCCGGCCTGCACGGCCACGACGACGCCGGGCTGGTCGATGTCCCCCCACTGCCGCACGGTGCGGCTGGCGCGCGTGGTCACGCCGTAGATGTCGCTCTGCAGATAGGGCTCGGTGAAGGCCAGCTGCTCCTTGCGGCTGGCCAGCATGCCGACGGCGAACATCGCCACGTCGCAGCGGCCACCATTCAGATCGGCCACCAGCTGCGGGAACGACGACTCCACATACTCCGGCCTGACGCCGATATCACGCGCCAGCTCGCCGGACAGGTCGATGTCGATGCCCCCCAGCAACCCGGTGCGCGGGTTGCGGTAGGTGATGCCGTAGTAGTCGGGCCAGATGCAGACGCGCAACGTGCCGGCCGAGCGCACCCGTTCCAGCGTCTGCGCCACGGCACCGGCCGATGCGATCCCAAGGGCCAGGCCAGCCAGGGCACCGGCGAGTCTGCGAAGCAGGGTCATGGATGTTCTCCCGGGGTTCGCGGTGTTCATTCGAGGGCCGCCAGTTCCTCGAAACTCGGCGGCTGGCGGTTGATGCGCTCGCGCAGCTCGATGAGCGCAGCGAGGTTGCCGACGAAGGTGTCGACGATGGCGGGCTCGAAAGCCGCGCCGCGCTGCTCCAGCAACATGGCCAGCGCCACGTCGTCGGGGAAGGCCTTGCGATAGCAGCGGTCCATCGTCAGCGCGTCGAAGAAGTCCACGACCGCCACGATGCGGCCCGAGATCGGGATGCCCTCACCCGCCAGGCGACGCGGATAGCCCAAGCCGTCCCAGCGCTCGTGATGGGTCAGCGCCACTTCCGCCGCCAGCTGGAACAGCGGCACACGCGAGCGCCCCAGGATGTAGGAACCGATCTCGGCATGCCGATTCATCTGCTCGCGTTCCTCGGGCGTGTAGGCGCCCGGCTTCTTGAGCACCGCGTCGGCCACGCCGATCTTGCCGACGTCGTGCATGGGCGCGGCGCGGCGCAGCATGGCCGCGAACGCTGCCGGCTGGCCCAGTGCCAGCGCGAGCGCCTCGGCCAGATAGCCGATGCGCACCATGTGCACGCCGGTGTCGTCGTCGCGGAAATCGGCCGCCATCGCCAGCCGCAGCAGCACCTCGTGGTGGGCCCGGGTCACCTCGCGCAGCGCCTCGTTGCGCTCGTGGTACATGCGCCCCAGGTCGTGCACGAAGCACTCCATCTGCGCCGTGGCGGCGGCGTCGAAGCGGTGGTCGGTGCTGGTGGGGGCGGCGCGCCGGCGCATGGCCCGCTCCTCAGGCCGCTGCCCAGAGGCCCGAAATGCAGTCGATCAACTGCAGCGGGCTGAACGGCTTGACGAGATAGACGTCAGCCCCCGCCTGCAGCCCCGCCTCACGGTCGCTGGCCTGGCCACGGGCGCTGAGCATGATGATCCGCGGCGGCTGCCCGGCCGGCACGCCCTGGCGCAGGCGCTGGCAGACGTCCAGCCCGTTGAGTTGCCCCGGCATCATGACGTCCAGCAGCACCAGATCCGGCCGGAACTCCTGGGCGATCGCCAGGGCGGTCTCGCCGTCAGACGCCTCGCGGATGTCGTACTCCTCGAACTCGAGGGTCAGGCGGATCAGCCGGCGGATGTCGGCATGGTCGTCGACGATCAGGATGGATTTCATTGTTTCAGTCCCCGTGAAGTCGGGTATCGACAATGAAATTATCATTTATATCGAATAAGAACTCCAGCTTCGCGGGCCGACTGCAGCGGCCGGGCAGGCAAAAGTTCTCGCTCGCAGCGGCGGAAAGTGCCCAGGCGGCGCCAGCAGCGGCAACGCCGGCCGCGAGCAGCCGGCACGACGCCTCAGCGTTCGAGGCATATCAAAAATATCATCTGAATTCGATCAAGACGATGATCGTTTGAGTGGCCGCACTCACCCGGCCTACCGGCCGCCCAGCAGCCGCGCCGGCAGCATGACGAGGGCTCGCAGCAACGCAAAGACGCCCTCCACGGCAATGCCCAGCACGCGAAAAGGCAGCGTCACCAGCCACACCAGGGGCCACAGCAACAAGGCCAGCAGCGCCAGCGGCCAGCAGACGATGAAGAGGACGACCCAGAACAAAAAGGTGAGCATGGCGGGCTCCGTTGAGCGATGCCGCCACCTTAGGCGCCGCCGCCGCGCGCCGCCCGCGCCATGCGACGGAGCGGCGTTCGGCCGGCATGAAGCGTCGCGGCCGTGTCAGACGCGCTGGCGCCCCGCCACGTAGCAGGCCGCCAGGTTGCGCTCGTCGGCCAGCGTCATCCAGGCGAACACGCGCTCGTGCAGCTCGCGGGCCACGGCGTCGCGCGCCTCGGCCACGCCGCCGCGCGCCCAGTCCCACACGCAGATGTCGGCGGCCTGCCCTACCGACAGCCCGCCGATCTCGTCGCCCAGCCGCAACGCCTCGGCTGCGCCGCGCGTGGCGGCATGCAGCGCCACCCAGGCGGTGAGGCGCTCGCCGCGCAGCGCCTGCACCTTGTAGGCGTCCAGCATGTTGCGCGGCAGGTTCAGCGACGTGCCCCCGCCGACGTCCGACGCCAGGCTGACGTTGAAGCCCGCGCCGGCCCAGTCGAACAGCCCGCTGCCGAGGAACAGATTGCTCGACGGGCTGTGCGCCACCTGCGCGCCCCGTGCAGCGATGAGCTGGCGGTCGTGTTCGTCGAGGTAGATGCCGTGGGCCAGCACGGCGCGCTCGTGCACGAGGCCGACACGCTCGTAGACATCCAGGTAGCTGCGCGCCTCGGGAAACAGCTGGGCCACCCAGGCCACCTCGGCGCGGTTCTCGGCCACATGGGTCTGCATGTAGAGGCTGGCGTCGGCCCGGCACAGCGCGCCGGCCATGGCCAGTTGCTCCGGCGTGCTGGTGGGCGCGAACCGCACCGTCACCGCGTAGGCCAGGCGGTCACGGCCATGGAAGCGCCGGATCAGGTCCAGGCAGTCCTGCTCGGCCTGCACGACGTCGTCTCGCAAGCCGTCGGGCGCATGCCGATCCATCAACACCTTGCCGGTGATGAGCCGCATGCCGCGCGCCGCCGCGCCCTCGAACAAGGCCTCGGCCGAGGTCTTGTGCACGGTGGCGAAGACGACGGCCGATGTCGTGCCGCTGGCCAGCAGCGCGTCCAGGAAGACCTCCGCGCCCGCCCGGCTGCGCGCCGGATCGGCAAAAGCGCATTCGCTCGGGAAGGTGTAGCGCTCCAGCCAGTCCAGCAGCTCGGTGCCATAGGAGCCGATGACCTCCAGCTGCGGGCAGTGGACATGCGTGTCGATGAAGCCCGGCAGCACCAGCTGGCCGGCATGGTCCTTGCGCACCCAGCTGTCATCCGGCGCCTGCGCCTGCCGCTCGACGATGCGCCCATCTTCGATCAGCAGCCAGTGGTCGCGATCGAAGCGCACCACTGGCGACTCGGTCTCGCCCCAGCCTGGTGCAGCCGTGAAATCCAGCAGATCGCCCCGCAGCGCCCAGCGGCGCGGCGAGTCCGCAAAGTTTTTCTGGTTAGTAAAACTCATATGGCAATTCTGAGGCAAGGTCAGACAATCGAGCCCAGCATGAATACCCGACCCATCCGTTTCTTCCACCGCGGCGAGGTCGTCGAGGTGAGCGACCTGCCGACGACGACGACCGTCCTGCAATACCTGCGCGAGCACGCCGCCTGCACCGGCACCAAGGAAGGCTGCGCCGAGGGCGACTGCGGCGCCTGCACCGTCATCCAGGGCGAGCTCGACGCCGATGGCCGGCTGCAGCTACGCAATGTCAATGCCTGCACGCAGTTCCTGCCCACGCTGGACGGCCGCGCACTGCTGACGGTCGAAGACCTGGGCGGCCCCGAGGCCCTGACGCCGCCGCAGCAAGCCCTCGTCACCTGCCATGGCTCGCAGTGCGGCTTCTGCACGCCGGGCTTCGTCATGACGCTGACGGCCTGCTACGAGGCTCACCAGGCCGCCGGCACCCGCCCCAGCCGCCAGGAACTCGCCGACGACCTGGCGGGCAACCTGTGCCGCTGCACCGGCTACCGGCCCATCCTGGATGCCGGCGAGCAGATGTTCGACGCCCCCACCCGACTGATCGACCGCGAACCCATCGCCGCCGCGCTGCGCCAGCTCGCGCAGGACGAACCGCTGGCCTACGCCCACGCCGGCCAGCGCTTCCACGCACCGCAAAGCCTGCCCGACCTCGCGCTGCTGCTGCAGACCTATCCACAGGCCACGCTGCTGGCGGGCTCCACCGATGTCGGGTTGTGGGTCAACAAGCAGTTCCGCGTGCTGCCGGAGCTCATCTACACCGGGCGCGTCGAGGCGCTGCGCGAGATCCGCGCCGAGCCCTTCCACGGCGAGCCGGGCCTGTGGATCGGCGCGGCCGTGTCGCTGGAAGACGCCTGGGCCCAGCTGGCCGAGCTGGCGCCGTCGCTGGCCGAGCTGTGGCGGCGCTTCGCCTCGCCGCCGGTGCGCCACGCCGGCACGCTGGGTGGCAACGTGGCCAACGGCTCGCCCATCGGCGACGGCGCCCCGGCCCTCATCGCGCTCGGCGCCGACATCATCCTGCGCCGCGGCGAGCAGCAACGCCGCCTGCCGCTGCAAGACTTCTATCTCGACTACATGAAGAAGGACCTGCAGCCCGGCGAGTTCGTCGAGGCGCTGCACCTGCCCCGCCCCGACACAAGCTGGGCCATCTCCGCGCACAAGGTCTCCAAGCGCCACGACAGCGACATCTCCGCCGTCTGCGCCGTGCTGGCACTGCAGCTGCGCAACGGCACCGTGCAGCAGGCCCGCTTCGCCTTCGGCGGCATGGCCGCCACCGTGCGGCGCGCCGCGCACGCCGAGGCTGCCACCGTGGGCCAGCCCTGGGTGGAAGCCACCGCCGAGGCCGCCGCTGCGGCCCTGGCGCAAGACTTCCAGCCACTGACCGACATGCGCGCGTCGCGCGACTACCGCTTGCGCGTCGCACAGAACCTGCTGCGAAAGTTGTGGCTGGAAACCCTGGAACGACGCACGCTGACCGTCTGGCGCCCCGCGAGGCTGGCCGCATGAACAAGCCCGAAACCCTGCTCGCCCCCGAGCCCGTCGTCGGCACGTCGCGGCCGCATGAGTCCGCGCACCTGCACGTCAGCGGCGCCGCCCCCTACACCGACGATCTGCCGGAGCCCGCCGGCACGCTGCACGCGGCGCTGGGCCTGTCGCCGCTCGCGCATGGCCGGCTGGTCGGCATCGACCTCGACCGCATCCGCCAGCAGCCGGGCGTGGTGGCCGTGCTCACGGCCAGCGACATCACGGGCGAGAACAACTGCGGCCCGCTGCTGCATGACGACCCCATCCTGGCCCGCGACGAGCTGCGCTACGTCGGCCAGCCCGTGTTCGCCGTGATCGCCCGCACCCGCGACCACGCACGGCGCGCCGCCGCGCTGGCGCGGCACGTCATCCAGGCCGAGGCGCTGCCGGCCGTGCTCACGGCGCGCGACGCCCATGCGGCCGGGCAATACGTGCTGCCCCCCATGCACCTCACGCGCGGCGAGCCCGCGCAACACCTGGCCGCCGCCCCGCACCGGCTGCAGGGCACCTGGAGCCTGGGCGGGCAGGAACAGTTCTATCTGGAAGGCCAGATCAGCCTGGCGCTGCCGCAGGACGGCGGCGAGGGCCTGCTGGTGCATTGCTCCACGCAGCACCCCAGCGAGATGCAGCAGCTCGTCGCCCACGCCGTGGGTTGGCAGGCGCATCGCGTCGTCGTGCAGTGCCGGCGCATGGGCGGCGGCTTCGGCGGCAAGGAGTCGCAGTCGGCGCTGTTCGCCTGCGTGGCTGCCCTGGCCGCGCTGAAGCTGAAGAAGCCCGTCAAGCTGCGCGTGGATCGCGACGACGACTTCCTCATTACCGGGCGCCGCCATGGCTTCGACTATCGCTGGGACGTGGGCTTCGACGACGACGGCCGCATCCTGGCCGCCGACATCGACCTGATCTCCAACGCCGGCCACAGCGCCGACCTCTCCGCGCCGGTCATGGCCCGCGCGCTGTGCCATTTCGACAATGCCTACTGGCTGCCGCATGTGGCCATGCACGGCTTCTGCGCCAAGACCAACACGCAGAGCAACACGGCCTTCCGCGGCTTCGGCGGGCCGCAGGGCGCCCTCGCCATCGAGATGATCCTCGACGGCATCGCGCGCCGGCTCGGGCTGGACGGCACCGAGGTGCGGCGCCGCAACTTCTACACGGCGGGTTGCGACATCACACCCTACGGCCAGCAGGTCGACGAGCTGCACGCCCAGGCGCTGACCGACCAACTGCTGGCCAGCAGCGACTACCAGGCACGCCGCGACGCCATCGCGGCCTTCAACGCGACGAGCCCCGTGCTGAAGAAGGGGCTGGCCTTCACGCCGGTCAAGTTCGGCATCTCGTTCAACGTGGCCCACCTGAACCAGGCCGGCGCGCTGGTGCACGTCTACACCGACGGCTCGGTGCTCGTGAACCATGGCGGCACGGAGATGGGCCAAGGCTTGAACACCAAGGTCGCGCAGGTCGTGGCCCACGAGCTGGGCTTGCCGCTGAGCGCCGTGCGCTGCTCGGCCACAGACACGAGCAAGGTGGCCAACACCTCGGCCACGGCGGCCTCCACCGGCAGCGACCTCAACGGCAAGGCCGCGCAGGACGCCGCACGCAAGATCAAGGCGCGACTGTCGGCGCTCGCGGCAGAACGCTTCGGCTGCGCGGTGGAGCTGGTCGCCTTCGAAGCCGGCCAGGTGAGCGGCGGCGGACAACAGCTGCCGTTCGCGGAGCTGGTGGCCGCCGCCTATCTGCAGCGCGTGCAGCTGTGGAGCGACGGCTTCTACGCCACGCCGGGCCTGCACTGGGACCGCCACCGGCTGCAGGGCCACCCGTTCTACTACTACGCCTGGGGCGGCGCCGTTTGCGAGGCGCTGGTGGACACGCTGACCGGCGAGAGCCGCATCACGCGGGCCGACCTGCTGCACGACGTGGGCACGTCGCTGAACCCGGCACTGGACATCGGCCAGGTGGAGGGCGGCTTCATCCAGGGCATGGGCTGGCTGACGATGGAAGAGCTGGTGTGGCACCCCGTCACGGGCCTGCTGACCACGCATGCGCCGAGCACCTACAAGATCCCGACCGCCAACGACTGCCCGCCCGAGCTCAACGTCCGGCTGTTCGGTGTGGCGAATGCGAACGAGACCATCCACCGCAGCAAGGCCGTCGGCGAGCCGCCGCTGCTGCTGGGCTTTGCGGCGCTGCTGGCCATCAAGGACGCCTGCGCCGCCTGCGGGCCCGAGCGCTGCGACCCGCCGCTGCGCGCCCCAGCCACGGCCGAGGCCGTGCTGGACGCCATCGACGCGCTGCGGCACGGCCCGCAGCCGTAAGTCACGCGGACAGCGGCCTAGCGCTTCTGCGTCGCCACGACGACGGCCTGGGTGCGCGAGCTGACGCCCAGCGCCTTCAGCACGGCGGCAACATGGTCCTTGACCGTGTCCACGCTGACGCCCAGCTCACGCGCGATGAGCTTGTTGGAGAGCCCCTGCGTCAGCAGATGCAGCACATGCTTCTGGCGCGGCGTCAGCGGCAGATGCGCCCAATCCGGCTGCGCCTGCTCCACGCGCGGCGCGGGCGCTTCGTCGACCAGGCGCTTCAGCGGCGGCACATAAGTGCCACCGGCCAGCACCAGTTGCAGCGCCTGCACCAGCGTGTCCAGGTCGCAGCGCTGGGGCACATAGCCCATCGCGCCCGCACCCAGGGCCTGCAGCGCGTCCTCGGTGTCGTCGCTGCCAGACACCACGACGACCGGCAGCAACAGATGCTCGCGGTGGATCTGCTGCAGCAGCTCGAAGCCGCCGTCCACCTTCAGGTCCAGCAGCACCAGCCGCGGCATCGCCTGCGCCAGCGCGGCGCGCGCGGCCGCCACGTTGTCGACGCCCTGGACCTGGGCACCCGAGAAATGCTGCTCGATCAACCCGGTGAGCGCTGCGCGCACCATGGGGAACGCATCGACCAGCAACACCCTCATTTCCGCTCCCCTCAAAGTGGCAGCATGATAGTCAAGAGAGTAAGCACTTAGCGTGTCAATGGGCCTCCTCCCAGTTGGCACCCACACCTAATTCCGCCAGCAGCGGCACTTTCAGCTGCGCCACGCCCGCCATCAGGCGCGGCACTTCGGCGCGCACCCAGTCCAGTTCGTCCTGCGGCACCTCGAACACCAGCTCGTCGTGCACCTGCATGACGATGCGGCTTTGCATGCCGCGCCGGTCCAGCTCGGCCTGCACGGCCAGCATGGCCAGCTTGATGAGGTCGGCCGCCGTGCCCTGCATGGGCGCGTTGATGGCCTGGCGTTCGGCACCGGCGCGGCGCTGACCGTTGCCGCCACGAATTTCCGGCAGGTAGATGCGTCGCCCGAACAGCGTCTCCACATAGCCGCGCTCGGCAGCGCCGGCCTTGGTCTCGTCCATGTAGCGCTTCACGCCCGCAAAGCGGGTGAAGTAGCGGTCGATGTAGTCCTTGGCGGCCTTTTGCTCGATGCCCAGCGACGCCGCCAGCCCGAAAGCCCCCATGCCGTAGATCAGCCCGAAATTGATGGTCTTGGCATAACGGCGCTGCTCGCTTGTGACCTCTTCCAGCGCGATGCCGAACACTTCCGACGCCGTCGCGCGGTGCACGTCCTGGCCCTCCTGGAAGGCCTTGAGCAGGCCGGGGTCCTCGCTGATGTGGGCCATGATGCGCAGTTCGATCTGCGAATAGTCGGCACTGACGATGCTGCAGCCCGCCGGCGCGACGAAGGCCTCGCGCACACGCCGGCCCTCGGCGGTGCGGATGGGAATGTTCTGCAGGTTGGGCTCGTTGCTGGACAGCCGCCCCGTCACCGCCACGGCCTGCGCGTAGTTGGTGTGCACGCGGCCCGTCTGTGCATTGATCTGCAGCGGCAGCTTGTCGGTGTAGGTGCTCTTGAGCTTGGCCAGCCCACGGTACTCGAGGATCTTGGCCGGCAGCGGAAAGTCCGCCGCGAGCTCGGTCAGCACCTCTTCATCGGTCGAGGGCGCCCCGGTGGCCGTCTTCTTCACGACGGGCAGGCCCAGCTTGCCGAACAGGATCTCGCCGATCTGCTTGGGGCTGCCGATGTTGAAGGGCTGGCCGGCGATGTCATAGCACTGCTGCTCCAGCAGCACCAGGCGCTGGCCGATCTCGTGGCTTTGCTGCTTGAGCTTGTCGGGATCGATCAGCACGCCCTGGCGCTCGATGCGCGCCAGCAGGTCGGCGGTGGGCATCTCGATGTCGCGGTAGATGCGCGTCAGGCCCGCCTCGGCCTCGATCTGCGGCCACAGCACCTCGCTCAGGTGCAGGCACATCTCGCTGTCCTCGCCCGAGTAGGTGGCTGCCTTGGCCACGTCCACCTGTGCGAAGGGAATCTGGTGCGCACCCTTGCCGCACAAGTCCTCGTAGCTCAGGCCCTTGCGGCCGAGATGCCGCTCGGCGAGCGCTTCGAGATTGTGCGTCTTGTGCGCCTCCAGCACATAGCTCTGCAGCAGCGTGTCGTGCTGCACGCCGGCCAGGTGGATGCCGTGGTTCAGCAGAACATGGCGGTCGTACTTGAGGTTCTGCCCGATCTTCTTGGCGGCGTCGTCCTCCAGCCAGGGCTTGAGGCGCGCCAGCACCTCGTCCAGCGGCAGTTGCTCGGGCGCGTCCGGGCCACTGTGGCGCAGCGGCACATAGGCCGCATGACCAGGCTTGTCGGCGAACGAGATGCCCACGATGCGCGCGGCCATCGGGTCCAGCGAATCGGTCTCGGTGTCGAGCGCGCACAGCGATGCGGCGCGCAGGCGGGCGATCCAGGCGTCCAGCTGCTCGAAGCTCAGCACGGTGTCGTACTGGCGGGCGATGTCTGCGGCACCGGCCGGTGGCTCGGGCTCGTCGAACAGGCCGGGGTTGGCCGCCGGCGCCTTGGCCTTGGCGGGCGCCGCCTCGCCGGTCAGCTCCTCCAGCCAGGCCTTGAAGCCGTTGCGCTTGTAGAACTCGGCCAGCGGCGCCTTGTCCGGCGTGCGAAAGGCCAGTTGCTCCAGCGCGGGCCAACCTTGCACGTGCTCGGCGAGCTCGCAGTCCAGCTTCACGGTGACCAGCTTGCGGCCCATGGGCAGCCAGTCCAGCGCGGCGCGCAGGTTCTCGCCGGCCTTGCCCTTGACGGTGGGCGCGGCCGCAATGACGCCGTCCAGCGAGCCGTACTCGGCGATCCACTTGGCCGCCGTCTTCGGGCCCACGCCGGTCACGCCGGGCACGTTGTCCACCGTGTCGCCCATCAGCGTCAGGTAGTCGATGATGCGGTTCGGCGGCACGCCGAACTTCTCGAACACGCCGGCCTCGTCAAGCCGCTCGTTGCTCATCGTGTTGATGAGCTCCACGTCCGGGTTGACGAGCTGCGACAGGTCCTTGTCGCCGGTCGACACGATGACGCGGTGCCCTTGCTCCGCGCCGACGCGGCACAGCGTGCCGATGACGTCGTCGGCCTCCACGCCCGGCACGGTCAGCGTCGGCCAGCCCAGCAGCTTCACGACTTCATGGATGGGCTCGATCTGCGCGCGCAGCTCCGGCGGCATCGGCGAGCGCTGCGCCTTGTATTCGGGGTACCACTCGTCGCGGAACGTCGGGCCGGACGCATCGAACACGCAGACCGCGTGTTCGGCGCCCACATCGGTCTGCAGCTTCTTCAGCATGGCGACCATGCCGCGCACCGCCCCGGTGGGCTGGCCCTCGGGGCCGCGCAGGTCGGGCATGGCATGGAAGGCGCGGTACAGGTAGCTGGAGCCGTCGACCAGCAGCAGGATGGGTTTGCTCATGGCGCAGGATTCTCGGACACCTCCCGCCTAGAATCGGCAGCATGTTCCGCCCCGCTGCCCTTCTGCTGCTCGCCGCCTGGTGCACGGGTGCGCTCGCCGATCCGCCGCCCGAGCCCAAGGTCGAGCGCAAGGTGTCGGAGGACGATCAAGTCCGCATCGAGGAGCTGCGGGTGCGCGGCGAGACCAAGAAGGTCACCGTCAAGAACAAGAACTCCAAGGCGCCCGATTACGAGATCGTCGTCAACGACGCGGGCCGCGAGTCTGCCGGCGGCAGCGGCACGGGCCTGAGCAAGAGTGGCTCGGGCACACGTGTCTGGCAAGTCTTCAAATTCTGATCCCGCGCGGCCGCTGGGCTGCCCTCCTTCCAGACCCATGGCCGTTTTCACCGAAGTCAGCCGCGCGCAGGCCCAAGCCCTGCTGGACCACCTCCAACTCGGGCAGCTCAGCTCGTTGCGCGGCATCGGTGCCGGCATCGAGAACACGAACTACTTTGTCGACTGCACGCAGGCCGACGGGCATCTGCACCGCTACGTGCTGACGCTGTTCGAGCGGCTGACGGCGCAGCAGTTGCCGTTCTATCTGCGGCTGATGCAGCACCTGGCCCAGCGCGGCGTGCCTGTGCCCGAGCCGCATGCCGACCGCAACGGCGAGATCCTCTTCGAAGTGGCCGGCAAACCGGCTGCCATCGTGGACCGCCTGCATGGCGGCCACCAGATGGCGCCCGACGACTTCCATTGCCGGCAGGTCGGCGCGACGCTGGCCCGCATGCACCTGGCCGGGCAGGACTACCCCCTGCATCAGCCCAACCTGCGCGGCCTGGCCTGGTGGCAGGCCGTGGTGCCACAGCTGCTGCCCTTGCTGGCGCCTGCACAAGCCGAGCTGCTGCGCAGCGAGCTGGCCTACCAGGAGCAGCTCGCCGCGTCGGCGCCGTACGCCGAGCTGCTGCAGCACCATTCCGGCCCCATCCACGCCGACCTGTTCCGCGACAACGTGATGTTCGAGCCGGGCGAGGGCCCAGGCCGCGAGCGGCTGACCGGCTTCTTCGACTTCTACTTCGCCGGGGTCGACACCTGGCTGTTCGACCTGGCCGTGTGCCTGAATGACTGGTGCATCGACCTCGCCGATGGCCGCCTCATCGAGGACCGTGCGGCCGTCTTCGTCGCGGCTTACGAGAGCGTGCGTCCGCTGTCCGGCACCGAACACCGGCTGCTGCCGGCGCTGCTGCGTGCCGCGGCGCTGCGCTTCTGGGTGTCGCGCCTGTTCGATCTGCATCTGCCCCGTGAGGCCTCGCTGCTGAAGGCGCATGACCCGGGCCACTTCGAGCGTGTGCTGCGCGAGCGCATCGCCAATCCCTGGCACGCGCTGCCGCTCGAGACGGCGGCGCCGGCTGGAGCACGGCCATGACGATGCAGCTGCATCTGCAGCAGGTGCCCGCCCGCAACGGCCGGCTGTGGATCCGCCATGGCATCAAGGTGTTCCAGCGCCAGCCGCTGGCCTTCACGGGCCTGATGGGCCTGGCGTTGCTGGCCTCCATGCTGCTGAGCGCGCTGCCGCTCGTCGGCCCCGTGCTCGGGCTGATGGCCATCCCGCTGTGCTCGCTGGGCTTCATGCTGGCCACCCATCTGGTGCTGCAGAAGAAGACGCCCACCGCCACCGTCTTCGTGGCGCCGCTGAAGCTCACGCGTGAGCGGCGCAACCACCAGTTGCTGCTCAGCACCAGCTTCGCGCTGAGTGCGCTGGTCATCCTGCTCGGGGCCAACGCCATCGACGGCGAGGCCACGCAGGCCGTGCTGACCTTGATGAAGGAAAACGGCACGCCGGAGGAGTTCGCGCGAGTGGCCGGTGACTCCCGCATCATCATCGGCGCGCTGGTCCGCTTTGGCGGGCTGACGCTGCTGGCCGTGCCCTACTGGCACGCCCCCGCCCTCATTCACTGGGGCGGCCAGGGCGTGGGCCAGGCGCTGTTCTCCAGCACGCTGGCGCTGTGGCGCAACAAGGCGGCTTTTGCGCTCAACGGGCTGCTGTGGGTGGCCGGCTTCCTCGCACTGTCCACCCTGGTCACGCTGGCATTCACGTTGCTGGGCCTGATCCAGGTCGCCCCCGTCGTCATGCTGATGCTGGGGCTGCTGATGTGGTCCGTCTTCTACGCGTCTCTGTACTTCAGCTTCGTCGACTGCTTCATGTTCGGCGCCCCGCAGGATCTGCTGGACAGCAAGCACTGACCCCGGCCGGCGTTGGCGCCAGCGGCGGTTTTTCACATGGACGACATGCAAGCTGCATAGATTGCCGAGCTTTCCACAGCACGGGCAGTCCGCCGCTTCCATGTCGCATTCCAACGCTCTCCAACGCCGCCAAGCCCTGAAGTTCCTGGGTGCGCCGATCATGCTTCCGCTGGGCGGCACGGCCCTGGGCAGCCTCCTGACCGCCTGTGGCGGCGGCGGAGATGACGATCACCCGGTCAACATGACGACGGCCAGCTTCACCGCCATGGCCGCGCCCTCGCTGTCGGTCCCGGCCGACATGGCCAAGACGCTCGTGGCGTCCAAGCTGTCCGTGAGCTTCACCGACGGCAGCACGCAGGACTACGCACTGTCCTACCAGCCCTTCTTCACCACCGGCGACCTCGTGCCGGACGGCAAGGGCGGCACCATCCTGGCTGGCGGTTATGTAGACTTCGCCGGCAAGGCCATCATCGACACCACCGTGGCCGGCAAGGAACGCCAGTTCTTCAGCGATTCGCCGGACGGCACGTCACTGCTCAAGCTCGCCACCACGACGACGGTCACCGGCGTCAAGGGCAACACCGTGTTCGCCGTCGTGCAGTTCGAATACACGACCTGGGCCCAGGACGGCAAGACCGACATGTACGGCCGCCTGCCCTCCCCCATCGCCGTGCTGACACTGGACCAGGACCCCGCCACCGGCAAGCTGTCGCTGGTCAAGTACCACAACGTCGACACAGCGCCCGCCATGGGCCTGTGGATCACCTGCGGCGCGAGCCTGTCGCCCTGGGGCACCCACCTGTCCAGCGAGGAATACGAGCCCGACGCCTTCACCATCGCCAGCAACGCGCAGTTCCAGGCCTACAGCCTGAACCTGTTCGGCGACGCCACGAAGGCCAACCCCTACCACTACGGCCACCTGCCCGAGGTGACGGTCAACCCCGATGGCACCGGCACGATCAAGAAGCACTACTGCCTGGGCCGCATCTCTCATGAGCTGATCCAGGTCTTGCCCGACCAGCGCACCGCCCTCATGGGCGATGACGCAACCAACGGCGGCTTCTTCATGTTCGTCGCCGACAAGCAGGCCGACCTCTCCGCCGGCACGCTCTACGTCGCCAAGTTCGGCACGGGCTTCTCGCTGGACCCGGCCGCTGCCGGCGCCGCCGTCACGTGGATCAAGCTCGGCTCCGCCAACAGCGCCGAGATCAAGTTGCTGGCCGACACGCTCAAGCCCACCGACATCATGGACGTGTCCACCACCGACCCGTCCGACGCGACCTACACCAAGATCTGGTTCAACGGCGCCGTCCAGTGGGTGCGTCTGAAGAGCGGCATGGACAAGGCCGCGGCGTTCCTGGAGACGCACCGTTACGCCGCGCTGAAGGGCGGCTCGATGGCCTTCACGAAGATGGAAGGCACGACGGTCAACGCCCGCGACAAGATCGCCTACTCCGCGCTGCAGAACATGCAGAAGTCCATGGTCAAGGGCAATGCCGCGTACAACGCCGCCTACAACATCGGCATCGACAAGGCGCTGAACGCCGGCGGCATCCTGGCCCACACGCTCAGCAGCGGGCAGAAGGACGCGGCCAACATGGCCATCGACAGCGAATGGGTGCCGTCCCTGACCAAGACGCTGCTCATCGGCGAAGACCTGGCCACGGCCGACGCGCTCGGCAACACGGCCAACCCGGACAAGGTCGGCGCGCCCGACAACCTGAAGTTCTCGGAGCGCCTGCGCACCCTCTTCATCGGTGAAGACAGCGGCTACCACGTCAACAACTTCATCTGGGCCTACAACGTCGACACCAAGGTGCTGAGCCGCCTGGCCTCCATGCCCTCGGGCGCGGAAGCCACCGGCCTGGGCGTCGTCGACGACCTCAACGGCTGGACCTACATCACCGCCAACTTCCAGCACCCGGGCTACTGGGAGAGCATCCACGGCGTCGTGAAGAGCACGCTGGAGCCGCTGATCAATGCCAACTACAAGAACAGGTTCGGCGCCCAGGTGGGCTATCTGACCAGCACCAGCACCAGCATGAAGCTGGCCAAGACGAGCGCCTGAGTCAGGCCCGCTCGCGAGGGATCGAATACGTGCCGGTGGCGTGCGCCACCGGTTCTTCGTCCCCCTCGGAGAAGATCCACACCTCCCCGACCGCAAGCGCGCGGCCGAGCTTCATCAGCCGGCAGCGCGCCAGCAAGCGCCGGTCGGCGCGCGGTTTGCGCAGGAAGTTGATCGACAGCTGCGTCGTCACCGCCAGCGGCACGATGCCGATGCGCGCCAGGATGGCGACATAGAGCGCGACATCTGCGAGGGTCATCATGACCGGGCCAGACACCGTGTTGCCCGGCCTGAGTTCGGCGGCGCCGACTGCATGCGCCAACACGACGCTGCCGTCGGCATCAAGCGCTTCCAGCGTGCAACGACTCTGAGGAAACTCTGCCTGGAGGAAGGCAGTCAGCTCGGCCTGCGACGGCGCGCGAAAAGTCATGGGGCGGCGGCATGAAGCATTGAAGGCCGCCAAGCATCGCACGCCCGCTTCACAGCGGGCGCTGAACACCACTTCGCATCGAAGCGCGCCCGCCGAATCAGGCCAGGTCGCCTCATCGACAGCGGTTCGTGAAGCAGAAAAAGCAAAACCCGCACGAGGCGGGTTTTGCTGCTTGTTTTGGTGGGCCCTGAAGGATTCGAACCTTCGACCAACGGATTAAGAGTCCGCTGCTCTACCAACTGAGCTAAGAGCCCTGATTCAGTTCAACTTGCGTCTTGCTGAGCCAATGATTGTAGCACAACTTTTTTAGATCGTGCCAGAAAATCTGGTGGGATGTGCAGGATTCGAACCTGCGACCAACGGATTAAAAGTCCGCTGCTCTACCGACTGAGCTAACATCCCGCGTCAAGCAGAGCCTGCCATTATAGGCATGTTTTTAAGGGGCTCGCAAGAATTTTTGTGTTTTCGTCAAACCGGCGTGCGGCTCAGGTGCAAGCGCTGCAATTCTGCCGCCGCGCACAGCCCGAACGTGGCCGTCACGGCCACGCTGGAGCCGTAGCCATGGCAATTGAGACTGCCATCGACATCACAGCTCTCGCCTGCTCCCATCTGCGGGAGATGCACGGGTTCACGGGAGTAGACGCAGGACACGTCCATGCTGCCCGCCCGTGGCGCGCCATGGTGCTTGCGAAGCCGCTGGCGCAGCGACGCCAGCAACGGGTCATGCGTCGTGGCGCTGAGATCGTCGAGCTGCACGCGGTGTGGCTCGCGCTTGCCGCCTGCAGCACCGACCGTCACGAAGGGCAGGCGCTGCTCTCGCGCCCATGCGGCCAGCGTCGCCTTGGCACGCACCTGATCGCAGCAGTCGATCAGGCCGTCGAGCCCGGTACTGCCGATCAGCGACGGCCAGTTTTCCGGCGTCACGAAATCCTCGACCACGTTCACCGTGCAGCCGGGGTGGATGTCCGCGATACGCAGGCGCAGCGCCTCGGCCTTGGCCATGCCGACCGTGGAGCCTAACGCCTGGATCTGGCGGTTGATATTGGATTCGGAGACCTGGTCCAGGTCGATGAGCGTCAGTTGCGCCGCGCCACTGCGCGCGAGCGCTTCGACGGCCCAGGAGCCGACACCACCCAGGCCCACCACCGCGAATCTCGCGGTGCGCAGGCGCTGGTAGGCGTCATCGCCGTGAAGGCGGCGCAAGCCACCGAATCGGCGCTCCAGATCAGCCTCGAGCTGATCTCCCGTCAAGTTCATTTGACGGTCGCGAGTCGTTCCTTGGCCGCTTGTGCAGCCTCGGTGCCGGGATAGCTCTTGACGACGTCGTCGAAGGTGCGGCGCGCAGCCTTGTTGTCCTTCAACTCGACCTGGCAGTTGCCCAGGGCGAGCAAGGCCTCTGCGGCACGGGGATGATCCGGGCTGCCAGCGATGAAGGCCTTGAAGGTGGCAATCGCGTCCTTGTAGTCGCGCTTGCCATATTGGGCGTTGCCCAGCCAGAAGCGGACCGAGTCGGTGTAGCCGCTGGCCGTGTAGCGCTTCAAGAAGGCGTTGAGGGCTGCCACGGCCTCGGCGAAGTCGCCACGGCGCACGAGGCCGATGGCGGCTTCGTACTGGTTGCGCTCGTCCGGGGCGACCTGGAACTCGCGTCCGTCCAGCGTGACCTTCTGCGGTTCCAACGGCTTCAGCCGCGCCTCGACAGCCTGCGACTGATCCGTCAGCTTGCGCTGCGTGTCAGCCAGGTCGCGGGCCAGCCGCTCGTTGGCGCCACGCAGGCTCGCGACCTCAGCCCGCAAAGCCTCGATCTGGCTGTTCAGCTCCAGCATGCTGCGGCGCAGCGGCTGGAGCTGATCCTGGATCAGCGTGTTGAGCTGATCCGCGCGCTGCTTGGCGGCGTCCTCGTTGGCCTGGATCTTGGTGCGCAAGTCGAGGATGGCCCGGCGGGCTTCATCATCCTCGAACAGGCCGGCGCGAGCCGGCTGCAGAAAGGCCACGCCCGTGGCAAACGCCACCAGCGTCAGACGCACGCCACGCATCACTTGTCCTTGAGCTCGACGCGACGGTTCTTGGACCAGGCTTCTTCGTTGCTGCCTTGTGCAGCCGGGCGCTCCTTGCCGAAGCTGACGGCTTCGACCTGGGTGCCGGCGACGCCCAGCAGCGTCAGCGACTTGGCAACGGCTTCGGCACGACGCTGACCCAGGGCCAGGTTGTACTCACGGCCACCGCGCTCGTCGGTGTGGCCTTCCAGCGTGAGGGCCAGCTTCTTGTTGTTGTTCAGGCGCTTGGCGTGCAGGTCGACCAGCGGACGGAACTCTTCCTTGACGACGTCGCTGTCGAAGTCGAAGTACACGACGCGCTTGTCACGGACTTGTTCGGTGTATTGGGCGTCCAGATCAACCGTCTTGACGGCGGTCTGAGCGGGGGCGGGAGGTTGCGGTGCCGGAGCCGGAGCCGGGGCGGGCTCGGCGGTAGCGACCGGTGCCGGCGCGTCCAGCTTGGTGGTGGAACCACAGCCTGCCAGAGCAGCAGCGGCAATCAGGGTGAGCGCGTAGCGGGTCAGCTTCATTCGAATAATCTCCACAAGGGGACGGGGGAAAAGAGCACGGCCGGCTGCGACGCCGGCCCGTTATTGTCCAACATCGCGTGAGCCGTCAAGTTACTGAGATGAAAAAGGACCCCAGGTCGGTTCACGAACTTCGGCCGTCGTGATGAGCAACGGCGTCTTGATCTTGCCATCGAGCGTCGTGGTCATCAGCACCTCGCGGCCGCCGGCACGGCTGGCGTAGACGATGAGCTTGCCATTGGGCGAGAACGCCGGGCTCTCGTCTTCACTGGCATCGCTGATCTGCTGCGAATCGCCCGACGCAATATCCATCACGCTCAAACGGAAGGCACCGTTGGTGCGCGTGATGTAGGCCAGCGTGCGGCCATCCGGGCTGATGGCCGGGCTGATGTTGTAGGTGCCGTTGAAAGTGATGCGGTCCGCGCCGCCGCCACCCGCCGACATGCGGTAGATCTGCGGGCCGCCGCCACGGTCGCTGACGAAGTAGATCTGCGTGCCGTCGGGCGAGTAGCAGGGCTCGGTGTCGATCGCGCTGCTGCGCGCCAGACGCCGCACGCCGGAACCGTCGCGGTTGATCGCGAAGAGCTGGGTGCCGCCTTCGCGCGACAAGCTCAGCGTCAGTTGCGAGCCGTCAGGCGCCCAGGCCGGCGCGCTGTTGGTGCCTTTGAAGTCAGCCAGCACCCGACGCGAGCCCGTCTGCACGTCCTGCACGCGAACGGTGGCCTTGCCGCTTTCGAAGGAGACGTAGGCCAGTTCGCGGCCGTTCGGCGCCCAGGCAGGCGAGATGATGGGTTCGGGGCTGGTCAGCGCGACCTTGGCGCCCTCGCCATCGGCGTCGGCGATGACCAGGCTGTAGCGGCGGCCTGTCTTGGTGACGTAGGCCATGCGCGTGGCGAACACCCCCTTGTCGCCGGTGAGCTTTTCGTAGATCAGGTCGGCGACGCGATGGGCCGCGAGGCGGGCGTCGTCCGGGTGCACGGCCTGGGCCTGGCCGATGAGCTCGGTGCCCTTGACGACGTCCCAGAGCTTGAAGCGAATGTCCAGGCGGCCATCGGCCAGGCGGTTGACCGTACCCGCCACGAGCGCGTCGGCCTGCTTGGAACGCCACTCGGGAAACGCGGGCACGCTGGTCTCGTTGAGACCCGCCGGCGCATCGACGCTGCGGAACTGACCGCTGCGTTCCAGGTCGGCACGGATGATGGCGGCGATGGGCTGCGGCGATTTCGCCTCGTCACGGAAGTCGACGATGGCCACCGGGATGCGTGAGCCGCCGACACCGGAGATGTCGATGCGCACCTGCGCCAGGGCCGGAACAGCACCCAGCGTCGCACCAAGGGCGGCAAGTGCCGCAAGGCTGCGGCGGCGAGAGACAGATACGAGCATGGCGCGCGATTCTGCCGCACCTGGGCGACTTGCGGCGTCAGACGGCGCCGCATGTCGCCCGCGGGGCTTACAGCAGCACGATGTCGTAGTGCTCGGTCTGGTTGGTCGGCTCGGCGGTCAATGAAATGGGTTTGCCGATGAAATCCGACAGCCCGGCCAGATGCGCGCTTTCCTCGTCCAGCATCATCTCGACGACGTTGGCCGCCGCGACGACACGGAACTCGCGCGGCGAGAACTGCCGCGCCTCGCGCAGGATCTCGCGCAGGATGTCGTAACAGACCGAGCGCGCGGTCTTGACCTGCCCTCGCCCCTCGCAGGTTGGGCAGGGCTCGCACAGCATGCGCGCCAGCGATTCGCGCGTGCGCTTGCGCGTCATCTCCACCAGGCCCAGCTGCGTGAAGCCGCCGACGGTGACCTTGGTGCGATCACGGTTGAGCTGCTTCTTGAACTCGGCCAGCACCGCGGCCTTGTGCTCCTCGCGCGTCATGTCGATGAAGTCGACGATGATGATGCCGCCCAGGTTGCGCAGCCGCAGTTGCCGCGCGATGGCGCCGGCCGCCTCCAGGTTGGTCTTGAAGATGGTGTCGTCGAAGTTCCTCGCACCGACGAAGCCGCCGGTGTTGACGTCGATGGTCGTCATCGCCTCGGTCTGGTCGAACACGAGCGAGCCGCCGGACTTCAGCTCCACCTTGCGCGCCAGTGCACGCGCAATCTCGGCGTCGACATTGCACAGGTCGAAGATGGGCCGCTCGCCGCGGTAGTGCTCCAGCTTTGCGGTGGCGGCGGGCATGAACGTCTCGCCGAACTGCCGCAGCACCTCGTACTGCATGCGCGAGTCGATGCGGATATGGCCGGTACGCTCGTTGGTCAGATCACGCAGCACGCGCTCGACGAGGCTCAAATCCTGGTGCAGCAGGCTGGCTGGCGGCGTGTTCAGCGCCTTGTCGCGGATCTGGTGCCAGGTCTTGCGCAGGTAGGCGATGTCGGCAGCGAGCTCCTCGTCGGACGCATCCTCGGCATTCGTGCGCAGGATGAAGCCGCCGCCCCCGCCCGATTCCCGGCTGCCTACCAGCGCCTGCATGCGCAGGCGCAGCGACTCGCGCGCCTCCGGCGAACCGATCTTCTGGCTGATGCCGATGTGCTCGTCCTGCGGCAGGTAGACCAGCATGCGCCCGGCAATGCTGACCTGGCTGGACAAGCGCGCGCCCTTGGTGCCGATCGGGTCCTTGATGACCTGCACCGTCAGCGGCTGGCCCTCGAAGACCAGCCGCTCGATGGGCGTGGGCGGCGTGTCGCCACTTTGATGCCGGCCATGGCCGAACTGCGCGGCACTGTGCAGGTCGGCCACATGCAGGAAGGCCGCGCGCTCCAGGCCGATGTCGATGAAGGCCGACTGCATGCCGGGCAACACCCGCACGACCTTGCCGAGATAGACGTTGCCGACGAGGCCCCGCTCCAACGTGCGCTCGATGTGCAGCTCCTGCACGGCACCGTTCTCGACCACAGCCACCCGCGTCTCCTGCGGCGACCAGTTGATCAGGATGTCTTCCATCTCTCATCCTTGAATGCTGACGGTTGAGCGCGGGCATGCGCGCAACCGTCAGAACTCGACGCGGCCTCCACGCCGCCCCGGGCGCCCGCGGCGCTCAAGGCGCCAGGCCGAATTTCCCCAAGAGCTGCGCCGTCTCAAAGAGGGGCAGCCCCATGATGCCCGAGTAGCTGCCCGCAATGTTCATGATCCACGCCGCCGCCTGGCTCTGGATGGCGTAACCACCCGCCTTGCCGAACGGCTCGCGGCTGGCGACATAGCGGTCGATCTGCGCCGCCGACAGCGGTGCGAAGTCGACCTGCGACACATTCAGCGCCGCCTCGCGCCGCAAGCCGTCGCTCACCGCCACGGCCGTGATGACCCGGTGGCCGCGCCCCGACAGCAGTGCCAGCATGCGCCGCGCGTCGGCCTCGTCTGCGGGCTTGCCGAGGATGAGATCGTCCACGGCCACGGTCGTGTCCGCGCACAGGATGGGCGCACTCACCAGCGTACGCGCAGCCCGCCGCGCGAGAGCAGCGTCGAGCTTCGCGCCCGTCACGCGGGCGCAATAGGCCTCGGGCCGCTCGCCGGGCAGCGTGGCCTCCAGCGCCTCGGCATCCTCGTCGGCGCCAGGCAGCAGCAGCTCGTGCCGCACGCCCAGCTGGTCCAGCAACTGGCGCCGGCGCGGGCTCTGCGACGCCAGATAGATGAAGGCCGGAGCAGTCATGTCATTCGCGGTGGTAGGGGTGGCCGGTGGTCACCGTCCAGGCGCGATACAGCCCTTCAGCCAGCAGCACGCGCGCAAACGCATGCGGCAGCGTCAGGTCTGACAGCCGCAGCGTCTCGTCCGCGGTCGCCTTGAGGTCCGGGTGAAGGCCGTCCGGCCCACCGATGACGAGGGCGGCATCACGCCCCTCGCCCATCCAGAGCCGCAGGCGCTCGGCCAGTTGCACGGTCGTGCGGCGCTCGCCGCGCTCGTCGAGGATGATGCGGCGAACGCCCCGCCCGCAGGCCTGCAGCGCAGCCTCGATGCGGGCCGCCTCGGCCGACATCAGCTGCTCGGCCGTCTTGCTGCCGCGCGTCTCGGCCTTGACGACCTTGAGCTCCAGCCGCATCTCGGGCGGGAAGCGCTTGGCGAAGTCTTCGTAAGCAGCGTCGGCCCAGGCCGGCTGGCGCTGGCCCACGGCCACGAGGAACAAGCGCATCAGGCCTTCTTGGAGGCGGCCTTCTTGGCCGGCGCGCTCTTGACGGGTGCGCTCTTGGCCGGCGCCTTCTTGGCGACGACATTCTTGGCCGCCACCGGCTTGGCGGCAACCTTCTTGGCAGCCGGCTTGGCTGCCGCCTTCACGGCCGTCTTGGTGGCGGTCTTGGCAGCCGTCTTGGCGGGCGCGGCCTTCTTCACGCCGACCGTCGTCTTCACGGCTGCCTTCTTGGCGACCGTCTTCTTGGCTGCAGGCTTGGTTGCCGGTTTGGCGGCACCGACCTTGATCGTCTTGGCTGCCGGTGTCTTGGCATCAACGACACGCGCCGGCGCCTTCTTGGCGGCCGGCTTCTTGGCAGCGGGCGCGGCCTTCTTGGCCGGTGCGGCGGTCGCCTTGGCGGGCTTCTTCGCCGACTTGGCCTTGGCCGGTGCGTCGTCCTCGGACGCCTTCACGAGCTTGACCTCTTCCGAGCCGAGCTTGAGCTTGACCGGCTTGTCACCCCAGATTTCCTCGAGGTGGTAGTAGTCGCGGATGGCGGGCTGCATGACGTGCACGACGGCTGCGCCGCAGTCCACGATGATCCATTCGCCGTTGTCCTCACCCTCGGTGCGCATGACCTGCATGCCGCGGCCCTTGACGGTCTCGCGAACGCTGGAGGCCAGGGCTTTGGTCTGCCGGTTGCTGGTGCCCGACGCGATGATCACGCGCTCGAACAGTGGCGACAGATGCTCGGTGTTGAACACGACGATGTTCTGCGCCTTGACATCTTCCAGACCATCGACGATGGCGCGTTGCAGTTTGCGAATATCCATTCAGGGCTTCTTCCCGTAGAGACGGTGCGAGTCAATATAGCTCGCCACGTCGGCGCCCACCAAGGGGCTGATGTCGTCACCATGCGCGATGGCATCGCGCACGGCAGTGGATGAAATGGGGGTGTTCGGCAGATCCAGCACCTGCAGCCGGTGCGCCGGCATGCCCGGCGGCGTGACAACCGCCTCGCCGGCACGCGGCACGACCACCAGCGTCGCCAGCGCAGCCACGGTCTCCGCTCGGTACCAAGTCGGCAGACGCGCGTATTGGTCCTGGCCGATGAGGAACATCAGTTCGGCGCCCGGGTCCTGCTGCGCAAACTCGTTGAGCGTGTCTGCCGTGAAGCTGGGCCCGCGGCGGTGCAGTTCGCGGTCGTCGACGGCGAAGCGGGGCTCACCGGCGATCAGGCGCTGCAGCATCTGCACGCGATGCTCGCCTGCGGCCATGACCTGGTCAGGCTTTTGCCACTGGCGGCCGGCCGGCATCCACAAGAAACGGTCGGGCGCCAGCGCATCCAGCGCAAGCCGCGCGAACGCCAGATGGCCGAGATGAGGCGGGTCGAAGCTGCCGCCGAAGAGCGCGAGCTTCAACCTGAACCCCATGGTTGGGCGCGCCCGACGGGCAGGCGCGGCGAGCCGCTGCCAAGGCACGCCAACGCCGTGGGCTCGCACCCACGCGGAGCAGCAACGCCGCCAGCGGTGGGCAGCGCATGACCAGCGGGCGTGCAGCGCAAGCGACCCACCGTGGGGCCCAGGGTCATAGCCACAACGACGTCGGCGTTTCGTCGGCCCAGTCGCGCGGCCGCAGAAAGTCGGTGTACAGCCGGGCCTCGGGCGTGCCGGGCTCGGGCGCCCAGTCATAGCGCCAGGTCACCTGCGGCGGCATCGACATCAGGATGGACTCCGTGCGGCCACCGGACTGCAGGCCGAACAGCGTGCCGCGGTCCCACACGAGGTTGAACTCGACATAGCGGCCACGCCGGTAGGACTGGAAGTCACGCTCGCGCTCGCCGTAGGCATAGCCCTGGCGGCGTTCGACGATGGGCAGGTAGGCGGCCAGGAAGGCGTCGCCCACCGACTGGATCAGCGCGAAGCCCTTGTCGAAGCCCCCTTCGGCGAAGTCGTCGAAGAAGATGCCGCCGACACCGCGCGGCTCGTTGCGGTGCTTCAGGAAGAAGTACTCGTCGCACCAGGTCTTGAACTTGGGATGCAGCGCGTCGCCATGCGGCTGCAGCGCATCGCGGCAGACGCGGTGGAAGTGCTGGGCGTCGCGCTCGTAGCCGTAATAAGGCGTCAGGTCCATGCCGCCGCCGAACCACGTCACGGCCGGCGCGTTGGCCGGCAGCGCCGCGAACATGCGCACGTTCATGTGCACCGTCGGCACGAAGGGGTTGTGCGGGTGCAGCACCAGCGACACGCCCATGGCCTCGAACGGCGCGCCGGCCAGTTCGGGCCGGTGTTGCGTGGCCGAAGGCGGCAGCACGCGCCCCTTCACATGCGAGAAATTGACCCCGCCGCGCTCGAACACCGAGCCGCCCTCGATGAGGCGCGACAAGCCATCGCCCTCCAGCCGGCCACCGGGCTCCCGGCTCCAGCCATCGCTGACGAAGGCATTGCCATCGACGCCCTCCAGCGCGCTGACGATGCGCTGCTGGAGATCGAGCAGATAGACGCGAACGGCTTGTGAATTCATGAGCGCAGTCGGGTGAGGCGGGCCGGGGCGGCGGGAGCGGTCGTCACCGCTTGATGGCGCGGTGGCCGATGTCGCTGCGGTACTGCCGACCGGCGAACTGGATGCCCGACGCCAGCTCATAGGCACTCTGTGCCGCGGTGCGGGCCGACTCGCCCAGTGCCGTCACGCACAGCACGCGGCCGCCGCTGGTGACGAGCTTGCCGTCCACCTCGGTCGTGCCGGCATGGAACACCATGGCCTCGGCCGCGTCGTCCGGCAGGCCGGAGACGGCGTCGCCCTTGCGGGGGTTCAGCGGATAGCCTTCGGCAGCCAGCACGACACCCAGCGCGACACGGCGATCCCACTGCAGCTCGACCTGGTCCAGCGTGCCGTCCGTCGCGTGCATCAGCAGCTCGAACAGGTCGCTCTTCAGACGCATCATGATCGGCTGCGTCTCGGGGTCGCCCATGCGCGTGTTGAACTCGACGGTGCGTGGCTGGCCGTGCTCGTCGATCATCAGCCCGGCATACAGGAAACCGGTGAACGGATGGCCGTCCTTGGCCATGCCGGCGATGGTCGGCTGGATGATCTCGTGCATGACCTTGGCATGCACATTGGGCGTGACGACCGGCGCGGGCGAGTAGGCGCCCATGCCGCCGGTGTTGGGGCCTTCGTCGCCATCCAGCAGGCGTTTGTGGTCCTGGCTGGTGGCCAGCGACACGACATGCTTGCCATCGCAGACGACGATGAAGCTCGCCTCCTCGCCGGCCAGGAAGTCCTCGATGACGACACGTGCGCCACCGGCGTTGTGCGTGACGCCCAGCTTGTTGTCTTCCAGGATCCACGAGATGGCTTCGTGCGCCTCTGCCAGCGTCATCGCGACGACGACGCCCTTGCCTGCCGCCAGGCCGTCGGCCTTGATGACGATGGGCGCGCCGCGGCCGTCCACATAGGCATGCGCAGCAGCCGGGTCGGAGAAGGTCTCGTAAGCCGCCGTCGGGATGCCGTGGCGCTTCATGAAGTCCTTGGCGAACGCCTTAGAGCTTTCCAGCTGCGCTGCCGCCTGGGTGGGGCCGAAGATGCGCAGGCCGCGCGCGCGGAACTCATCCACGACGCCGGCCGCCAGCGCCGCCTCGGGGCCGACGACGGTCAACGCGATCTTCTGTTCGGCCGCGAAATCCGCGAGCGCCTTCACGTCGGTGGCGGCGATGGCGACGTTCTGCAGCCGGGAGTCGCGCGCCGTGCCGCCGTTGCCCGGGGCCACGAAGACCTGGCTGATGCGATCACCCTGGGCCAGCTTCCAGGCCAGGGCGTGCTCACGGCCGCCGTTGCCGATGACAAGGACTTTCATGGCTCAGCCCAGTTCGGCGTTGTGATAGACGGCCTGCGTGTCGTCGAGGTCTTCGATGACGTCCAGCAGCTTCTGCATGCGCTCGGCATCCTCGCCGGTCAGCTCGATGGTGTTCTCAGGGCGCATCGTCACTTCGGCCAGCTCCGGCACCAGGCCGGCGGCTTCCAGCGCGGCCTTGACCACCTCGTAGTCAGCCGGCGATGTCAGCACCTCGATGGCGCCGTCGTCACCCGTGACCACGTCCTCGGCGCCGGCATCCAGCGCCACCTCCATGACCTTGTCTTCCGACGTGCCCGGCGCGAACAGCAGCTGGCCCACGTGCTTGAACTGGAACGACACCGAGCCGTCCGTGCCCATGTTGCCGCCGTACTTGCTGAAGGCGTGACGCACCTCGGCCACCGTGCGGACGCGGTTGTCCGTCATCGTGTCGATCATGATGGCCGCACCGCCGATGCCGTAGCCCTCGTAGCGGATTTCCTCGTACGTCAGCCCGTCGATGTTGCCGCTGGCCTTATCGATGTTGTACTTGATGCGGTCGGCCGGCATGTTGGCGGCCTTGGCCTTGTCGACCGCCAGACGCAGGCGCGGGTTGTCCTTGATGTCCGGGCCGCCCTGACGCGCGGCGACGGTGATTTCACGAATGATGCGGGTCCAGATCTTGCCGCGCTTCTCGTCCTGACGGCCTTTGCGATGCTGGATGTTGGCCCATTTGGAATGTCCGGCCATGTGGCTCTAGCTCCTTTGGCAGCATGGCGCAGGTGCCATGCAACCCTCGATTCTACGAGGCGCGCACTCACGCGCCCGCGCAGCGGCAGACGCCGGCGGCGTCAAAAGCCCCCGTCGCCCCAGACCTGCAAGTTCAGCAACGACCGCTGCCGTCCTGCCACACCCCTAACTGCGTCCCCCTAGGAGCCGCGGTCGTCCTACCGATGAAGGTGAAGCCGGCCAGGAGCCCGCCTAACTTTCGTTGCACCTCCACCCGGCGCTGGCGGAGGGCTCAATCCAAGGAGACACCCATGACTCGACTTCCCGCCGGCCTGAAGCTGGCCGCCTGCCTCGGCACCGCGCTGCTCGCGCAAACGGCCCAGGCCGCCCCGACCTGCTATCACAACTACGGTGCCATCGATGCGATGAAGCCGAACAAGCTGTTCCTCTACTACCCCACCGCAAACGACGCCACCTTCCCGGCGTACTACGCGAACGTCTCGCCTGCGCGCACCTTCGACATCGCTCTGCTGCCCGGCGCCCCGGCCGGCACGACGGCCCAGCTGCGCTCGCGCATCTACGACGTCGTCGCGACCGACTACTGCGAGTTCAACGTGCAGGTGCTCCCGCCCACGACAACCAACCCCGACTCGCTCGCCCTGCCACCGGCGCGACGCAACATGGTGGCCATCGGCGCGGACACCAATGCCTCGCTGTACGGCGTTGCCGAAGCGGTGGACACGGGCGACGCCGACGTCATCGACCACGCCCGCGTCTTCGGCGGGTCCTACGGCGTGTTCTGCAGCGCCGACCTTGCCGGCGCCAACAACACGCTGGACCGCTGGGCGATGGGCATCGGCGGCACGGCAGCGCACGAAGCGGGCCACAACTACGGGCTGTCGCACAGCGCCGTGGTGCACAGCGGCGAAGACGCCTACACCCACCACATCATGCCGGCCGGCCCGTCCATGCCCTGCGCCAACCGCGTGGGCGAGCGCCGCCACTTCAGTGACCAGGACTTCGGCATCCTGGCCAACAACGTCGGCCTGACGCTGCAATCGCTGGCCAACTGGGACTTCGTCAACCCGAACGCCGCGACCGCCGCCCGCCTGCGCATGGAGGTGCTCTCGCGCAGCGCGACGCTGACGCCGGTGTCGACCTACACCGGCTCGCGCAGCCCCTGGAACCCTCCTACCGTTTCGGGCCCGTCCGGCACGGTCATGTTCAAGGGCCTCAGCTACAACCGCTTCTTCGTCACCTGGCAGTCGGCCAAGACCTGGGCCAGCCCCAACCAGCCCGGCAGCCTGGCCGGCCTCGTGCGCGGCGCCGAGCAGTTCCATGTCGGCACGCAGTTCGTGCAGGAGGACATCCTCAACACGTCCGACCAGGTCGTCATCGTCGACGCCACGCTGCTGGACGCCGACGGCAACGCGCTCGCGCTGCACCCGCGCGTGCCCACGTTCGACACCGGCACGCTGGCGGCCGACGGCAGCTTCACGGTGAACCTGGGCAACCTCGTCGCGGCCAACCTCGTGCTGCGCAACTGGCAAGCCCTGGTGCTGCCGCGGCCTGCGCACATCGACAGCCTGATGCGCAACCGCGAAGGCGTGCTGAAGCTGTTCGATGTGCAGCAGGAGGCCATCACCCCCTGGCGCGAAGTGAAGCTCGCCGAAAAGGCCGAGCTGCCGGCCGGCTCCGTCGAGAAGCCGGCGGAGGCGAGCTTGCTGCTGGGCAACCTGTTCAAGGACGGGCACAACGTGCGCATCAAGTTCAGTGGTGCGAACGCGGCGAGGGACGCCGTCGTCGGCGCCAAGGAAGTGAACCCCGACGTCAAGGGCGCGTTGGCCACCGACCCCTTCCCCGGCGCTTCCGTGTTCCTCGAAGGCGAACTGGTCGAGCCCAACGCGCTGCAGTGGAACGCCGAGAAGAAGGCCTATGTGAACGAAGACCTGGTCACCCGCGTCTTCCTGCAGATCGCGGGCAAGCGCGCCAAGCCGGTGGATGGCGCGCTCAGCGGCCTGCTGCGAGGCAAGGTCGTCTGCGCCAACCTCGCCACCAGCAGGAAGATCAGCCTGCAGGCGGCGGACGACGGCAGCTTCGACTGCGAGAAGGGTGGGCTTGTGTCGCTGCATGGTGACCGCGTGGAAATCTCGCAGGTCGCCCTCGTCAGCACGAAGCAACCCCTGGTGCAGATCGGTGGCCTGGAGATCGCCAAGGTCACCTGCACGAACCAGGAGTCAGGCAAGTCCGTGTCGTTCAAGCCCGAGGCCAGCACCGACGCCCTCGACTGCGTGAAGGCCGGGCTGGAGGTGGGGCTGCAGAGCACGCTGCAGATCACGCAGATCGGCACCGTGCACTGAGGCGGCATCCGGTCGCGGTGGCCGGCCGCTTCGGAGACAGACCCCGCAGCGCCCACGCGGTGCTGCGGGCCGGGAGGGGCCGCTAGACTCGTCGCCCCCCGCCGATTCGGCCCTCCCGGAGACCGCTTCATGTCCGCCGCCCCCATCCTGCTGGCACGCCAGGCTCAAACCGAGTGCCTGCTGCTGCCCGCACTGGCCAATCGCCACGGCCTCATCACCGGCGCCACCGGCACCGGCAAGACCATCAGCCTGCAGACGCTGGCCGAGAGTTTTTCCAAGCTGGGTGTGCCCGTCTTCATGGCCGACGTGAAGGGCGACCTGACCGGCATCAGCCAACCCGGCAACCCCAGCGACAAGCTGCTCGCCACGCTGAAGGCCCGCGGCCTGGAGGCTGCGGAGCAAGTCGCCTGCCCGACGACGCTGTGGGACGTGTTCGGCGAGCAAGGCCACCCGGTGCGCGCCACCGTGTCCGACATGGGCCCGCTGCTGCTGGCCCGCATGCTGGCGCTCAACGAGACGCAGGCCGGTGTGCTGCAGATGGTGTTCAAGATCGCCGACGACCAGGGCCTGCTGCTGCTGGACCTGAAGGACTTGCGCGCCATGCTGCAGCATGTGGGCGACAACGCCAGCAGCTTCACGACGCAGTACGGCAACGTCTCGGCCGCCAGCATCGGCGCCATCCAGCGCGGCCTGCTGCAGATCGAGGCCCAGGGCGGGGACAAGTTCTTCGGCGAGCCCATGCTCAACATCGCCGACTTCATGCAGGTCACTGACGCCCCCACGTCGCCGGGGGGCGCATCCGCGCTTGGGAACGGCCTCGGCGTCATCAACATCCTGGCCGCCGACAAGCTGATGAACGCGCCGCGTCTGTACGCGACCTTCCTGCTGTGGATGCTGTCGGAGCTGTTCGAGACGCTGCCCGAGGTGGGCGACCTGGAGAAACCGAAGCTGGTGTTCTTCTTCGACGAGGCCCACCTGCTGTTCAAGGATGCGCCTGACGCCCTCGTCGAGCGCATCGAGTTGGTGGTGCGCCTGGTGCGCTCCAAGGGCGTGGGCGTCTATTTCGTGACGCAGAACCCGCTGGACATCCCCGATGCCGTGCTGGGCCAGCTCGGCAACCGCGTGCAGCACGCGCTGCGCGCCTTCACGCCGCGTGACCAGAGGGCCGTCAAAGCCGCCGCCGACACCATGCGCGCCAAGCCGGGGCTGGACATCGCCACGGCGATCACGGAGCTAGCGGTCGGCGAAGCGCTGGTCAGCCTGCTCGACGAGCACGGCCGGCCCAGCATCACCGAGCGCGTCTTCGTGCTGCCGCCCGGCAGCCAGATCGGGCCCATCACGGCGGCGCAGCGCCAGCAGCTGATGGCGAACTCCCTGGTGGCCGGCGTGTACGAAAAGCAGCTGGATCGCGAGTCGGCCTACGAGAAGCTGCTCGGCCGGCCCGCCGCAGCGGCTGCGCCGCCAGGCACGCCTTCGGCGACCGGCAAGACCGCGCCGGCCCCCAGCCCGGACGAAGGCGGCGGCCTGATGGACAGTCTCAAGGACGTGCTGTTCGGCACCACCGGCCCGCGCGGCGGCCGCCACCCCGGGCTGGCCGAGAAGGCCGCCCAGTCGGCCGTGCGCAGCATGGGTTCGGCCGTTGGCCGCGAGATCATTCGTGGTGTTTTGGGCAGCATCCTCGGCGGAGGCGGTTCGCGCAGGCGTTGACCCGGTCGACGGCGCCCGGCCATTCATGCAGACTCGCAGCGCTCCATCAGAGAGCCGCGCAAAGAGGAGACGACATGAATGCCTTGAAGCAGATGCACATCGGACCCCGCCTGGCCGTGGCCTTCGCCGCCGTGCTGCTGTTGATGCTCGGGGTCGCTGGCGTGGGGGTGCATGGCATCTTCCGCATGGCCGCCGGCCTCGACACGGTCTATCACGACCGCACCATCCCGCTGGCTCAGCTCGGCGAGTTGAACAACCTGTCCACCCGCAACCGCCTCATCATCGTCGAGATGCTGCGCTCGCCCGGGTTCGACGAGATCAAGCGCCGCAACGACGAGCTGGCCGCCAATGTCAAACGCGGCGAGGAGTTGCTGGCTCGCTACCTGCAGACCCAGCTGACCGATGACGAACGGGCGCTGGCGCAGCGCTTCGTCACCGCACGCAAGGGCTTCATCGACGAAGGCCTGACGCCCGTCGGCGCCGCACTCGCCACCGGCGGCATGAGCACCGCGCTGCAGATCTACGAGGAGAAGACGCTGCCGCTCGGCGCGCAGGCGCGCGAACTGTCCGATGCGCTCGTCAAGCTGCAGATCGACGAAGCCGCGCGGCTGTACGAGGAAGGCCAGGCCACGCGCACATCGGCGGTGGCGCTCACGGCCCTGCTCAGCATCGTCGCGCTCGCACTGGGCTTCGGCATGGCCTGGGTCATCACCCGCTCCATCACCGCGCCCATCCGACAGGCCATGGGCTTCGCGGAGGCGGTGGCCGGCGGTGACCTGACGGCGAGCATCCGCGCCGATGGGCGCGACGAAATCGCGCAGTTGCAGCAGGCACTGGCCCGCATGCGTGACGGGCTGGTGCAGATCGTCGGCCAGGTGCGCAGCGGCGCCGACGCCATCCTGACCGGCGCCGGTGAGATCGCCAATGGCAATGCCGACCTGTCGCAGCGCACCGAGCAGCAGGCCGCCAACCTCGAGGAAACGGCCGCATCGATGGAGCAGATGAACGCCACCGTGCGCCAGAACGCCGACACGGCGCAGACGGCCACGCAGCTGGCCGCTTCCGCCAGCGGCGTGGCGGCTCGCGGCGGTGACGTGGTGCAGCAGGTCATCACGACGATGAGCGACATCTCGGCCAGCTCGCGCAAGATCGCCGACATCATCGGCACCATCGACGGCATCGCGTTCCAGACCAACATCCTGGCCCTGAACGCCGCCGTGGAGGCGGCCCGGGCCGGCGAGCAGGGGCGCGGCTTTGCCGTCGTGGCCGGCGAGGTGCGCGCGCTGGCGCAGCGCAGCGCACTCGCGGCCCGCGAGATCAAGGACTTGATCGGCCACAGCGTGAACAACGTGGACGCCGGCTCCCGCCTCGTCGGCGAGGCCGGCGAGACGATGACGGAGATCGTGTCGCAGGTGAAGCGCGTGGCCGACCTGATCGGCGAGATCGGCTCCGCCACGCAGGAGCAAACCACCGGCATCGGCCAGGTCAGCGAAGCGATCTCGCAGCTCGACAAGGTCACGCAGCAGAACGCCGCGCTGGTGGAACAGGCCGCGGCCGCGGCCGACAGCCTGCGCGGCCAAGCGCAGCGCATGAACGAGGTCGTCGGCGTCTTCCGGCTCGGCGCCGGCCGCTGAGCGCCCGGCGGGCCGCCCCGCTGGCGCCCGCCTGCGGCCGCTTCGCGCCGCCCCCACGCCGTTCATCGCCGGCGGCTGGCGCCGCGCCGCACAGGGCATCATGCTGGCCCGATGACCACCCAGCACATCCGCTACGACTGGCGCGCCCACGTGGGCGGCACCGTGGCCATCTGCATGGCTGTCGGCCTGCTGAACTACCTGGCCCGCGGCGAGGGCTTCTGGACGGGCATGCTCTATTCGTTCTGCATCGGCGTGCAGATCTCGGCCTATGTCTCGCTGCTGCAAGCGGCCGCCGCGCGCGGGCTGGCGCGCTGCTGGGGCGACGACATCGTGCTGCGCCGCGCTTGGGCCGGCTGGGCGCTGATGCTGCCCTGCCTGATGGTCGGTGCCGTCGCGGGCTACACGGGTGGCATCGCGCTGGCCGACCTCATCACCGGTCAGCACTCCATCGCGCCCTGGAACCTCGGCGATCAGCGCGCGACACGCTCGCTCGCCTTCACGCTGCTGACCGCGCTGTTGGGCTCGCTCGTGTTCATCGCCATGTTCAAGCTCAACGCGCTGCGCCTGGCCCAGGCCGAGGCCCAACGCCAGGCCGCCGAGGCCCGGCTCGCGCTGCTGCAGAGCCAGCTGGAGCCGCACATGCTCTTCAACACGCTGGCCCACCTGCGCGTGCTCATCAAGCTGCAGCCCGACGAAGCCCAGCAGATGCTGGACCGGCTCATCGACTACCTGCGCGCCACGCTGCAAGCCAGCCGCGCCACGGAGCACGCGCTGGCCCAGGAGTTCGCACGGCTGGCGGACTACCTCGCGCTCATGCAGCTGCGCATGGGCGCGCGGCTGCAGGTGCACCTGGACCTGCCGGCCAGCCTGGCCGGCGTGGCCATCCCGCCGCTGCTGCTGCAACCGCTGGTGGAGAACGCGGTCAAGCACGGCCTGGAACCGCACGAGGCCGGCGGCGAGCTGCGCGTATCGGCATCCCGCCAGGGCCAACGGCTGCTGCTGGAAGTGGCCGACACCGGCGCGGGCCTCGCCGAGACCCAGCCGCCCGCAACAGCCGGCACCGGCTTCGGCCTGACCCAGGTGCGTGAACGCCTCGCTCACCATTACGGCGACGCCGCCCGCTTCGCGCTGCTGCCCCGGCCCGCAGGCGGCAGCATCGCGCGCATCGAACTCCCGTCATGAACGCCACCGCCCTCATCGCCGAAGACGAACCCCGGCTCGCCGACAGCCTGCGAGCCGACCTCGCCATCGCCTGGCCGGCGCTGCGCGTGCTGGCCCAGGCCGGCAGCGGCACGGCGGCCGTGGCCCAGGCGCTGCTGCACCGGCCCCAGGTCTGCTTCCTGGACATCCGCATGCCGGGCCTGACCGGGCTGCAGGCGGCCCAGGCCATCGCCGAGGACTGGCCCGGCGACGCCGGCCCCCTGCCCTTGTTCGTCTTCGTGACGGCCTACGACCAGTACGCGCTGCAGGCCTTCGATGCGGCGGCCGCCGACTACCTGCTCAAGCCGGTCACGCCCGAACGGCTGGCCCGCAGCGTGGCCCGGCTGCAGGCGCGCCTGGCTCAGCCCGGCGCGGGCGACGCGACGCTGGCCACGCTGCGCCAGCTGCTGCTCGACCAGGCCACGCCCCCGCCGAGGCTGCGCCATCTGCAAGCCGCCATGGGCGACACCGTGGAGCTCGTGCCGGTGGACGAGCTGCTGTACCTGGAAGCCGCCGACAAATACGTTCGCGCCGTGACGGCCGGGCGGGACTACTGGGTGCGCCAGCCCCTGCGCGAGCTGGCCCCGCAGCTGGACCCGGCCCGCTTCTGGCAGATCCACCGCGCCACCATCGTCAACGTAGACGCCGTCGCCCGCGCGCAGCGGCAGGACAACGGCACCGTGCTGCTGCAACTCCGCCAGCGACCGGAGACGCTGACCGTCAGCCGGCTGCACGCGGCGCGCTTCAAGGCGCAGTAGTTCTCGAATCCGGCTGTCGTCCTACAGCATCGGCGAAGATGTAAACGGTATAAACCGTTTTCATCTTTATGAGCCCCAAGCCCAAGAACGCCCCTGTCGAACGCGCCAAGCTCGTTCGCGACGGTTTCACGATGCCCCAGTCGGACTACGCGCTCATCGCCGAGCTCAAGCACCGACTGCACGACGTGAAACGCGAAGCCAAGAAAAGCGAGCTGCTGCGCGCCGGTCTGCGAGCGTTGGCCCTGCTGGACGCCCCGGCACTGGCCGCGGCGCTGGACGGGCTGGAGCCGGTCAAGACCGGGCGACCCCGCAAGACAGAGTGAGGAGACATGCCATGACGAACGCAACCTACTGGTGGCACCTGCTGTGCGCCATCGCCGGCCTGAACCTGATCGCCTGGACGGCATCAACCGCCTGGTTGCACCGCAATCGCCCCGACGGCACGACCTGGCCCCATCAACGCCTGCAGCTGCTGCTGTCGGCGCTGTACGTGCTGGGGTGCGGCTACCGGTCCTTCCTGCCGGTGTTCGATGTGCCACGCGTCGTCATGGTGGACAGCTGGGCGTCGAGCGTCATGATCGGCCGCACGGTCGCCACGATCGCCGAACTGAGCTTTGCTGCGCAATGGGCGCTGCTGCTGCGCGGCGCGGCGCTGACGACCGGGCATCGCTTCAGCCTCAAGGTGGCGCATGCCATCGTGCCGATGATCGCCATCGCCGAAGTGCATTCCTGGTACGCGGTGCTGACGACCTGCAACCTCGGCCACGTCGTCGAGGAGACGCTGTGGGGCCTGGCGGCCGTGTTCAGCGTGCTGGCCATGGGCGCGATGTGGCCGCAGGCCGGCGCGCGCGGCCGCCGCTGGCTGGCGCTGGCCATGGTGGCCGGGGCGTTGTATGCGGCCTACATGTTCGCCGTGGACGTGCCCATGTACTGGGCGCGCTGGATCGCCGATGAAGCGGCCGGCCGCGTCTACCCGACGCTGGCGGCCGGCTTGGCCGATGCCTCCGGTCGCTGGACGGTGTCGCACGACTGGGCGCACTGGCGCAGCGAGGTGGTCTGGATGACGGCCTACTTCAGCGTGGCGGTCTGGATCAGCATCGGGCTGGCCCATGTGCGGCTGCCGCTTCGCCTGGAGCCGCAGCGTCCTTAGAATCGGCGGCATCGCGGGCCTGGGACACGGCCCGCTTCCATTTGATGCCGACGATGAGCCACCCCGCCGCCCCCGCGCCCGCCCCTGCGACGAATTTCCTGCGCCAGCGCATCGAGAACGACCTCGAGACCGGCGCCTTCGACGGCCGCCAGTTCGCCGGCACGCCGGGCGACGCCGCCCACCACGCCGCCGCGCCGCTGGACGCGGCGCGCATCCGCACCCGCTTCCCGCCCGAACCCAACGGCTACCTGCACATCGGCCACGCCAAGAGCATCTGCCTGAACTTCGGCCTGGCGCGCGACTACGGCGGCGCCTGCCACCTGCGCTTCGACGACACCAACCCCGAGAAGGAGGAGCTGGAGTACGTCAACGCCATCAAGGAGATGGTGCAGTGGCTGGGCTGGAGCTGGGGCGACAACCTCTTTGAAGCCAGCAGCTACTTCGACTTCATGTACGCGGCCGCCGAGGCGCTGGTCAACGCCGGCCTGGCCTATGTCGACGAGCAGAGCGCCGACGAGATGCGCGCCAACCGCGGCGACTTCGGCAAGCCCGGTGTCGACAGCCCGTTCCGCGGCCGCACACCGGCCGAGAACCTCGCCCGCCTGCGCGAAATGCGCGACGGCAAGCATGCCGACGGCGCGATGGTGCTGCGCGCCAAGATCGACATGGCCTCGCCCAACATCAACCTGCGCGACCCGACGCTCTACCGCATCAAGCACGCGGAACACCACGCCACGGGCAACACCTGGTGCATCTACCCGATGTACACCTACGCGCACCCGATCGAGGACGCGCTGGAGCGCATCACGCACAGCATCTGCACGCTGGAGTTCGAAGACCAGCGCCCGTTCTACGACTGGCTGCTGAACCAACTGGCCGACCTGGGCCTGCTGGCGCGCCCGCTGCCGCAGCAGATCGAGTTCGGCCGCCTGAACCTGAACTACGTCGTCACCAGCAAGCGCAAGCTGCGCCAGCTGGTCGAGGAGAAGCACGTCAGCGGCTGGGATGACCCGCGCATGCCCACGCTCGTCGGCCTGCGCCGCCGCGGCTTCACGCCGGCCAGCCTGCGCGCGATGGTGGAAGCCACCGGCGCCAGCAAGCAGAACGCCTGGATCGACGACACCGTGCTCGACCAGGCCCTGCGCGCCGACCTGGAACCGCAGGCACCGCGCGCCTTCGCCGTGCTGCAGCCGCTCAAATTGAAGCTGACGAACTTCGCTGACGTGTTCGGCAGCGCCGAGCACCGCGAACCCTGCGAGGTGGCAGCCCACCCGCACAAGCCGGAGCTGGGCCTGCGCAAGTTCTCGCTGGGCCCGGAGCTGTGGATCGAAGCCGAAGACTTCATGGAAGTGCCGGTGAAGGGCTACTTCCGGCTGTTCCCAGGCAACAAGGTGCGCCTGAAGGCCGGCTACGTCATCGAGTGCACCGGCGCCGAGAAGGACGCCGACGGCCAGGTCACGGCCGTGCTCGCCACGGTCATCCCCGACACCAAGAGCGGCACGCCGGGCGCGGATGCGGTCAAGGTCAAGGGCGTCATCGGCTGGGTGGGCGCACACGAGGCCGTGGCCGCCGAAGTGCGGCTGTACGAGCGCCTCTTCTCCGAGCCGCAGCCGGACGCCGGTGGGCGCGACTTCCTGGCTTTCGTCAACCCGAACTCGCTGCGCGTGGTGCAGGGTTTTGTGGAGCCCTCACTGGCCGGAGCCGCCGCCGACCAGCGCTGGCAGTTCGAGCGCCACGGCTATTTCGTGACCGACCGCGTGGACCACCGCGCCGACAAGCCGGTGTTCAACAAGATCACGGGCTTGAAGGACAGCTTCGCGAAGTAAGCGGCACTGCCGTCAGCCTGATCGCGCTGCCATGGCATTCGACCTCTATGCCGCTGATCGGCACGAAGCCATCAGCGAGCAGGACGCCTACGTCTTTTCGCTGGCATCGCAAGCCCCCGGCGACTTCCCGCAGTTGAACGCCTTGTGGGCCAGGTTCTACGAGGCGTTCAACATCGACGCCGAACAAGCCGGCGCGCTGGTTCACGAGCTGTTGGTGCTCCATGCGCGCTACGGCGCCCAGGCTGGCAAGGGCTTCGCACCGCTGGTGCTGCGCCTCGCGCACTTTTTCAGCACCGCCCACCGGACCGGCACCGCGATCCGCTGCATTGGCGATTGACCGCTCAATGGCGACGCTGCACGGTGGGCGTCGCGTAGTCGCGCCCGACGACGGCGCGGGCGAACAGGTAGTTCTGCAGCGCCTTGTCGCTGAGCGAGTCCAGCCGCACGCCCCCCTGCGCATCGCAGGGAAAGGCCAGTGCGCGACCGGCGTGGAACAACGACTCGAAGCGCAGTTCGTAGTCGTCGGGCATCAGGGGCATCAAGGGCATGGGGCGTGAGTTCATGTCGGCACCTCGTCTGGAAGTCAGACTAGGCGCCCAGGGGGTCGGGCACGCGTGAAAACGTCGCGGTGCCGGTGGTGCGCCCCCGCGATCACAGGCTGGCGCGCCAAGATGTCACGGCCAGCTCGGCTCACCGGCTGGGCTTGCGCAACAGGTCGATCTGGTAAGGTCGGTCGTCCATCTCCACACGCATCGACGCAGGCACCTGCAACGCGAGCAGGCGGCGCTGCGGCAGCTTGAGCAGCGCCAGCGACGACTTCATGTAGCGGCGCAGCAAGGCCTGCAGCGAACCGTCGCTGAATGCGAGCTTCAAGCCTCGCTCCACGCGGTCGATGGCTTCACGGTTGTCGGCATGCGTGTAGAGGTATTGCGGCAGGTCGTAGGACAGCAGCAGGCTGTCCTCGAGCGCAAGGCCGGCCGCGCCCTCATGGGTCTGGATCTCGTGGCCGATCTCCAGCACGTTGCGGCAGAACAGGTCGGCCCGGCCCAAGGCCACCATCTTGAACATGGCGTCATAGGTGCCGACTTCCGCCACATCCAGCCCATTGGCGCGCAGCACCTCCACATCGGGCCAGTTGCGGCCCTGCACGATGCGCAGCTGCGCCAGCGCCGCCACACTGTCGACCGCACGCACGGCGGGCTGGCGGGGCGCATGCACGAAGCAGACGCGGTAGCGGTTGGTGCCCAGGTGGATGGGGAAACGCACTGGCACCAGCCCCGCATCGCGCCCGTTCTCGGTGCTGGTCGCGACGAGCAGATTGGGCTCCACCTGCCGCTCCGCTTCCAGCAGCGCACGCGCCTTGTTCATCGGCTTGGTCACCGCCAAGCGGAAGGGCCCGTCACTCACCTGCGTGCGAGTCAGCGCCAGCTCCACCGCGTCGCGGACGAAGGCGTTGCGCAGGTCGACGCGGCTGTCCGGCGCGCGCAGCGTCACGACCAGCGCCGCTGGCGGCGTGGCGGGTGCGGCCATCGCCCGCACGGCCGCGCAGCCCATCGCACCCAGCAGGATGCTGAACCCCAGCAAGACCGGCAGCGAACGGCGGCGGCGCGACATGCCCGCAATGTAGCCCCGGCCCCGGGGCGCGCAAAGCTCAGGGGGTGAGAGCGAATTCGGCGCGGCCGAACGGGCGTCCCAAAGCGCAGCCGTAGCTCGTGCCACGGCGAGGATCTACAACGACGAGAGGCGGCTTTCGGGCAGCAAGGCGGGCGTGCTGAATTGCTTCTCAGCCTCTCAATCCGCCAGGTCCGCGAGCCGGCGCACCTTCACCTTGCGGCCCTTGAGCTTGCCGTTGGACAAGCGCTTGACGGCCTCGGCGGCGATGCCGCGGTCCACCGCCACGTAGCTATGGAAATCGGTGACGTTGATCTTGCCGATCTGCGCCGCCGTGAAGCCGGCCTCGCCGGTCAGCGCGCCGAGGATGTCGCCCGGGCGGATCTTCTCCTTGCGGCCGCCGAGGATCTGCAAAGTGTCCATGGCTGGCAGCAGCGGGCCGCCCGGCGCGTCGCGCAAGGCATCCAGCGGTTGCCACGTGAACTCGCGCCCCTGCAGCTGCTCGATGCGCCCGACACGGCCCATCTCGTCGAGGCTGGCCAGGCTCAGGGCCAGGCCTTGCGCGCCTGCACGGCCCGTGCGGCCGATGCGGTGCACGTGCTGCTCGACATCGGCGCTCATGTCGACGTTGATGACACAGGCGAGGTTGGCGATGTCCAGCCCGCGAGCGGCCACGTCGGTCGCCACCAGCACCGACACACTGCGGTTGGCGAACTGGATGAGCACCTGGTCGCGCTCACGCTGCTCCAGGTCACCATGCAGCGCCAGCGCGACGAACCCCTGCGCGGCCAGCACGGCCTCCAGGTCGCGGCACTGCTGCTTGGTGTTGCAAAAGGCGATCGTCGACTCGGGCCGGAAGGCGCGCAGCAGCCGCGGCACGGCGTCCAGCCGCTCGCCGTCGCTCACCTCGAAGGCGATCTGACGGATCGTCGACGCGGCAGCACTCGTCGCGCCCGCCACCTTCACGGTCTGCGGATCGCGCATGAAGCGGGCGGCAATGTCCTTCACGCCCTCCGGGAACGTGGCCGAGAACAGCAAGGTCTGGCGGCTGACCGGCGCGCGTTTCGCCACGGCCTTGATGTCGTCGACGAAGCCCATGTCCAGCATGCGGTCGGCCTCGTCGAGCACCAGCGTGTTCAACGCCGACAGGTCCAGCGAGCCGCGCTCCAGGTGGTCGATGAGACGCCCCGGCGTGCCGACGACGACATGGGCGCCGTAGGACAGGCTCTCGACCTGCGGCTTCATGGGGCTGCCACCGCACAGGCTCAGCACCTTGATGTTGTCGGCGGCGCGGGCCAGCCGGCGAATCTCCTGCGTGACCTGGTCGGCCAGCTCGCGCGTCGGCGCCAGCACGAGCGACTGCACGCGCGGCAGCTCGGCGTTCAGCCTGTGCAACAGCGCGACGGCGAAGGCCGCCGTCTTCCCCGAACCGGTCTGCGCCTCGCCGATGACGTCCCTGCCCGCGAGAGCCAGCGGCAGGCTGGCGGCCTGGATGGGCGTCATCTGCGCATAGCCGAGCTGGTCGAGGTTGGCCAGCATGGCGGGGCTCAGGGGCAGTGTGGAAAAAGCGATATCGGTCATGACGCGATTGTCGTGGGTGTGACTTCCTGCCCGGTTCCCGCCGCTGATCGGCCGCCATTTGCATTTGGTCACGTTCTCGCCGACGCTCGATCCCTAGCATCCGCTCCGGGTGCCCAAGCCCCCCGCCTAACCCGATGCCCACCGACACCCGTTCCTTCCCCAGCACGCAGCCCGCCGACCCGCCCACGGCGGCCCGGCCCCGTGTGCTGGAAGGCGGCACCCCGCGACCCCAGGCCCCGTCGTCCACGCGGCCGACGCGCGCGAATGCCGCGGCAGCGGGGGCTGCTGCAGCGACTCGGCCAGGCGCTGGCCCGCGTGCGCAGGGCACGGCCATCCCCGCCAGGAACGCCGGGCTGCCCCGTTGGGCCAAGGGCGTCGTCATCGGCGGCGTGCTGCTGGCGGTCGCCATGCCGGCCTCGGTGCTGCTGTCACGCTCCATGCTCGTGCAGGAGACGCTGGCCGCAGAAAGCGGCTCCAAGGCCGCCATGGTGTGCGTGGGTGGCAACGCCCGCGCGATCGACGGCTCCAGCGTCTTCGGCTGGCTGTTCGGCGGCTCGTACTTCAGCTGCGGTGACTGGGAGACCCGGGAGGCCCGGCTGCAGCGCGAGCGCGACCAGGCGCAGGCCAACTACCTCGCGCGCGAGCGCGCCAAGCAAGGGCTGAATTAGGCCTCCCCCTGGCGGCACGCTACCGCCAGCTCACGGGCCCATGCGCACGGCCATTTCCAGCCCGCGATCGGGCATGTGCGGCACGATGCGCCAGCCATGCGCCGTCGCGATCTCGGCGCAGATGGCCAACCCCAGGCCGGCCCCGTCACTGCCGCCGCCCGGCGCGCGCCAGAACCGGTCGAACAGACGCGACAGGTGCTCGGGCCGCACGCCCGGGCCCTCGTCACTGACCCCGAACCCGTCCGGCCGCACCGTCAGCGCCACGACACCACCGGCGGGGCTGTGCTGGATGGCGTTCTCCAGCAGGTTCTTCAGCAGCGTGAACAACGCGCTGCGGTCGGCGTTCCACTGACGCACGCCGTTGCCCACGCGCAGCCCGAGGTACACACCGCGTCGCTCCGCCACACGGGCCATGAAGTCGAACGCCTCGCGCACCGTCGGCAGCGGGTCGATCGCCTCGATGCGGTAGTTCTGCGGCTCGCTGACCTCCGCCAGCAGCAGCAACTGCTGCACCTGCCGCGCCATGCGGTCCACGTCCTGCAGCAGGTGGGTCCGCCGTTCGTCGTGCGGCCCCAGCTCGACCTGCGCGCGGATCAACGCGAGCGGCGTCTTCAGCTCATGGGCCGCACTGGCAAGAAACTCCTGCTGCGTGCGAAAGCCGTGGGCCAGGCGGTCCAGCGCCTGATTGAACGCCTGCACCATGGGCCGGATCTCGACCGGCTGCTGGGCTTCGCTCATGCGCTCGTCCAGTGTGCGCGGCGTGATGCGGCGCGCCGCCTCCGAGGCCGCGCTGAGCGGTGCGAGCGCGCGCCGCAGCGTGATGTGGACCGTGACCAGGAAGACCAGCAGGAACACCACGCACAAGGCCAGCATGCCCTGCGACAGCGCGGGCAGGCCGATGGAGTCGCGCATGCGGTCCATGAGGCGATCGCTGACGGCGAACTGCACCTGCCACTCCCTCCCGCCATGCTGCAGCGTTGCGACCGCCGCGTGCATCGCCACACCGTCTCGCACCAGCGTGAATGGGCGCTGGCCTGGCTCGCGCTGCCCGGAGATGAGCGAGCGCGCATCTGCATCGGGTGCAAATGCCACGCGCCCCGTGTCGTCGACAACGCGCATGGCCACCTCCTGCCCCATGCTGTTGAACATCCAGGGCTCGACCTTGGCCGTCAGGCCCACCGGTTGGCCGCTGGCATCGAACTGCACCTGGCGAGCCAGCCCGTGAACAAAGCGATCGGCGCCACGCTCCAGCAGGTAGCTGTTGAACGGGCGCACCAGCACCGCCACGGTGCCCGCCACCAGCGCCGCGCTCACCACCATGCCACCGACAAAGGTCCACAGCAGCCGGCGGCGCAGGCTAGCGGGCGGCTTCATCATCGCGAAGCGCATAACCATGGTTCCTGACGTTGATGATCTGCAGCCGCGAGCCCACCGCCAGCAGCTTGCGGCGCAAGCGGTGCAGCGCGACATCCAGCGCGTTGGGGGTGACGGCGTCCGTCAGGCCCCAGGCGGCGGCCTCCAGCGCGCTGCGCCGCACCGTCTGACCGCCATGGCGCGTGAGGCTCAGCAGGATCTGCAGCTCGGCCGGCGCCAGCGTGATGGCCTCCTCGCCGCAGCCCAGCCGCCCCTCGCCGGGGTGCAGCTGGATGTCGCCGAAGCCCGGCACCGCAGCCAGCAACGTCGCCGGCCGGCGCATCAATGCCCGCGTGCGGGCGACGAGTTCTTCCATCGGGAAGGGCTTGGTGAGGTAGTCGTCGGCGCCGGAGTCCAGGCCCTCCAGGCGGTCATGCAGCGCATCGCGCGCGGTCAGCATCAGGCAGGGCGTCGCCAGCCCGGCCGCGCGCAAGCGGGTCACGAGCGCCAGGCCGTCGCCGTCGGGCAGACCGCGGTCCACGATGAGCACCGCATAGTCGACGCTGCCCAGCGCCGCCCACGCCGATTCCAGCGTGTGGAACACATCCGCCGCGATGCCCGCCGCCTGTAGCGCCTGCCCCACCAGAGCAGCCAGACGGACATGGTCCTCCACCAGCGCGACGCGGCTCATCGGTGCCGGGATCAGAAGCGGTACAGATAGCCCGCCATGACGCGGGACGTGGCCTTGCGGTCGACGATGGGGCTGAGCTTGATCTCGTCGGGCAGTTGCGTGCGGCTCAGGTCGAGGAAGACGGCGTGGCGAAAAGCCAGCGCGTAGTCCATGCGCAGCCCCGCCTCCACCGCCAGCGCCGAGGCGCCGTCGTAGGCCGCGCGGTCGGCCGTCGCCTCGCTGGCGCGCACACCGAAGTAGTAGTCCACGTACTTGCGGTCCAGCCACTGCAGTTGCACCCGCGGCGTCAGCCCGAGCGGCCCCCAGCCGAAGCGGCGTTCGGCCTGCAGTTGCAGCTTGCTGCCCTTGCTGTGGCCGGAGAGATCGGCCAGCCATTCCAGCGTCAGCGGCGCCACGGGGTTGCGCCAGGAAACGGCGGCACCGCCCCAGAAACCGCCCTTGCGCTCGGCCATGCCGGCCAGGCGCGGCGAGTCATCGGCCTCGAAGCCCTCGTTGTCGTACTTGATGCGCAGCCCGCCGGTCAGCGCCTGGCCCGTGCCCAGCGGCTGGCGCCACAGCTTGAACTCGGCCCCGAGGCCTGCCACGCGAACCCAGCTGTTCTCGTACAGCAGTATCGGCAGGGCCTGGTTCTTGCGCTCCCTGCCGGCATAGGCGAACTGCCGCGATGCCACGCCCACGCCGAGCGCGAAACGGGAGGGCTCGGCACCGGGCGCGCCGGCCGCATCGGGCGCCTGGGCGCGGGAGACTGCGGGCGCCAGCGCCGCAACAACAAACAGCAGGGGCAGCGGGCGCAGGGGCGAAGGGACGGTGACGTTCACGAGAGCTCCGTTTCAGATCGGGAGCGCCATCATGCCGTCGGCGGTATTACCGGCGACTTACCCAGCGCAGCCGCCGCTAACCGCCCGCGCGCTTGACCGTCCAGCCCTCGGGCCGCGCCTGCAGCCAGCGGACCACCGTCTCCAGGTGATCACCCTGGATCTCGACGACGCCGTCCTTGGCCGTGCCACCACTGCCGCAGGCGGCCTTCAGTTGCTTGGCCAGTGCCGCCAGCGCCGCATCGTCCAGCGGCAGGCCGTGGATGGCCGTGACCCCCTTGCCCTTGCGGCCGGCCGTCTCGCGGCGCACGCGCACGATGCCGTCACCCGCGGGCCGCGCCTTGGCCTTGCAGGCGCACTGGGCCACCGGCTGGCCGCAGCCGGGGCAGGCACGACCGAAGTCGGTGGAGTAGACGAGGCTCATGGCTTGAGATGCCGCTCGAAGAACGCGTCCATCGTGCGGTAGAGGTGCAGCCGCGCTGCGCGGCCGGCAATGCCGTGGGCCTTGCCGGGGTAGATCTGCAGATCGAAGGTCTTGCCGGCGTTCTGCAAGGCCTCGACGAGGCGCAGCGTGTGCTCGAACAGCACGTTGTCATCCGCCGTGCCATGCACCAGCAGCAGCGGCTTGGCGAGCAGCGCGGCGCGGGACGGCAGGTCGGCACTGGCATAAGGCGCCGCCTTGCCGCCATCCGGCATGCCGAGGTAACGCTCGGTGTAGGCGGTGTCGTAGAGCGTCCAGTCGGTCACCGGCGCAACGGCTACGGACGCGGCGAACGGCGAGTCGGCGTCGAGCACGGCACGCGCCCCGAGGAAGCCGCCGTAGCTCCAGCCGAAGAAGCCGATGCGCGCCGGGTCCACGCCCGGCACCTGGGCCGGCAGCTGGCGCACGGCGGCGAACAGGTCGGCCACCTCGGTCTTGCCGAAGGCGCGGCTGTGGGCGCGCGTAAACGCCCGGTCGCGGTGGGCCATGCCGCGCGTGTCCAGCGTCAGCACGCCGTAGCCACGCTGCTGCCAGTAGGCAATCAGCGGCAGGTCCCGGCCCCAGCCCCAGTTCACGGTGGACGCGCCAGGGCCGCCGTAGGCCATGACGATGACCGGGCGCGGGCCGTCGTGGCGGCCCGTCGCGGCGAAGAAGAAGGCGTTCAGCGGCGTGCTGCCGTCGGCGGCCGTGATGGCCAGCACCTGCGGCGGCGTGGTGATGCGGCGCAGCAGCGGGTCCGGCGCGTCACCGGCCAGCGCGATCGCCCGGCCCGCGCCCACGGGCTGCAACTCGAATTGCGGCGGCTCGCCCCAGGCCGACCGCGTGACGAGCAGCCGGCCACAGCCGACATCGGCCTTGGCATCGCGCCATTGCCGTGCCGCCGCCCCGGCCAGCGGCTGCGCCTTGCCGCCAGCCAGCGGCATGACGAACAGCTCCTGGCTCTTGCCCAGATCGGCGTAGGCCGCGAAGACGAGCTGCTGCGCATTGGCGCAGACCGCATGGGCCACCGGCTCGGCCGACTGCGTCAGCGGCGTGCGCGTGCCGCTCGCGCGGTTCACGAGCAGCAGCTGGCGCCGGCCCGAAGCCTCGCTGGACCACAGCAGGCCGCGCGGCGTCTCGACGAGATCGTCGTGCACCTCGACCCAGGCCGGGTCGGTCTCGGTCGTGATGTCGCGCGGCCCGGCGCCGACCTTGAACTCGGTCAGCGTCAGCCGCGTCTGGTCGCGCGTGAACCATTGCAGCCACGGCGTGCCGTCGGCAAACCAGCCGGCGCGGGCGACGTAATGCGCGCCCGCGGGCAGCGGCAGTTCGCGCCTCTCGCCGGTGGCCGCGTCGATGGCGAAGGCCGTGACGCTCGCGTTGGCCGCACCGGCGGCCGGGTAGCGCTGCTGCGTCATGTCCGTGCGGTCGGCAAAGATCTGCGCACGCGTCTTCACGGCCACGCCGGACTCGTCCACGCGCAACGCCAGCAGCTGGCGACCGTCCTTGCTCCACCAGTAGCCACGCTGGCGCGACAGCTCCTCCGCGGCAATGAACTCCGCCAGCCCCCAGCCCACGGTGTTGCCGCCGTCCTGCGTCAGCTGGCGCGGCTGGGCACCGGCCGTCAGCGGCAGCGTGAAGAGGTTGCCACCCTGCACATAGGCCAGGCTGCGGCCATCGGGCGCGCAGCGCGGGTCCTGCTTGGGCGCACCGGCCGCCAGCGGCAGCTTCTCGGCGCGCGGGCCGGCGCTCGTCAGCCGCACGATGTAGAGATCGCCCGACAGCGGGAACAGCAGCGCACTGTCGTCGCTGCCGCACCACTGGTAGCCGGTGATGCCCCGCTGGCTGATGCGCTGGCGCTCCAGCGCCATCTTTTCGGCTTCGGACAGCTTCTGCTCGGCGCCGCCCAGCAGGTCGGCCGCGCCAACGAGCTTGCGCGGTTCGCCGCCGTCTGCCGGCTGGGCCCACAGTTCCAGCACCTCGCTGTCGGCCTGCGAGGGCCGCAGGAAGCTGACCCATCGCCCGCCGGGCGAGACCTCGGCCTGCCGCGGCAGCCGGCCGGCCAGCGGCGGGTCGGCCGTGATGCGTTCGAGGGTGAGAGGGGGCGTCGGGGTCTGCGCCAGCGCCGCGCCGGTGGCGCAGGCACTGACCAGCAAGGTCAGGAGCATCTTCATGCGCGCATGCTAGGGCCAGTCCCCGACACGGCGGAAGTTGCGAAGGTCATCCGCGCGTGCGCCGGGGCTCGCCCGGCCGCTGGTGGCATCAGAAGGAAACCGCACAAGCTCATGCGGCACGCGCAGAGGACGCCGCGGCACGCGATTCCTATCATCGACGCGCCGCCGCAGCCCAACCCCAGGAGCCCTTCATGTCCCTGCGCATCAACGACCTCGCCCCCGACTTCACCGCACAGACCACCCAGGGCGAGATCCGCTTCCACGACTTCATCGGCGACCACTGGGTCGTGCTGTTCTCGCACCCCAAGGACTTCACGCCCGTGTGCACCACCGAGCTCGGCTACCTGGCCAAGATCGAACCCGAATTCACGCGCCGCAACACCCGGCTGATCGGCCTGTCGGTGGACCCGGTGGACAACCACCATCGGTGGGCCGCCGACATCGAGGAGACGCAGGGCCACCTGCCCAAGTACCCGCTGATCGGCGACCACGACCTCCACGTCGCCAAGCTCTACAACATGCTGCCGGCCGACCTCGACGGCACGTCCGACGGGCGCACCGCGGCCACCAACGCCACCGTGCGCTCGGTCTTCATCGTCGGGCCGGACAAGCGCATCAAGCTCATCCTGACCTACCCGATGACGACGGGCCGCAACTTCGAGGAGATCGTGCGCGTGCTGGACTCGCTGCAGCTCACCGCCAAGCACAAGGTGGCCACGCCCGCGAACTGGCAGCAAGGCGAAGACGTGATCATTGCCGGCTCCGTCAGCGACGAGGACGCCAAGACGCTGTTTCCCGCCGGCTGGCAGGCGCCCAAGCCCTACCTGCGCATCACCAAACAGCCGGGCTGATCACGGCCGGCGCCGGGCGCGCGGGGCGGGTGCCGCGTCGCGTTCCCACGGCGGCACGCCGCCGAGCTTCTCGGCCATGAAGTCGACGAAGGCCGTCACGCGCGCCGGCACCAGCCGGCGCTGCGGCATCACGGCGTGGATGCCCGTCGCGGGCAGCTTGCAGTCAGGCAGCACCACGGCCAGCCGGCCGGCGCGCAGGTCCTCGGCCACATGCCAGGTCGAGTGCACGGCGATGCCCAGGCCCGCCACGGCGGCGTCGCGCAACACCTCGCCCTGGCTGCTTTCCAACGGACCGTCCACGCGCACCGCCACTTCGCGGCCGCGCCGGTCCTTCATGCGCCATTCATCTGCCCGGCCCTGGCTGCCGACGAGGATGAGGCAGTCGTGCGTCATCAGATCCTCCGGCCGCGCCGGGTGGCCGCGGCGGCGCAGATAGTCGGGCGATGCGCACAGCACGCGCCGGTTCACCGCCAGCTGGCGCGCCACCAGGCTGGAATCCTCCAGCGCGCCGATGCGCAGCGCCAGGTCGAAACCGGCGGTGACAAGGTCATGCACCTGGTCCGACAGATCGAGGCTCAGCCGCAGCTGCGGGTGCCGGCGCATGAACTCCGGCAGCCACGGGGACACGTACTGGCGCGCGAATGTCGTCGAGGTCGTCATGCGCAGCGTCCCGGTCACGGCCGTGCCGGCCTGGCGCAAGCCGGCCATCAGCGTCTGCAGGTCGTCCACCAGCGGGCGCCCCTGCCCGGCCAGCGCCAGGCCCTCGTCGGTGGGTGTGAGGCTGCGCGTGGTGCGATGGAACAGCCGTACGCCGAGCGACTGCTCCAGCGCGCGCAGCCGCTGGCTGGCCACGGCGACCGACAGGTCCAGGCTGCGCGCCGCCGCGCTGATGGAGCCCGCATCGAACACGCGCAGGAAGAGGTTCAGGTCGTCCAGACGGCTGCTCATGCCCGGGTGTCTTTCAATGAAGCGTTGAAACTGATTCGGTGATCTGGTGGTTTTTACATCGAATCGAATTCCCTAACCTGCCGGCCATCTCCTCGTTCACCGCCTTGCTGGCGGACCGACATGCATCCCTCTTCACCAGCGGCGTCGGCCGCCGCCCCCACCTCCCGCCGACCCTGGGCGCTGTACGCGCTGACGGTCGGCGCCTTCGGCATCGGCACCACCGAGTTCGTCATCATGGGCCTGCTGCTGCAGCTGGCGGGGGACCTGCACGTGAGCGTCGCCACGGCAGGCCTGCTGATCTCCGGCTACGCGCTGGGCGTCTTCGTCGGTGCGCCGGTGCTGACCGCCGCGCTGAGCCGCGTGCCGCGCAAGACCGCGCTGCTGGCGCTGATCGCCATCTTCACGCTGGGCAACCTGGCCTGCGCGCTGGCCCCCAGCTACGAGCTGCTGATGCTGGCGCGCGTCGTCACGTCGCTGGCCCACGGCACCTTCTTCGGCGTGGGCGCCGTGGTGGCCACCAGCGTCGTGCCCGCAGACCGCAAGGCCTCGGCCATCTCGACGATGTTCACCGGGTTGACCGTGGCCACGCTGCTGGGCGTGCCGGCCGGCGCGTGGCTGGGTCTGCACTTCGGCTGGCGCTCGACGTTCTGGGCCGTCAGCGCCATCGGCCTGGTGGCGATGGCCGTCATCGCCGTGTTCGTGTCCGCCCGCGAGGCGGGCGCGGGCAGCGCGATGTCCATGCGCGAGGAGTTCAAGGTGCTCAAGCGCGGCCACGTGCTGCTGGGCCTGGGCGCCACGGTGCTGGGCTTCGGCGGCGTGTTCACGGTGTTCACCTTCGTGCAACCGCTGCTGCAGCAGGTGAGCGGGTTCAGCGACGCCGGCGTCTCGGCCGTGTTGCTGGTGTTCGGCGTGGGCATGGTCGTCGGCAACGTCATCGGCGGCCGCCTGGCGGATCGCGCGCTGGTCCCCACGCTGCTGGGCACGCTGGCGGTGTTGGCCGGTGTGCTGGCGCTGATGCGCTGGGCCCTGCCCCACCCCGCGCTGGCGGTGCTCTTCATCGGCTTGCTGGGCGCCGCCGGTTTCGCCACCGTGGCACCGCTGCAGTTGCGCGTGCTGGACAAGGCGCAGGGCGCCGGCCAGAGCATGGCCTCCAGCCTGAACATCGCCGCCTTCAACCTCGGCAATGCACTGGGCGCGTGGCTGGGTGGCGTGGTCATCACGCAAGGCGCCGACCTGCTCGCGCTGCCATGGGCCGCTGCGGTGCTGCCGCTGGGCGGCCTGGCGGTGGCATGGGTCAGCGTTCGCACGGAGAGCGCCGCCGCCACGCGGCCCGCCGCGAAGACCGCGAAGGCCGCTCAGGCCTGCTGAGGCCCGAAGAGACGCCGCGCCAGCTCGCCGGCATCATTGACGGTGCGCAGCTCGGCATACGCCGCCTCGGCCTCCGGGTAGGCGCGTTTCAGGTAGTGCAGCCACTGCTTGAGCCGGCCGCCCTGGTGCTTGGGCGCCACGCGGGCTCGCACCTGGTCGAAGAAGTCCTGCATCAACGGCAACAGCTCAGGCCAGGGCAACGGCGCTGCGCGCTGCCCGGCCACGCGCAGCGCCAGGCCGGGGTCGGCCACCATGCCGCGGCCGAGCATCAGGTGCTCGCAACCGCTGCGTTCGCGGGCGAGCGCAGCGTGTTCGGCCGTCCAGATCTCGCCGTTGGCGATGACGGTCAGCGGCACGGTGGCCCGAATGTCTGCGATGCGCTCCCAATACGCCGGTGGCTTGTAGCCATCCGCCTTCGTGCGGGCGTGCACGACGATCTCCTGCGCACCGGCGGCATGGATGGCGCGCGCCACGTCCAGCGTCCGGCTCGTGTCCATGTAGCCCAGCCGCATCTTGGCCGACACCATGATGCCGGCCGGCACCGCGCGGCGCACGGCAGCCACGATGGCGTGGATGAGCTCGGGCTCGTCCAGCAGCACGGCGCCACCCCGATGGCGGTTCACGCACTTGGCCGGGCAGCCGAAATTCAGATCGATGCCTTCCGGCCGCAACTCGGCCAGCCGGGCGGCGTTCTCGGCCAGGCACTGCACATCCGACCCCAGCAACTGCGGATGCACCGGCACGCCAGCGGCCGTGCGCCCCCCGTTCTTCAGCTCGGGCACGATGCGTGTGAACACGCGGGCCGGCAGCAGCTGGTCCGTCACGCGGATGAACTCGCTGACGCAGCGATCCACACCACCCACGCGCGTCAGCACGTCGCGCAGGATGTGATCCAACAGCCCTTCCATGGGCGCCAACAAGATCACTGCGGGTTCTCCTGGTTCATCAGGTACAGCCGCAGGTCGAACTCCAGCTGGAAGTACTCCGGCTCCATGTGCTGGCAGAGTTTGTAGAAGGCCTTGTTGTGCTCCAGCTCGCGCAGGTGAGCCAGTTCGTGCACGACGATCATGCGCAGCAGCGCGGCCGGCGCCTCCTTGAACAGCGTGGCCACGCGGATCTCGCGGCGCATCTTGAGCTTGGCGCCCTGCACCTGCGTGCGCCGCGTGTGCGTGCCCAGTGCGTGCTGCAGCACCCGCAGCTTGGCGTCGTAGTTGACCGAGTTCAGCGGCTCGGCGTTGCGCAGGTGGCGGGCCTTCAAGGCCTGCACATAGTCGAACAGCGCGCCGTCGCTGCGCACCTCGTGGCGCTCGGGCAGGCGATGCGCGAGATGGTCGGCCAGGCGGCCTTCGCGGTGGAGCGCGTCGGCTTGCTCGATCAGTTCGGGCGGGTAGCCCGCGAGATAGCGAGCCGCGACGGATGGGCTGGCAAGATGGGGCGACGTCATCGACAGCAGGCCCCCGACGAAGGCCGCGGCCAGGCGCCGGCAGGCGGCACCGGTGCGGCGCCGCCTCGGGTGGGCAAAGAGGAGAGTTTCATGAGTGAGCCACGATCGGCCGGCGTGGCCAGCTTCCAGGTGCGGCTGGAGCCGCAAGGCGCCATTTTCGACTGTCCCGCCGACCAGCCGCTGCTGCTCGCCGCGCTGGCTGCTGGCATTGCACTGCCCTGGTCCTGTCGCAACGGCACCTGCCGCACCTGCCTGGCGCGCTGCATCAGCGGCCGCGTCGAGCACCGCATCGCCTGGCCGGGTTTGAGCGCCGAGGAGAAAGCCGACGGGCTGATCCTGCCCTGCGTCGCCGAACCCCGCAGCCCGGTCACGCTCGGGCCGCCCGACGCGACGGCACCACAGCGCTGACACTCGCCAGCCGCTTCAGCCCAGCATTGCACATCTGCGCCTGGTATCAACCCTTGCCAGGCGCTGAAATCCGGCGAGGATCGCGAGAGTTCAAGCCACCCTCTTTCAATGACGGAGACGTCCAAGATGTTCAAGCTCAACCACTGGAAATTGCGCTCCCGTGTGCTCGCCGGCTTCGCGCTGGTCATGGTGCTGCTGACGGTGGCCTCCATCGTCGGCATGCTGCGCGTCTCGGCGCTGAGCCAACGCATCGACCACCTCGTGGAAGCCGACATGCGCACGCTGGAGCTCGCGCGCCAATGGGCCGGCCTGACCGAAGGCAACATCCTGCGCCGCATCGTGGCGCTGGTGGTCGAGGACGAAGGCTTCGTCAAAGGCTTCACCGCCCGCTCCAAGGAAGTCAGCGGTCGCATCGACAAGATCCAGGAAGAGCTCGACAAGCTCAAGCAAGACCCTGAATCCGAACGCCTGCTGAACGCCGTCAACGACGGCCGCAAGCAATACCAGGCGGCCCGTGAAGTCGTCGCCAAGGCCAAGGCCGGCGGAGAGAACATCCACCTGCGTGCCGTCAACGAACTGCTGCCGGCCATGGAGCGCTACCTGAGCGCCATCGACGCCTACGCCGATCACACCCGCGAACTGCTGCAAACCGCCCGCGACGAAGCGCAGGCGCAGGTCAACCAGGCCCGCCAGGTCGTCATGGTGCTGCTGCTGATCGCGCTGGCGCTCGGCGTCGTCATCGCCAACGTCATCACCCGCTCGGTCACCGCGCCGCTGGACCATGCGCAGGCGCTGAGCAGCAGCATTGCCGAGGGCGACCTGCGCCAGGCCGTCGTCGTCGACGGCACCGACGAGCTGGCCGCGCTGAACGGTTCGCTGCGCGACATGCAGCAGCGCCTGGCGAGCACCATCCAGGGTGTGCGCGGCGCGGCCGAGCAGGTGCAGATGGCTTCGGCCGAGATCGCCACCGGCAACTCGGACCTGTCCCAGCGCACGGAAAACGCGGCGGCCAGCCTCGAGGAAACCGGCGCCGCCATGGCGCAGCTCGGCGAGAGCGTGCGGCTGAATGCGGACTCCGCCCGCGAGGCCAACGGCCTGGCGCAGGCGGCCTCTCAAGTGGCTGACCGCGGCGGCGCGATGGTGGAGCAGGTCATCACGACGATGAACGACATCCAGCAGTCGTCGGGCAAGATCGCCGACATCATCGGCGTCATCGACGGCATCGCCTTCCAGACCAACATCCTGGCGCTGAATGCCGCCGTCGAGGCCGCGCGTGCCGGTGAACAAGGCCGGGGCTTTGCCGTGGTGGCCAGCGAGGTGCGTGCGCTGGCGCAGCGCTCGGCCCAGGCCGCGCGCGAAATCAAGACACTGATCTCGGTGTCCGTCGAGCGCGTGGACGGCGGCAGCCGCCTGGTCAGCGACACGGGCGCGACCATGCGCGAGGTGGTGGCCAGCGTGCAACGCGTCAGCCGCATCATCCACGAGATCTCGGCGGCCAGCGCCAACCAGGCCACGACGCTGGGCGAGATCGGTCAGGCCGTGCAGCAGCTCGACCAGATGACACAGCAGAACGCCGCGCTCGTGGAGGAGTCCGCCGCCGCCGCGGAGAGCCTGCGGGAGCAGTCGGCCGAGCTGGTGAAGTCCGTCTCGAACTTCCGGTTGCACTAACCAGTGACCGCCCGGGCGGCGCCTTGCGAGGGCGCCGCCGTCCACAGCGCCTGTGGACAAACCCGTGAACAGCCTGCGGGCGGACGCGTTAAGTGCTTGCTCATTCAGGCATTTTCTTAATCTGCCTCAGTTTCGAGCAGAGGGCTGCGACGGGACAATCGCGGCATGCATCGAACGATTTTCACGACGCCTGGCCTCAGCACCGTGCTGCGCGGCGTCTCCCTCACGTGGCTGCGGCTGGCCGGCTGGACCGTACAAGGCGAGCTGCCACCGCAAGCCCACAAAAGCGTCTTCATCGCCGCCCCGCACACCAGCAACTGGGACCTGCCCAACACCTTGTTCGCCGCCTTCGCGCTGCGCCTGACGCCGTACTGGATGGGCAAGTCCTCCATCTTCAAGTTCCCCTTCGGCGGGCTGATGCGCTGGCTGGGCGGCATCCCGGTGGACCGCAGCAAGTCCAACAACCTCGTCGCCGCCTCGGCGGCCGCGCTGCAGGCGGCCGACGGCCCGGTGCAGCTCATCGTGCCGCCCGAGGGCACGCGCAGCAAGACCATCTACTGGAAGACCGGCTTCTACTGGATCGCCGTCACGGCCAAGCTGCCCATCGTCATGGCCTACATGGACTACCCGCGCAAGCTCGTGGGACTGGGCCCGTTGTTCACGCCCACCGGCGACGTCGAGGCCGACATGGCCGAGATCAAGCGCTATTACGCGCAGTTCAAGGGCAAGAACTCCGACCAGTTCACCCACGAATGAACGGCAGCAAAGACCCTCTGCACGGCCTCACGCTCGAGGCCATCGTGACCGCCCTGGTTGAGTATTTCGGCTGGCGTGAGCTGGGCGAACGCATCGAGATCAAGTGCTTCCGCATCGATCCCAGCGTGGCGTCCAGCCTGAAGTTCTTGCGCAAGACGCCGTGGGCGCGCGCCAAGGTGGAGAGCCTCTACCTGTTCATGCAGCGCGAGCAGGCGCGCGCGGCAAAGTAGCCGTCTGCAAGTCGGGCCGAGCGCCGGGCCGCCCCAAGCCGGCCCGTCTGGCGATGTGCGAGCGGCTCGATGCCGCGAGCATCGGCGTCCCCTCGGGGGACCGACCAGACTTGCCGGCGTTCAGCCAGGCAAGGCTGGGCGAGGGGCTTACTTGGTCTCGGGCAACTCGATCTTCACCTCGAGCACCTCCAGGTCGCCCTGGCGCTCCATGTGGACCTTGATGTCCTCGGCATGGATGGACACGTACTTGCTGATGACCTCCACCAGCTCGCGCTGCAGCTGCGGCAGGTAGTCGGGGCTGCTGCTGCGCCCGTTGCGCTCGTGGGCGAGGATGAGCTGCAGCCGCTCTTTCGCGACGCTGGCCGAGCTCTTCTTTTCGCCAAGGAAGAAGTTCAGGAATCCCATGAGCCTGCCTCCTTACTTCGCCCCGAAAACGCGCTTGAACCAGCTGGCTTTCACGACCTCGGTGAAACGCATGGGCTTGTCTTCGCCAAGGAAACGCGCCACGACGTCCTTGTAGGCCTCGGACACATCGCTGCCCTGCATGTGAATGGCGGGCAGCCCCTGGTTGGACGCCTGCAGCACGCTTTCGCTCTCGGGGATCACGCCGATCAGCGGGGTGCGCAGGATCTCGTGGATGTCGTCCAGGCTCAGCATCTGCCCGCCTTCGACGCGATTGGGGTTGTAGCGCGTGATGAGCAGGTGCTCCTTCACCGGCTCACCGCCGTCGATGGCGCGCTTGGTCTTGCTGCTGAGCATGCCCAGGATGCGGTCGCTGTCACGCACCGACGAGACCTCGGGGTTGGTCACCACCAGCGCCTCGTCGGCGTAGTGCATGGCCATCAGCGCGCCGGTCTCGATGCCGGCCGGGGAGTCGCAGACGATGAAGTCGAACTCCATCTCCTTGAGCTCGTTGAGCACGCGCTCCACGCCGTCCTGCTTGAGCGCATCCTTGTCGCGCGTCTGCGAGGCCGCCAGGATGTAGAGCTTGTCGAGCTGCTTGTCCTTGATGAGCGCCTGTGTCAGCTTGATCTCGTCGTTGATGACATTGATGAGGTCGTACACGACCCGGCGCTCCACGCCCATGATGAGGTCGAGGTTGCGCAGGCCCACGTCGAAGTCGATGACGCAGGTCTTGTGGCCGCGCATCGCAAGGCCCGTGGCGAAGCTCGCGCTGGTGGTGGTCTTGCCGACCCCGCCCTTGCCGGAGGTGACGACGACGATCTTGGTGGTCATCTGGGGCTTTCCTGTTCGTTCAGTTCAATCGGTGTTGAGCTTAGAAGGCGAGCGGCTGCATCAGCAGCTTTTCACCGTCGAGCAGCACTTGCGCGGGCTTGCCCGCCACATCGGCGGGCAGCGGGTTCTCGGTCGTGCGGTAGATGCCGGCGATGGCCAGCAGCTCCGCCTCCAGGCTGTGTGCATAGATGCGGGCCGCCGTGTCACCGCGCGCGCCGGCGATGGCCTTGCCGCGCAGCGGCGCGTAGACGTGCACGCTGCCATCCGCGATGACCTCGGCGCCGTGGTTCACGAGCGCCAGCACGACCAGGTCCCCACCCTTGGCGTAGACACGCTGGCCCGAGCGCAGCGGCTTGTCCACCACCAGCGTCGGCGTCGGTGGCGCGGGCTTCTCGATGATCTTCTCGACGACGATCTCGCGAACCACTTCGCGCACCACCTCACGCACGGCCTCCGTCGGCGCCGGCGCTGCAGCCGGCACCGGCTCCTCGGCGGCATCCGCCAGACCCAGCTCCTGCGCGAGCACCAGTTCCTCCGGTGTCGCCCCCGTCACAGCCACCGGCTGCAGTTGGCTGGCGCGCAGCAAATCGACGATCGCGCGCAGGTCCACGGGTGCCAGGCCATCGAGCGCCAGATCACCCGGGTCTTCGGGGGCGATGGACACGGGCGCGCGTGCCACGGTGCTGAGGTCGATGACCACGGGCTCGTGTTCGAAGCCACCCACACCGGCGCGCTCGGCCCAATCGGCCGCGAGCTCGGTCATGTCGGCACTGTGGAGCACCAAGCCCAACACGCTGAAGCGGCGAGATTTCAGCTCGAAAGTACCGGTACGCGAAGCGCTTTTGCGCCCTACGCCCTCTCTCGTCATATGCACCATCTGAGCCGCTGCCACCCGTTTAAAGATGTAAGTTTAGCTGGCAGCACCCGGCAAGCCCTCGCCGGATCGCCGCCCCACCTAAACCGACGCCTTAAAAACAGGCAGTTCAAGCTAGACATTGGCCGATCAAGCACTTAGCGCGGCTGTCGTCAGCCGACCCACAGAGTTGTCCACAGTTGGCGGGGACAAGCGACACGGTTTTGTCATCGAATCCCATTCTGCCGATCAAGGAAGGCTTGACTTATCCCCAATTTCGGCATGCGTCAAGGCCTTCACACGCCCCCCGCCTGCTGCCCAGCCAACCTCACCACATCCAAGCTAAGTTGTTGATTCATATAGAACCAGCTCTGTTGCACAAAAAAACAGCAACCTAACAGGAGCCGCATCGCACAAGGGCTTGGCGTCGACGGAAGGGGTTTCTCCACAAAGTTATCCACAGACTCGGTGGATAGGTTTCAGAAGTGTTACGAATCAGTGACTTAGCCTCATTCTTTGAGGCTGTCTGGAGATTTCTGAGCCAAGTGCTGCACGACGAATGCCGGAGCCGCGGGTTACATTGGTGCCGCCCGCGCGTGCAGGCGCTCCCAGGAGAAACGCATTTGGCCACCCCGAACTACAGCTACGAGAAACGCCAGCGTGAACTCGCCAAGAAGCGCAAGGCCGAGGAAAAGCGCCAACGCAAGTTGAACGGCAAGCCCGCTGACGAGAACGGCAGCGACGAACCCGGTGCCGACGGCGAACCTGAAGCCGGCCCGGCCGACCCCGTCGAGCCACAAACCTAAAATCTCCCGTTTTCCGCCCGCCCTGCCGCTCCTGCGCCCATGTCCCGACAGCTCTTCGTCACCACCGCCCTGCCCTATGCCAACGCCGGTTTCCACATCGGCCACATCATGGAGTACACCCAGGCCGACATCTGGGTTCGCTACCAGCGCATGGCGGGCTCGCAGGTGCACTTCGTCTGTGCGGACGATGCCCATGGCGCGCCGATCATGATCGCGGCCGAAAAGGCGAAGAAGACCCCACAGGAATTCGTCGCCGGCATCGCCGCCGGCCGCAAGCAGTACCTGGACGGCTTCCACATCAGCTTCGACAACTGGCACTCGACCGACGGGCCCGAGAACCACGAGCTCTCCAAGGCGGTCTATCTGTCGCTGCGCTCGAACGAGCTGATCTCGACCAAGACCATCGAGCAGTTCTTCGACCCCGCCAAGTCGATGTTCCTGCCGGACCGCTTCATCAAGGGCGAATGCCCCAAGTGCGGCGCGAAGGACCAATACGGCGACAGCTGCGAGGTCTGCGGCGCCGTCTACGCGCCCACCGAGCTGAAGAACCCGTACTCGGTGCTGTCCGGCGCCACGCCGGTGCTCAAGACCAGCGAACACTACTTCTTCAAGCTCAGCGACCCGCGCTGCGTCAACTTCCTGACGCAATGGACGCAGGAGCCCGGCCGCCTGCAGCCCGAGGTGCTGAACAAGATCCGCGAATGGTTCGAGCCCGATGAGGAAGGCAACAACCGCCTGAGCGACTGGGACATCAGCCGCGACGCGCCCTACTTCGGCATCGAGATCCCCGACGCGCCGGGCAAGTACTTCTACGTCTGGCTGGACGCGCCCATCGGCTACCTGGCCTCGCTGAAGAACTACTTCGGCAAGATCGGCAAAGACTTCGACGCCTTCATGGCCGACGAGTCCGTGGAGCAGATCCACTTCATCGGCAAGGACATCACATACTTCCACACGCTGTTCTGGCCGGCCATGCTGCACTTCAGCGGCCGCAAGACGCCCAACCACGTCTTCGTGCACGGCTTCATGACCGTCAACGGCGGCGAGAAGATGAGCAAGAGCCGCGGCACCGGCCTGGACCCGCTGAAGTACCTGAGCCTGGGCCTGAACGCCGAATGGCTGCGTTACTACATCGCCGCCAAGCTCAACGCCAAGGTCGAGGACATCGACTTCAACCCCGAGGACTTCGCGGCCCGCATCAACAGCGACCTGGTCGGCAAGTTCATCAACATCGCGTCGCGCGCGGCCGGCTTCCTGACCAAGCGTTTCGACGGACGCCTGAGCGCCGACCTGGGCGTGGAAGGCCGCATGCTGCTGGACACGCTGCGCGGCCAGAGCGGCGCGATTGCCGAGCTGTACGAGACGCGCGAGTTCGGCAAGGCGCTGCGCGAGATCATGGCGCTGGCCGACAAGGTCAACGAGTTCGTCGACCAGCACAAGCCCTGGGAGCTGGCCAAGCAAGAAGGCATGGACGCCGCGCTGCACGACGTCTGCAGCGTCTGCATCGAGGCCTTCCGCCTGCTGACGATCTATCTCAAGCCCGTGCTGCCGGCGCTGAGCCAGCAGGTGGAGACCTTCCTGAAGGTCGAGCCGCTGCAGTGGAAGGACAGCGCCCGCGCGCTGGGCGCCCACCAGATCGGCGCCTACCAGCACCTGATGCAGCGCGTGGACACGGCCAAGGTCGAGCAGCTGTTCGAAGCCCCGCCCGCGCCCAAGGTCACGCCCGGTGGTGAAGACATCGCTGCGGAGATCAAGATCGACGACTTCGCCAAGGTCGACCTGCGCATCGCCAAGATCGTCAAGGCCGAACTGGTGGAGGGCTCGGACAAGCTGCTGCGCCTGACGCTGGACGCCGGCGAAGGCCGCCTGCGCAACGTCTTCAGCGGCATCCGCAGCGCCTACAAGCCCGAGGACCTGGAAGGCAAGCTGACCGTGCTGGTCGCCAACCTCGCGCCGCGCAAGATGAAGTTCGGCGTCAGCGAGGGCATGGTGCTGGCCGCCAGCCACGCCGACGAGAAGGCCAACCCGGGCATCTTCGTGCTGGAGCCAGGCGCCGGCGCCCAGCCCGGCATGCGGGTGCGCTGAGACACGCCGGCGACGGCGAGAATGGGCCTCACCGGTCCACTCGCCGAACCGCCATGCCCTATCACTACGCGCGCCGTCTACTGGCGATCGAACGCACGGCCGAGGGCAATGCCCATCTCGGCTGGCTGCTCGCCTTCGTCGCCGGCGCCACCAACGCCGGCGGCTTCCTGGCCGTGAACCAGTACACCTCGCACATGACCGGCATGGTCTCGGCCGCCGCCGACGGCCTGGTGCTCGGCCAGACCCACGCGCTGGTGACGGCCGTCGGCGCGCTGCTGTCCTTCGGCGCCGGCGCCGCCTGCACCGCGGTGCTCGTCAACTTCGGCCGCCGGCGCCAGGCTCACAGCGTCTTTGCGCTGCCGCTGTTGCTGGAAGCCGCCTGCCTGATCGCCTTCGGCCTGCTCGGCGCATGGCTGGCCGGCCTGGGCGCCCTGCTCGTTCCGGCTGCGGTCGCGGTGCTGTGCTTCACGATGGGCCTGCAGAACGCGCTGATCACCAAGGTCTCGCGCGCCGAGATCCGCACGACCCACGTGACGGGCATCGTGACCGACCTCGGCATCGAGATCGGCCGGGCGCTCTACGGCCTGGACGCCAACGCGGCCCGGCTGCGGCTGCTGGGCGGCCTGTTGCTGGCCTTCGCCATCGGCGGCCTCGTGGGCGCCTGGGCCTTCAAGACCGTGGGCTATACCGCGACGCTGCCGCTGGCGGGCATTCTGGCCCTCCTCGGTGCGGTCCCGGCGCTGGACGACCTGCGCGCCCGATAAAATCCCACGCTTAGATTGCGAGACCCGCCATGCCCCTGTTCTGGAAGCCCTACAAGTCCGAAGCCACCCAATTCATCGAGCAGCTCAAGGCCCAGCGCCCCACGCTGGAAGCCGAACAGCGTGCCGGCCGCGCGCTGCTGTGGGACCGTGAACAGGATCGCACGGCCCAGGCCGGCTTCGATGAAGCCCGCGTGCCGCAGCAGCCTTACGTCTACCAGACGAAGGCTTGACAGCCTGCCCCCTCACCGGCGTCGCCGGCCCCCTCAACGGGGCGCCGCCAGTGGCCTGGCCAAGCCACTTCCACGGCAGCCGCTGAGCCGCTGACCCGAGCTGCCGATGAGCACGGTCGCCACGGACGACAACAGCGAGCTTTCGCCGGATCTGCCCGAAGCGGTGGATGCCGTGGCCGTCGCTCGCCTGTACGGCGAGCCGCTGTTCCAGATGCCGCTGGACCTCTACATCCCGCCGGATGCGCTGGAGGTCTTCCTGGAAGCCTTCCAGGGCCCGCTGGACCTGCTGCTGTACCTGATCCGCAAGCAGAACTTCAACATCCTCGACATCCCGCTGGCCGACGTGACGCGCCAGTACCTGAGCTACGTCGACCAGATCCGCCGGCACAACCTCGAGCTGGCCAGCGAATACCTCTTGATGGCGGCCATGCTCATCGAGATCAAGTCGCGCATGCTGTTGCCGCCCAAGAAGACCGAGGACGGCAAGGAGGCCGAGGACCCGCGCGCCGAGCTCGTGCGGCGGCTGCTGGAGTACGAGCAGATGAAGCTGGCCGCCGCGCGGCTGGACCGCCTGCCCCAGCTGGGCCGCGATTTCCTGCGCGCCCAGGTGCACATCGAGCAGTCGCTGACGCCCGTGTTCCCCGACGTCAACACCGCCGACCTGCGCGACGCCTGGCTGGACATCCTCAAACGCGCCAAGCTCAACCAGCACCACAAGATCAGCCGCGAGCAGCTGTCGGTGCGCGAGCACATGAGCATCGTGCTGCGCCGGCTGCAGGGCCAGCGCTTCGTCGAGTTCGAGAACCTCTTCGACGTGACCCGCGGCCAGGCCGTGCTGGTCGTCACCTTCATCGCGATGCTGGAGCTGGCGCGCGAGCGCCTGCTGGAGATCACGCAGGCGGAGGCGTTCGCGCCGATTTACGTGCGGCTGGCGTACACGCCGGCCTGAGCCTAGAAACGGCAGTTGGGCGCGCCTGAGGGGCTGGCGAGGCGGGCGGCAGGCAAGGCGCGCCGACGCAGCGGGCTCGTGCCCGCCAGGAGAAGCAACGCAGCCAGACGCCCGAAGCGCCAGCCCAGCAGGTGCGCAGCGCTGCTCACCGACATGGTGACCGGCCCGTCAGTACTCAACTCGCTGACTCCACGAAAGTTTCCAGCCATAGCAAGCGGCCAACTGCCGTTTCTAGGCTAAATCACTTCCCGCGCAGCTTCTGCACGGCCATCACGCCGGCCAGCACCAGCGCACCCGCCACCACACCCGCCAGCGCGTTCGCGCCGTTCTCGATGACGGCCGACACAGCCCAGGCCTGGCCCTCCGCCAGATGTGCGATGGCGTGATGCAGCGGCGCAATGCCGTGCACGAGGATGCCGCCGCCGACGAGGAACATCGCCGCCGTGCCCAACACGGTCAGCAGCTTCATCAACTTCGGCGCTGCGGCGAGCAGGAAGCGGCCGAACGACTGCGCCACCGCACCGCCCTTGCGCGACAACCACAAGCCCGCGTCGTCCATCTTCACGATGCCGGCCACGAAACCGTAGACGCCCAGCGTCATCGCGATGGACACCGCCACCAGCACGGCCAGCTGGTTCGTCAGCGAGGTGCCCGCCACCGTGCCCAGCGCGATGACGATGATCTCGGCGGACAGGATGAAGTCGGTGCGGATGGCGCCCTTGACCTTGTCTTGTTCATAGGTGGCCATGTCCACCTGCGGGTCGGCGATGGCCTTGACCAGTTCCTCGCGATGGGCCTCGTCCTCCTCGGCGCTGTGCAGGAACTTGTGGGCCAGCTTCTCGAAGCCCTCGAAGCACAGGTAGGCGCCGCCCACCATCAGCAGCGGCGTGATGGCCCAGGGCGCCAGCGCCGAGATGGCCAGCGCCGCCGGCACCAGGATGGCCTTGTTGATCAGCGAGCCCTTGGCCACGGCCCACACCACCGGCAACTCGCGGTCGGCGTTCACGCCGCTGACCTGCTGCGCATTCAGCGCCAGGTCGTCACCCAGCACGCCGGCGGTCTTCTTGGCGGCGACCTTGGTCATCGTCGCCACGTCGTCCAGGATGGTGGCGATATCGTCGAGAAGAACTAGCAGGCTGGAGGCCATGGCAAGGGGCAAGCGATCGTTGGAACGGCCGCGATACTAGCTGGCTATTCGTACCTTGCTCCCGCCACGTGGTGGCCGCGTTCGGCGGCAGCCCCTCGGACGCGGGGTTCAACGGTAGTGACGTGCCAGGGCCTCGGCCACGCAAACCGGCTTGGCCCGCCCCTCGGCTTCCACCGCCACTTCCACGGTCAACTGCACTGCGCCATCGGCCACGTCGTCCATGGCCAGCAGCCGAAAACCCGCGCGCAGCCGGCTGCCCACCGGCACCGGTGCCGTGAAGCGCACCTTGTTCAGCCCGTAGTTGACGACCATGCGCGTCTCGTTGACCGAGAAGCCGGTCTCGAAGAAGTACGGAATCAGCGACAACGTCAGGAAGCCGTGCGCGATGGGCCCGCCGAACGGCCCGGCCTGCGCGAGCGCGGGGTCGCAGTGAATCCACTGCCGATCCTCGGTGGCGTCGGCAAAGGCGTTGACACGGGGCTGATCGACCGTGATCCAGTCGCTGTGACCCAGCGGCTGGCCGATCAGGGGCCGCAGGTCGGCCAGGGTGTTGAAGAGGCGCATCAGGGGTGACGAGGACAAAGCGGTCGTGCGGGGAAGTTACCCTAGTCGCCCATGCCTGACAGTACCGCCCGCGACATCCTCGTCCTCGCCGCCCATCCCGACCTGGGCCGCTCCCACATCACCCGCACGCTGCTGGACACGCTGCGCGCCTCGCCGGTGGCCGACCGGGTGGTGCTGCGCGACCTCTACCGGCTCTACCCGGACTTCCACATCCACGTCGACGCCGAGCAGCAGGCCCTGCTGGCCGCGCGGCTGGTCGTCATGGTGCATCCCATCTACTGGTACAGCATGCCCGCGCTGCAAAAGCTGTGGCTGGACGAGGTGGCCCACCTCGGCTGGGCCTACGGCCCCGGCGGCACGGCGCTGCACGGCAAGGACTTCTGGCTGGTCAGCTCCACCGGCGGCGGCGCCGAGGCCTATGCGCCGGGCGGCCACAACCACCACCCCATCGGCGACTTCCTGCTGCCCTACCGGCAAACCGCCCACACCTGCGGCATGAACTGGCTGCCCCCGCAGATCCTGCACGCCGCGCATCGGGTGACGCCCGCCGAGGCCCAGGCCCATGCGGACCTGTTCGTCAAGCGCCTGTCGCACTACCCCGCGTGGTGCCACCCCCTCGCCGAGCCCGGCGCGGGTGACGAAGCCCGCGTGGCCCTGGACGAACGGCCAGCGCTGTTCTCCCCACTGGAGGGTGCAGCATGAGCGCCGCACCACGCCGCCCCAGGCAAGTTCCCGCCCGCCTCACGGGCCAGGCCGCAGGCCGCAGGGGGCAGCCATGAATCACGGCAACTGGCTTCAACTGCCCCTGGTGTTCCTGGCCGCGGCGGTGCTCGCCGTGCCGCTGGCGCGCTGGGCCCGGCTGGGCGCCATCCTGGGCTACCTGGTCGCCGGCGTGCTGATCGGGCCGGCCGTGCTGGGCCTGGTGCCCGACTCCGACGCCATTCCCGAGGTGGCCGAACTCGGCGTCGTGCTGATGCTCTTCCTCGTCGGCCTGGAACTGGAGCCCAAGCGGCTGTGGGCCATGCGCCGGCCCATCTTCGGCTGGGGCAGCGTGCAGCTGCTGGGCTGCGCGGCGGTGCTGACGGGCGTCGGCATCGCGCTGGGCTTCCCCTGGCGGCTGTCGGTCGTCGTCAGCCTGGGGCTGGCGATGTCATCTACCGCCGTGGCGCTGGCGGTGCTGGCCGAGCGCAACCTCGGCCGCACGACGGCGGGCGAGAGCATCCTGTCCGTCGCGCTGCTGCAGGACATCGCCGCCATCCCCGTGCTGGCCCTCGTGCCCGTGCTGGCGCTCAGCGGCAGCCATGCTGACGGTGACGGCCGCACCTGGCTGGCCGCCGGCAAGGCCCTCGGGGCCATCGTCGTCATCGTGTTCGGCGGGCGGCTGCTGCTGCGGCCGGCGCTGCGCTGGATCGCCCAGAGCAAGACGCCCGAGATCTTCACCGCCGCCGCCCTGCTGCTGGTGCTCGGTACGGCCGCGCTGATGCAGGCCGTAGGGCTGTCGATGGCGCTGGGCGCCTTCCTGGCCGGCGTGCTGCTGGCCGAGAGCGAGTACCGACGCGAGCTCGAAACCGACCTGGAGCCGTTCAAGGGCCTGCTGCTGGGGCTGTTCTTCATCGCCGTCGGCATGGGGCTGGACCTGCGCTCGGTGGCCCGCCAGCCGGGTCTGGTGCTGGCGGTGCTGGCCGCGCTGCTGGTGTGCAAGATCTTCGTGCTGGCGCTGATGGCCAAGGCGATGAAGATCCCGCTGGTGGAGCGGCCCGCCTTCGTCATCCTGCTGGCCCAGGGCGGCGAGTTCGGCTTCGTCGTGTTCCAGCTCGCCCAGGGCGAGGGCATGATCAGCGCGGCGCAGAACTCGGCGCTGGTGGCGTCCGTCGCGCTGTCGCTGGCGCTCACGCCGCTGCTGCTGACCGGCGGCGACCGGTTGATGTCGCAGAAGCTCGCACGCATCGGCGCGAAGAAGAAGCGCGACGAAGCGCCGCCGCCACCGGCACCCATCATCATTGCCGGCAGCGGCCGCTACGGCCAGGTGGTAGGCCGCCTGCTGCGCGCCAACGGCATCGAAGCCACCGTGCTGGACCAGGATGCCGAGTCCATCGAGGGTCTGCGCAAGTTCGGCTGGACCGTGCACTACGGCGACGCCACGCGGCTGGACCTGCTCAAGAGCGCCGGCGCCGAAACCGCGCGCGTGCTGGTCATCGCCATCGACGACATCGGCCAGAGCCTGGAGATCGCCGAGCTGGCGCGCGAGCACTTTCCGCAGCTCACCGTCGTTGCCCGCGCGCGCAACGTGCAGCACTACTACCAGCTGCACGAGGCCGGCGTGCGCCACATCGAGCGCGAGACCTTCGACTCCGCCCTCATGAGCGCCCGCAGCGTGCTGGAGCTGACCGGCATGGAACCGCACGCCGCGCGCCGCCAGGCCATGCGCTTTCGCCGCCACAACATCGAGGTGCTGAACCGCATGGTGCCGCTGCAGGGCGACGAGAACGCACTCATCGCGGCCGCCAAGCTGGGTCGCCAGCAGTTCGAGCAACTGATGGCCGCCGAGCGCGAGGCCGACGAGACGCGGCGGCGGGCCCAGCGCGTCGGCTGGGACGGCCATGCCGCCGAACCCGACGCCTGAACCAGCCCACGATCCCCGGACCTCCCCTCGCCGGGGATGCCCCCTGGCCGTGGCCGATGCCGCCGCTGCGCGGACAATCCGCCCATGTTCGCCCCCTCCCAGCTCGAAGTCCGGCGCTTTTTCTGCGCCACCTACCGCAAATGGCGTGACGGCGCGCCGCTGATCCCGATGGAGGCCATCGCGGCGGACTGGATCGCCGAACACCCCGAGTACCACGCCGAGCTGGCCGACGAGGCCGGCGCGCTGGAGAAGGTCTACACGGTCGAGGAAGGCCGCACCAACCCCTTCCTGCACCTGTCCATGCACCTGACGATCACGGAGCAGCACGCCATCGACCAGCCCTCCGGCATCCGCCAGGCCGTCGACCTGCTGGCCGCCAAGCGCAACTCGCGCCACGAGGCGCACCACGCCGCGATGGAGGCGCTGGGCGAGATGATCTGGGCGTCGCAGCGCAGCGGCCTGCCGCCCGACGGTCACGCCTACCTCGACGCGGTACGAAAAAAAGCCACCTCGTGAGGTGGCTGGTTCTGGCGGGCGGTGCGGCTCAGGCCGTGTAGCTGCCGCCGCCCAGGCTGCGCCGCTCCGCCTTGCCGCCGGCACCGTACAGGCCGGTCGGCTCGCTGGGGATCAGCACGTCCAGCGCGCGGTCCAGCGACGCGTTGCCGCGGGCCAGGCTTTCGCGCTGCGCGGCCAGCAGGCCGCCGGCGCGCACGAGGCGGCTGCGCAGCGCGGCCGGCACACCGCCACTGCGGGCGGCTTCGCTGAAGCTCTGCACCGCCCGGGCCAGGTGCTGGTGCAGCTCAGCAGCATGCTGCTCGATGGCGCCGGCGTCGCGGCGCGCAAGCGCATCGCCCAGCTGGTTCAGCGTGGCCTCGACGGCCAGCAGGGGCGCTTCCAGCTCGGCGCTGAGAGAAGGAGACGAGACGGTGGTCATGGGATCAGTGCTTGTTGCCGCGGGCGCTCACCAATTCTTGCGCATTCGCGACCAATTTGTCAGCGATGGCATTGGCGTTGACCGTGAACTTGCCCTCGGAGATGGCCTTGGCGATGCGGTCGACCTTGGCGGCGTCGAAGCTGCCGTCGTCGGACCCGGCCGCGCTGGCGGCCATCTTGGCGGCACTGGAGATGGCGACTTGGGCGCTGGGCGCGGGAGTGGCCGCAGCCGAACGCGCGGCGTCGGTCGTGGCCGTGGCGTCCGCCTTGCGGGCGGCCGGCCGCTGCTCGGCCTTCACCGTGCTGGCGGTGCCTTCTGGGCTGTTACCGATCTTCATGAGCTTCTCCAGGGTGCGGGGCGGGCCCCGCTGGGGCATTGCAGGGGGAGTTTCCTCTTCTATCGGCCCCGGGCCCAGAAACTTGAACGGGAATTGGCCGGATTTTCGACCCAGTTCCGCCGATTCGTGGTGCTTTGCTCACAAAGCCACCTCCACCCGCCGCTCACCGACGGCGCGGCCGCTGACGACGCGACCGCTCTCGAAGCGCACGCGAACGTCCTGGCCTTCGATGCCCGCGCCCATGGCCTGGGCCTCCGATGACACCGCAAACCCGTCGCCGACGGCGCTGACCTGCACGGTCTCGCCGGCGGCGAACCATTGGCGCGACTTCAGCGCCGGGGCACGCAGCGCCTCCGCCGCGCCCACGGGGCGCGCCAGCGTGCGGCCAATCAATTGCCCGGCGTCGGTGAACACGGCGCCCGGCTCGGCTGCGATGTCGATATCGGCCATCGCCAATTGTTCTTGAGTGAGGTTCACGCCGGCCGGCAGCGGCCCGCTGGCGACGACGACGCGCCCGAAGACGGCCACCCGCACCGGCAGCGTGACGTTCCAGCGCGCCGTGCCGGCGGTGCAGCGCAGGCCGATGCGGCTGCGCCCCCAGACGGCCACGCCCGGCGGCAGGTAGGGCTGGATCTGCGCGCAGGGCGCCAGGCGCAGCCGGCTGTCGAGCTGGCCGATCTCGACGGCGACCCGCGTGCCGGGCGGCGCGGTGGCGCGCGCGGCGGCCTCGGCGAGCTGGCGCACGCGCTCGATGAGCGCCGGCTCCAGCACCGTCTGGGCGCAGGCCTGCGCGCCCACCAGGGCCAGGCCGATCAGAAATGCGGTTCGACGCAACATGGCTGGCACTTTAGGGAGGGGCTGCCGCGCACGAGGTCGGAATTGACCGGCTTTGACCGCGCTAATCCCGCTCATGTTTTCGGGGGCGGTTCAGACAATTCGTGCAAGAAGCCATTCCGGCCGCGCCCCTCGAAAGAGGCTCCAGATGTTGAACCGACTCACCGACTCGCTGAACTTCCAGACCCAGGCGCTCACGCTGCGGGCGGAGCGCCAGCGCCTGCTCGCCAGCAACATCGCCAACGCCGACACGCCGGGCTACCAGGCCCGCGAGATCAACTTCGCCCAGGCCCTGCGCGAAGCCACCGGCGAAGTGCCCACCGCCGGCAGCATGGCGACGACGCAGCGCGGCCACATCGCGCCGCTGGCCGGTGCGCGCGGCGAGAGCGGCAAGGAATACGCGCTGCAGTCGCAGACCAGCCTGGACAGCAACGGCGTGGACATGGACCGCGAACGCGCCAGCTTTGCGGACAACTCGGTGAAGTACGAGGCCACGCTGCGCTTCATCAACGGCGCCGTGCGCACGACGCTGGACTCGATGAAGTCGCACACCCAGGGCTGACGGAGGGCTGAACCATGTCGATGTTCCAGATCTTCAACGTCTCCGGCAGCGCCGTCAGCGCGCAGAGCCAGCGACTCAACGTGGTGGCCAGCAACCTGGCCAACGCCGACACCGTGGCCGGCCCGGACGGCCAGGCCTACAAGGCGCGCCAGGTGGTGTTCCAGACGGCGCTGATGGGCGCGGGCAACGACAGCGGCAACGCCGGCGTGCGCGTGACCACCATCACCGAAGACCAGACGCCCGGCCGCCGCGTGCACGACCCCAAGCATCCGCAGGCCGATGCCGATGGCTATGTGACCTACTCCAACGTGAACCCGGTGGAAGAGATGGTCAACATGATCTCGGCGTCGCGCTCCTACCAGAACAACATCGAAGTCATGGGCACGGCCAAGAGCCTGCTGCTCAAGACCCTGCAACTGGGTCAATCCTGACCGCTGAAGGCAAGCCATGGACCTCTCCGCACTCAACGGCACCAGCAGCTCCACGTCGGGCAGCACCATGTCGACCAAGAACGCCGCCGACACGCAGGACCGATTCCTGAAGCTGCTCGTCGCGCAGATGAACAACCAGGACCCGCTCAACCCGATGGACAACGCGCAGGTGACGAGCCAGATGGCCCAGATCCAGCAGGTCACGTCGCTGTCGACGCTGGACACCAGCATCAAGAGCCTGGGCACGCAGCTGGGCCAGATGCAGGCGCTGCAGTCGATCTCGCTGGTCGGCCGCGAGGTCAGCGTGCCGAGCGACAAGCTCCAGGTCGTGGAGGGCGTGGCCGAGGGCAGCTACGAGCTCGACGGCGCGGCGCAGGCCGTGAAGCTCGAGGTCCTGAACGGCTCCGGCACCGTCATCGACACGCAGCAGCTCGGCGCCCAGGGCTCGGGCCGCCAGACCTTCAGCTGGAATGCCGGCACCAAGGCCGCGGAAGGCAGCGAGGTCAAGTACCGCATCACCGCCACCAACGGCACCGCCACCGTCGCCTCGACGACCTATGCCTTCGACAAGGTCGACGCCGTCTACAGCGAGGGCGGCAGCCTGAAGCTGAACCTCGCCCGACTGGGCCCGGTGGACTACACGAGCGTCTCCGCCGTCAACTGACCTGGCGACTCTCCCGCCGTCCATCGAACGCTCACCCGCACGACAACCGCAAGGATTCCCCCATGGCATTCCAGCAAGGCCTCTCCGGACTCGCCGCTTCTTCCAAGAACCTCGACGTCATCGGCAACAACATCGCCAACGCGGGCACCTATGGCTCCAAGGCGTCGCGGGCGGAGTTCGCGGACATCTACGCCGCCGCACTGAACGGCGCCGGGCAGAACCAGATCGGCATCGGCACGCAACTGCAGGCGGTGGCCCAGCAGTTCACGCAAGGCAATATCACGACCACCGAGAACCCGATGGACCTGGCCATCAACGGCGGCGGGTTCTTCCAGGTCAGCGACGGCGTGAACCCCACGCTGTACAGCCGCAACGGCCAGTTCAAGATCAGCAAGGACGGCTTCATCGTCAACAACGACGGGCTCAAGCTGATGGGCTACCCGGCCAACGGCGCGGGCGTCATCCAGCCCGGCACGGCCCAGCCGCTGCAACTGCCCACGGGCGGCATCGCTCCCGCCGTGACGACCAAGGTGAGCATGGAGTTCAACCTCGACTCCCGGCTCCCCGTGACCGCCCCGGACAGCGGCACCACCACCGGCATCGACCTGGCCGACAGCACGACGTACAACAACGCGACGTCCATGACGGTGTACGACGCCAAGGGCCAGGACGTCGCCGTCACCTTCTACTTCCAGAAGGCCGCCACCGACGCCGACGGCAACGACACCTGGAACGTCTACGCCACGGCCAACGGCACGCCCTTCGACACCGACTCCAACGGCGCCGCCATCGACCTGGATGCCAACGGCAACCCGATGACGCCGTACACCACCATCACCTTCCCGCCCACGGGCGGCTCGCCGACGCTGCCGACGACGCCGATCACGATGAACATCCCTGCGGGCACCAGTGCGCGCGGCAACACGACGCTGGCCATCGCCGACATCCAGCTCGACCTCACCGGCGCCACGGAAAACGGCAGCAGCTTCGCGGTGACCAACCTGACCCAGGACGGCTACGCGCCGGGCCAGCTCACCGGCATCTCGGTGGCCAACGACGGCATCATCCAGGCGCGCTACTCCAACGGCCAGAGCAAGCCCGCCGGCCAGCTGGAGCTCGCGAACTTCCGCAACCCGCAGGGCCTGCAGGCCATGGGCGGCAACGTCTGGACCCGCACCGTCGCCTCGGGTGACCCGGTCGTCGGCGTGCCCGGTGACGGCAACATGGGCGCGCTGCAGTCCGGCGCACTCGAGGAAAGCAACGTGGACCTGACCGCCGAGCTCGTCAACATGGTGACCGCGCAGCGCGCCTACCAGGCCAATGCGCAGACGATCAAGACGCAGGACCAGGTGCTGCAGACCATCGTCAACCTCAGATGACCCACCCCCGTAGCGCCTTCGGCGCTCCCCCTCAAGGGGGCGCCGCCAGTGGCCCGGCAAAGCCGGTTCCACGGCGGCCGCTTGAGAGGGCGCGGCGCTGGCGCGCGCACCGAACCCAGGAGTTGGCATGGATCGGATGATCTATCTGTCGATGGCCGGCGCCAAGGCGGCCATGCAGCGGCAGGACGTGCTCTCGCACAACCTCGCCAACGTCACGACGAACGGCTTTCGGGCCGAGCTGCAGGCGTTTCGCGCCGTGCCGGTGCGCGGCGACGGCGCGTCCACGCGCGCCTTCTCGCTGGAAACCACCATCGGCTACAACGACGCCCCCGGCGCGCTGACGCCCACCGGCCGCAACCTCGACGTGGCCATGCAGGGCAACGCCTGGCTGGCCGTGCAGGCCAACGACGGCACCGAGGCCTACACCCGCGCCGGCTCGCTGGACGTGAACGCTGAAGGCCTGCTCGTCATGAGGAACGGCATGCCGGTGCTGAGCGACGGCGGCCCGATCAACATCCCGCAGAACAGCGAGGTGTCCATCGGCAGCGACGGCACCATCAGCGCCAAGTCGCCCAACCAGAAACCCACCACCGTGGCCCGGCTGAAGCTCGTCACGCCCGAGACGACAAGGCAGATGACCCGCGGCGACGACGGCCTGTTCCGCGCCGCCGACGGTGACCTGCCCGCCGACCAGACCGCCCGCCTGCAGGACGGCGCGCTGGAAGGCTCCAACGTCAGCCCCGTCGAAACCATGGTGGCCATGATCGCCGCCGGCCGCCAGTTCGAGCAGCAGATGAAGCTGCTGCAGCTCGCGCAAACCCAAGGACAGCAGTCCGCCAAACTCCTCGGGAGTACCTGACCATGATGCGCTCGCTCTGGATTGCCAAGACCGGCATGGAAGCCCAGCAGACCCAGCTGGACAACATCTCGCACAACCTCGCCAACGTCGCCACCAACGGCTACAAGCGCTCGCACGCGGTGTTCGAGGACCTCATCTACCAGAACCTGCGCCAGGCCGGCGCCAACAGCACCGAGCAGACCACGCTGCCCACCGGCCTGCAGGTGGGCCTGGGCGTGCGCCCCGTGGCCACCGCTCGCATCTACACGCAGGGCAACCTGCAGCAGACCAGCAACAACCTGGACCTGGCCATCAAGGGCGACGGCTTCTTCCAGATCCAGATGCCCGACGGCACCACCGCCTACACCCGTGACGGCAGCTTCCAGCTCAACGCCAACGGCCAGATGGTCACGAGCAACGGCTACACCGTGCTGCCCGGCATCACGATCCCGCAGAACGCACAGAGCCTGACCATCGGCAACGACGGCACCGTCAGCGTCACGCTGCCCGGCCAGGCCGCCGTGCAGACGGTCGGTCAGCTCCAGCTCGCCAACTTCGTGAACCCGGCCGGCCTGGACCCGAAGGGCCAGAACCTCTTCGCCGAGACCGCCTCCAGCGGCACGCCCAACACCGGCGCGCCCAACAACAACGGCATGGGCGCGTTGCAACAAGGCTTTGTCGAGACCTCCAACGTCAACGTCGTGGAAGAACTCGTGCAGATGATCCAGACGCAGCGCGCCTACGAACTCAATTCCAAGGCTGTGCAGACGTCGGACCAGATGCTGCAAAAGCTCGCGCAGATTTAAGACCACCCCCTACCGGCTTCGCCAGCCCCCTCAAGGGGGCGCCGCTGGTGGACCGGCAAAGCCGGCTCCACGGCGGCCGCTGGAGGGGGCGGCCGGCTGCGCGGCCTCATTCGTGGAGACGTCATCATGAAATTCATCGCTGTCCTCTCATTCACTGCCCTGCTGGCCGGGTGTGCGACGCCCTACCCTGAGCCGCAGGTCGAACTGGCGCACACGCCGGTCGTCAACCTGCCGCCGGTGCAGCCCCAAGCCGCGACCAACGGCTCCATCTACCAGGGCGCCAACTACCGCCCGCTGTTCGAGGACCACCGCGCGCGGCTGGTCGGCGACACGCTGACGATCAACATCGTCGAGAAGGTGTCGGCCACGCAGACCAGCACCAGCGAGCTGAGCAAGACGGGCAACCTGTCCGCCAGCGTCACCGCGCTGCCGGGCATTGCCGGCAACTCCTTCGGGCGGGCCAGTGCCGGCGCCAGCTCGGCCAATGACAACAAGGGCAAGGGCAGCAACCAGAACACCAACGAGTTCACGGGCGCCATCACGGCCGTCGTGACCGGCGTGCTGCCCAACGGCCACCTGATGATCAGCGGCGAAAAGCAGATCGGCGTGAACCGCAACGTCGACGTGCTGCGCTTCTCGGGCCAGGTGGACCCGCGCATGATCGGCCAGGGCAACGCCGTCTCGTCGACGGCCATCGCCAACGTCCGCATCGAGCAGCGCGGCCGCGGCGCCACCGCCGACGCCCACGCCGTGGGCTGGCTGTCACGCATCTTCCTGAACCTCGCGCCGAGCTGAGCGGGCGCTGCGGGGGCGTTTGGGAGTGCCGGTATTCCAGCTGACGCGCTCAGCCCGACTGGGGTGATCGGCGGCAGCGGTTGGCCAAAAGCAGTCGCATGCCTCAGGTCGGCCGCTGGCAGGTCAAGGCTGTCAGCGGTCAGTCACGAATGACTGCTTCCTGGCTGTCTCTGTAGGCCTCAAGTGATACCCCCGCTGACCGAGCAGCCATGGTGTCCATGGGGCTGCGTACGGCCCCACCGCCCACCTTTAGCACATGCGTGTAGATCATGGTGGTGGACACGTCGGAGTGTCCTAAAAGATCTTGCACCGTACGGATGTCATAGCCATCCTGAAGCAGGTGCGTGGCGAACGAATGCCTCAGTGTGTGCGGCGTTGCGGGTTTGTGGATCCCGGCGCGTTGGACCGCTCGCTTGAATGCCCGCTGAAAGGTCTGGTCGTACAGGTGATGCCGACGCACGACGCCCGAGCGCGGATCTACTGAGTGATGGTCCTGCGGAAACACCCAGAACCATGCCCAAGATGCACCTGCTCTTGGGTACTTGCGCTCCAGCGCGTCGGGCATCTCGACGCCGCCCGTGCCTGCGGCTTGGTCGGACGACCAGAGAACATGTGAACATTGCAGCTGCACCTTGAGCTGGGCCTGCAGAGCCTCCGGCAGCATAAGCACTCGATCCTTGCCGCCTTTGCCTTGCCGGACGATGAGGGCTCGATGCGCGAAGTCCAGATCTTTGACTCTGAGCTGCAGCGCCTCGGTGATGCGAAGCCCCGTTCCGTAAAGCAACTGGGCCAACAGCGCATGTTCGCCCTGCAGGAGCGCGAAAACGCGACCCAGCTCCTCTCGCGTGAGCACGACGGGAATTCGGCGCTGACTACGCGGCCGGCCGATTTCCTGCATCCACGGCAGGTTGACCCCCAGCACCTTGCCGTACAAGAACAGCAAGGCCGACAGCGCCTGGCGGTGGGTCGAAGAAGCCACCCGGCGCTCGTCCGCGAGCCAGCTCAAGAACGCCTCAACGGCATCTCCGCCCAGGTCCTTCGGATGCTGCAGCTTGTGGAAGCGGATGTACGCCCGGCACCAGTGCACGTACGCGTCCTCGGTACGGCGGCTGTAGTGCAGGAAGCGAATTCGCTCCCTCAGCTGATCCAGCAGCCGCTTGGACTGCAGTGGTGGCAAGGCAGCGACTGGCACCGGAGGTGCCACTCTATCGGGCGCTGTTGACGGACCCAGCATCCTTGCCTCCAATCCGCCCTGAAGGGCAGCACGCCTGCGGATGGAGGCCTAGACAATGACCTCCGCGACGCAGCGGACCGCATGCCGGACTTGCTGGCAGCGTTGATGCTGTATAAATTAACAGTCAATCGGCTTGAAATCAAGCAATGACGCGGCCTGCGGGCCCGGGAGGTGTCCGATGTTATGCAGACAGGTGCCGGTGTTATGCAGCGAAACTGTCGCCCTACAACCTAGTTAGACGCTAGCCCGTGAAACACATTGCGAGCATCAAGCGCGCGTTAGCCATCATCGTATTGGCGTGCTTCTTCCTTCCCTTGTGTCAGTGCACCGCCAAGATGCCTCCAGGCTCCGAGCCTGCTACAGGTGAGGCGGTTACTACTACTGTCCTAGTGCCCTTCAAGCAGATTCAATTTCAGGAGGTTGATGAAATCTTGTTTGTTGTCTTGTTCGCCTGGCCTCTATGCTTCTTGGCCATGCATCGTGCAGTGCAATCAAGGCGCCAGAAGGTATTGATCGCAAGCCTCGAATTTCTATTTGGCCTCGCATCAATAATTTATCTTGGGTTGATCCTTAAGCTTTGGGGCGAGCTGAGATACGGCGGCGCAATCGCAATGCTCGCATTCATCGCAAGCACAGCAATATCTGGTAGCGTAGTTCTAAGCCACACTTTGCCGAAACGCGTCTAACCCTGCAGTCGAGCGGGACCGCTGCAAGCTGCGCTTGCAGTTCCCTCGGCTTCGCCTCGGCGGCCCCTCACTTCCACGTTAGCCATCATGAATACCGGACGCCGAATCGCCACCGCTGCCCTTGCGCTATCGCCAATGATGCTTGCGTCCACTTCGGAGGCGGCCACCAACTTTGCGCCGCGTCAATCAGCAGGGGCTTGGGTCAAGTTTCTTGAAAGCCGCAAGCTTCGCACCGCATCACTCCGACCACATGAACTGGTGTTAGCCGCACTCGACTTCTTTGTGTCAACTCGGGCTACTGGACTGGACTCGGAGCCCGGCTCAGACATGCTTCTCTACCAATGGGGCGTATTCGACTTTGGACGGGGCGAGTTCTTTGAATTCGATCTGACCAGGCAGTTCATCTCGGACGGGCACTCAGGCGATGAGGCTTTCAGTCAACTCCGATGTACCGCATACTTTTCGCCTACGCCGGAGCTCAGAGCCATCCCCTCAGCCAATCGCTGGTGTAAGAGCAGGGCGGATGCGGGCGAGTTCAAGAAGTTCATTCTTGGAAGCCGCGCCTATGCTGCCGTCGAGAATCGTGTTGCTGCGAAGGTTGTCGCCGAGTGGGGGCGGGTCTGATGGCTAACCAGTCGCTCGAGCCGACTCGCCTCGGCAAGCCGCCGCTCGCGGCTCACCTTCAACGTTGAGCAGCACGAGGCAAATGGCATGTCGATGATCGGAAATTACCTGCCGCTGTCCCCCGCCGAGCTTGCGGTAATCGTGCAGAACCCACCCCAAGCGGAAGCGCTGGCCTATCCGGAAAACGGGGACTTGCCGCCAGATGCGTTGGACATCGACAAGTCTTGGCACCTGATTCACTTCCTCTTGAACGGCGAAACTTGGGGCGGTGATGGGCCGCTCTCGCAGGTAGTTCTTGGGGGAACAGAACTTCCGGACACCGACGCTGGCTACGGGCCATTCCGCTACTTGCGCCCGGAGGAAGTTCAGGCGACGTCTCAGGCGTTGGCTGCAGTTTCATCTGAGGAGTTGTTGTCGCGCTTTGACGCAGATCGTGCGCATGAAGCGGAGATCTATCCGCAGGGCTGGAGCGGAGATGACGGAGAACGCGAATATGTTCAAAGCAACTTTCAATCGCTTCAGCAGCTCTATTCAAAAGCTGCTGCCACGGGCAAGGCAATGCTTCTCTATCTGTCGTGATGCTGCTCAACCATTCATTGCAGCGGACGGCTTCGCCGCCCGCTGAACTCCGACGTTAAACAAACCCATGAGCCGACTGTTCAAAATCGCGGGCTACGTAGCAGGGGTTCTTGCGGCGTTCATGCTGTTTCGCTTTACTGCTGCGTTGGGCGCAGCCGGTCTAATGCTCGTTTTCAGCTTCGCGTTCGTTGGGCCCGGCAACCGTCTTGCGTGGATTGCTGTTTTCCCCGTCGTCGCGGCAATTCTGGCGGCGGTCGGCTACGGTATCTTCGCAATTCTTCCCGAAGACAACGAGCGCCTTAAGTTGCTGGTAGCTTTTGCTGGCATGCCGGTCGTTCCCGGTCTCGTTCTCTGGGCGGCGGTGCGCTTTCGCAAATATCGCGCTGAGCGCCTGCAGCAACCACCTACTGCACAAGATACTTCGTCAGCGAACGGTGTTGTTTAACCTGCCACTGGAGCGGACCACCTTCGGCGTCCGCTCATCTTCACGTTAGACGTCATGTTCTGCCTCGCTATCGCCGACCGCCGTCAATCCATCGAAGGCTTCCGATTCTTCGCTGGGCGCCTTGTTCTCGGCGAAAGCATCGAGTTCTTGCGTTGTGCATCCGGATACTGGTCCCCACGCCAGTATCGGAGTCAATGGCGAGTAGCTGCCGCTCGTTTGGCGTCTCATCCAATGGCCACCTCCGCCTTCGTCACATCTGCCGCCAAAGGCCCCGGAAACTTCGAATGGTGGCTTGCACGGCGGCGAGGCAATACCGTCACGTTTACAAATCAGCTTGTGTTTCTGGGGAGGCCGCGGTTGCATGTTTCCGCAGAGCTTGCTCATGAGCAGAAGCACCGCCCCACCTATCGCGGCGGGCATCAAGAGCAACGGCCAAGCGAATGGAGGCTGCCGTTCTCAGAAATCCGCCGGTACATGCGCCATGAGATGACATCTAACCCATCCGTCAAGAGGGCGTCCCGCAAGCGGGCCGCGCCTTACGTCGAACGTTGAACGGCCGCTTCCGGGCATCGAGTTCGAAAAGTCGAATGACCGCACCCGCTGCAGAGCTGCCGTGCGCCTTCTCCAACTGACCAGCAGCAGTGGGTCGAAAACTGACACTGAATACCCTCTTGACGCCCCCGCATTCGGTCACCGCAACGTTGACGTTCGCCCCACTCACGCCATGCACCGATGTGCTGATCGCGGATCTGTTCGCTGGCTGTTGGCATCCATCTGCGTGAGGCGGACGTCACTCAGGCCCGGATCGATTCCAGATAGTCCACCGCCAGATGGGCCAGCGCCCGCACGCCCACCTCCAGCCCGCGCTCATCGACGATGAAGCGCGGCGAATGGTTGGCGTAGGCCTGGGCCGGGTCGATGTCTGGCGGCGTGACGCCGACGAAGAAGAACAGGCCGGGGATGAGTCGCTGGAAGAACGAGAAGTCTTCGGCGCCCCCGAGTTCGACACCAAACAGCCGTTTCGAGCGTTTTCCGCCAGCGGGTCCATTTGGAATCAACAACTTAGGCGCGCATTGGTCGATTTTCTGTAGTGGCACGTTTGCTTATTTGGTGTGTTGGC
>NZ_JBIGIA010000018.1:0-100950 GCF_043555975.1 Pelomonas nitida | reverse complement strand
TCTGAGCCAGGATCAAACTCTACAGTTCGATCTTGAATTCTCAACGGAATCGACTTAAACCATTTGCATGATTCAAATCTATTTCCGTGAGCGTTTAAAGTCCGAAGGACCGTCATCAGTCACCTGACAACATCACTTCGCCTCAAACGCCCACGCTTATCGGCTGTTAATTATTAAAGAACATCGCAAAACTCAGAGCACTTACCCTTCGCTTTACGTCGCTGCAAACTACTTATCGTTTACAGCGAAGAGGCGAGATTCTAATTCGCCGTTTGCATCGTTGTCAAGCATTTTTGAAAATTTATTTTCTCAACGCTTTCAACTCCGCCTTCACCGCCAATCACATCCGCATTGCGTTTGTTGTCAGCAGCAAAGAGGCGAGATTTTGATCTGCTTTCGCAAGATCGTCAAGTACTTTTGAAAAATTCTTTTTGAACTCTTTCAAGCACTCGGCGACTCAAATCCGCCAGCAAGGCATTTCTGCCCCACCCTTCACCAACATCTCGCTGCGTCTTTCAACTCAGCGCTGTCATCAGCGAAGCCCACGACTGTAGCACAGGAATTTCGGGGGAGGCAAGAAGACGGGAAGTAATTTCAGGTGTTGGGCTGCTGGTTGCTCGTACGACGTCACCGCCGCGCCTCTATATATAGCTAGCGGCGGATCGGCGACCCGGCGCGCCAGGCTGCATCGCTCCAGCGCTGGAACGCCCCCATCAACGCCGGCTCGGCCGACTGGCGCTCGACGGCGAGCGTCGTGAGCGACAGCACCTCGAAGCTGCGGCGGTATTTGCCATCCGCGCGTGACTCGCGGGCCACCAGCATCTGTGCCCCGCCGGGCACCCAGCCCGCGAATTCAGCCACACCCAGCCCCGGTTGCGCCGCCGCGGGTGGCAGGACCTCCACACGCCAGCCGGTCTTGTCCTTCAGGAACAACCACAGCTCGCGCCAACCATCCAGCGGCTGCACGGCCAGGGCCAACGCCCGGCCTTCCCGGTTCAGCGACGCGGAGGCCAGCGCCACCTGGCCGAAGCTGCAGCGGCGTGCCGCGAGCTGGCCTGCTTCCTTCAGCACGACGCAATGTTCGCCGTCGGCCCCCGGCTGCAGCGCCAGTTGGACGGCGCCAAAGTCGCGCGGTACCGCGCTGCTGCCGAGCCAGCGCGCCGCGTTGACGCGCATCGCAGCATCCGCATAGGCCGCCTGGTCGTCCTCGGTGAGTTCGGTGGGGACGACGCCGGCCAGCTCGCCCAGCGCGGCCGTGGCCTCGCCACCCGCGCCTCGGCGAGCGAGCGAGAAGGCCTGGCTGGCGGCCACCGAGGCCCGGCGCATCAGCAGCCGGTTCTTCCAGTGCGGGGCCAGTGTGGCGGCGTCCACCTGGGCCAGCACCTGCTGGCGCCATTGGTCGCGCGCCTCGGCGTCGCGCACCGTGGCATGTGGGTCCAGGCAGTCGGGGCGAGTCAGCGCCAGCGCGGCCCGTGCGCGCTGCTCGGGTGCCGCGGCCACCGCCAGCACGCGGCGGAAGGCCTCGCCCTCGTAGCAGACCTGCACGCGGCCATCCTCGCTGTCGAACTGCTGGAACTTCAGGCCGTAGCGTGCCGCCACGTCCATCTGCGCAGCCAGCTGGCCCTCGCCGAGCTTGGCATTGGGCAGCGAGGCTCTGTCGGCGATGCGCTCGGCAAACGTGCCCATCGCGTCCAGCGCCTCGGCGCCGCCCGGGCCCGCCAGTTCGGCCGGCGTGGCGGCCTGCACATAGGCGGCAGCCAGGCCCAGCCCCAGGCCCTCGGTGCCCCACTGCTGGCGGGCGAGCCGCAGTTGCGACAGCAGCTCGGCAGAGGCGCCGTCGCCGCGCGGCAGCACCAGCACCTGGCTCTTGCGCAACCAGCCACCACGCTCGCGGCGGTAGTCCCACACCTGCCAGTGGTCGCCACGCTCGGCGCGGATCTCCAGCGCCTCGCCACGGCCCAGCTGCGCCTGCAGCGATGCGGTGTCACGCGGCGCGCCGCGCAGCGGCGAGTCCTGGGACACCAGCCCGGCGCGCGGGAAGTCCGCCGCCTGGGCCTGCGTGATGAAGACGGCGGCCAGCGTGGCCGCCACGGCCATCAGTGCATAACGACGCATGGTGGCTTACTCCTTCTCCGCTTCACCGGCGGCCTCGCCGGCCGGCGCCGCGGCCTTCGCGGCAGGCGACACCCCGCCCAGCAGCGCGCTGCCGATGAAACCGCCCGAGCCCGGCGGCGCGATGATGACCTGCACCTTGTCAGACAGCTTGTCTGCCATGGCCTTCTGCACCAGCAGCGGGTGCTTGGTCAGCAGCGCGCCCTCCGTGGCCATCTGGCCCGCGTTCGCCTTGCCCACCTGCGCCACGCGGTAAGCCTCGGCGTCGGCCAGCTTCTGCCGCGCGGCGGCCTCGGCGGCGATCTCGATGCGGCGCGCCTCCGCCGCGCCTTCGGCCTGCTTGATGCGGGCGGCGCTGTCGGCCTGAGCTTCGAGCGCCCGCTGCTCGATCTGCTTCTGCTTGAAGGGCAGCACATGCTTCATGGCTTCCTCCTGTGCCTTGGCCGCGATGATCTGCTCGCGGCCGGCGGCCTCGGCGGCGGTTTCGCGGCGCAGCTTGTCGGCGGCGGCCTGGAACTCGGTCTCCTTCACCTTCTTCTCGCTGATCTCCAGCGTGTAGCGCATGCGTTCGCTGGCCAGGCTGTCGGCCAGCAGGCGGTCCATGCCCTGGCGGTAATCCGGCGGCAGGTCCACCGAGCCGATCTGCACACCCTTGAGCTGGATGCCGTCCGGCGCCAGGCGGGCGCGCAACTCCGCCTCCAGCGACGCCGCGATCTCCGCGCGCTGGCTCGAAAAGATCTCGCGCACGGTGTGCTTGGCGATCTGCTTGTAGACGACGGCCTGCACGGCCGGGCTGATCACGTCGGCCTCGATATCGTCCGGCAGCTTCCGCGACAGCTCGGCCAGGCGCGTTGCATCCACCGTCCAGCGCACGGTCATGTCCAGGCCCAGCGACAAGCCTTCCACCGACTGCAGCGGCGCCGGCCCGCCCGCCTTGGCCAGCGCCTCCGGGCGATAGCTCTGGTCGCGCAGCGGGAAGAAGCGCACCTCGTGCAGGCCGGGAATGCGGATGAAGCTGCCGTCGCGGAACTCGCTGGTGCCGCCGCTGAACTGATTCGTACGCAGCGCAGCCTGCCCGTGCGGCACCGCCTGCACGGGCGGGTGCATGACGACGGCATAACCGCCGGCGGTCACGGCGCCGAGCAGGAGCAGCGGCGGCAGCGCGCGGCGCAGCGATCGGCCGGCCAGCGGGGCGGCAGCGGTGGCGGTTTCAAGGCCACGGCGGGCCCCGCGGCCAAACGCATGGCGAACGGAAGCGACGAGGGACTTGAGACGGTGCAGCATGGTGACGGACTCCTTGGCGTCATGTCGCATCGACGATGTGCGATGCATGGCGGCCATGGTTCCCGGTCACGCGGGAAGGGACGAGAGCGCGGCGGGGTGAAGCTCTTCCGGCGCTGCGGAAGGATTCTTCCGGGATGACCCGTCCCCCAAACGAGGTGCATCTTCACCGCACCACCTTCGTGCCTGCGCGCATTCGTTGGCATAGTCGCGCCATGTCTCAGCCCTCGCATTGGTTCGCGCGCGCCTGGCAATCGGTCTGGGGGTCTCTGCACGTCAACGCGGCGCCGCAGCGGCGCAAGACCCGGCGCGTCACCAACAAGAGCAACGACCTGCTGCTGCTCGTCACCGAGCCTGACGGGCAGGACTTCTGGCTGCGCCCGGGCGAAAGCGTGGAGCTGCATGCCAACGTCTCCTCCGACGCCGACGACTTCGCGCTGACCGAGACCGAGCAGGAAGTCTCCATCTGGCCGTCGGCCGGCATGAGCCACATCACCGTCTGGGGCCGCGGCCGGCAACTGCCCTGCGGGCATCAGCGCCCCACGGAAAGCCCGCAGGCAGCGCCGCCCAGCGGCTACGGCACCGAGCGCTGAACCCACGCTGCGTTGCTATCCTTTGCCGCTCCACTTCACCGGAGCAGCCGATGAAAGCCATCGCCATCACCGCCGCCTGCCTGGCCCTCGCGGCCAGTTCGCCGGCCTTCGCCGCCGACATCACCGTGGCCGTCGCCCTCGCCGACAAACAGGGCGCCGGCCAGCCACTGGGTAGCGTGCGCATCGCCGAGACGCCCTACGGCCTGGCTTTCTACCCTGACCTCAAAGGCCTGCCGCCCGGTCTGCACGGCTTCCATGTCCACGAAAAGCCGTCCTGCGCGCCGGCCGAGGCCAACGGCGCCACCGTGCCGGCCGGCGCCGCCGGCGGCCACCTGGACCCAGCCGGCACCAAGAAGCACGGCGAGCCCTGGGGCGACGGCCACCTCGGCGACCTGCCCCCGCTGTTCGTGGCCGCCGACGGCAGCGCCACGTCGCCCGTGCTGGCGCCGCGCCTCAAGCTGGCCGACGTGAAGAGCCGCGCGCTGATGATCCACGCCGGCGGCGACAACCATGCCGACCATCCGGCGCCGCTGGGCGGTGGCGGGGCAAGGGTGGCGTGTGGGGTGATTGGCGGGTAGCCGCTCAGTCCTTGCAGTCGTGTCCCTGGCGCTCCAGCCACGGCTCGACCACATGCAATGACAACAGGTAAGGCACCAAGCCCAAAGCGATCAGCCCAGCCAGCCAAAGCGCCGATACCGACGTCACGAGGCACAGCGCGAGCGCGCCGAACCAGCCGCACAGGCTGCAAATGATGGCGGTCTTGCGCGCGAATCGAACGCGCTGAGCCAGCGTAGTCGAAGACAGGTGCAATCCGGTTCCTAGTCGGGTAGTGTCGCCATCGGAAGATGCTAAGGCGTACGGAAGATTCCTTCCGCTTCAGCCCCGGCGGGGCTCCACATAATCCCCGCCATGCCCCGCATCGCCGTCATCGAAGACGACCCCACCACCAGCGCGCAGCTGGCCGGCTGGATTCGCGCCGTCCGCCCAGAGCTGGTGGTCGACCAGCATTTCGACCGCGACGCCGCCGAGGCCGCGCTGCGGCGTGAACGCTACGACCTTGTCGTGCTGGACATCGAGCTGGGCCGCGAGCGCAATGCCGGCGTGGCGCTGATCAACGAGATCAACAAGCAGGGGCTGGGCACGCCGGTGCTGGTGGTATCGGCCATGCCGGCGGCCATCTACCGCAGCATCATGAAGGCGCTGGACGCCTGGGACTACCTGCAGAAGACAACCTTCGACGAGGCCGAGTTCGTCGAGACCTTCCTCGACATCCTGCGCACCGCGCGGCTGCGCGAGCCCGCGCCCAAGGCGGCGGCCACCAAGCCGGCCGACGACAGCCTGCTGCTGGACCCGCTGAAGCAGCGTTCCGCGATGTGGCGCGGCCAGCGCATCAACCTGCCGCTGACGGCGCAGCGCATCCTCGCGACGCTGCATGCGCGCACCGGCGAGGTGGTCAGTTACGAGGAGTTGTTCGACGTGGTGAAGAGCGGCCGCAACCGCGACAACGTGCGCAAGCATGTCGCCACCATCCGCGACGCCTTCCGCGACGTGGACCCGGCGTTCGACGGCATCGAGAACATCCCGATGCGGGGGTTCCGCTGGACATCGGGCGGATGAAGCTCGGCCGCGTCGAACTGCCGCTGCCTGACATGAAGCCCCCTCGCCTACTTCGCTCGCTGCCCCCCAAGGGGGCGCGTCAGCGCCTTCGGGCGGCCGGGCGGCGCTGACATGCCGCGCCTGGGCCTCGCGGCGTTCCGCAACCGCATCGTCTTTCACCTCGTCTTCATCGCGCTGGCGCTGGCCACGCTGGCGCTGGCCGTGGCGCTGCTGAACGAGGAGCGCCAGCGCAACGCCCAGCGCTATGAGCAGACGTTCGAGAAGTCGCTGGCCGAGGTGGTGGCGCAGCTGCGCCATCCGTCGGGGCAGCTCGCGCTGATGAACCCCGAGCCGCCGCAGGTGGACGCGGGCTGGGTGGCGCCACTGGTGCTGCCGTTCGGCGCCATCGACTTCGACGACGCGACCAAGGCGCAGCGCGCCATCGAGATGGCCGGCTGCGGCCTGCAATACCCCGGCGGCGCCAGCCTGTGCGCAGCCGTCGGCAGCAACGCCTACGCGGGCGGCTTCGTCTACCTCGTGGCCAGCCTGGACGCACCACCGCTCGTGAGCCGCGAGCACGGCGCGCTGGACCTGACGGCGCTGCACCGTGTCAGCGTGACCGTGAAGCTTGGCAGCGCCACGCAGCACTGGCTCGCGCCCGTCGAGATGCGCGACGCCCAGCGCGGCCAGCTGCCGGGCTTCATCGTGGCGGGCGCCGCCAACCATGGCACGCTGCCGGGCAAGGCGCGGCCCGCGCGCGACTTTCGCGGCTGGGTGTGGCGAGAAGGCCCCTGCCTGACCCCGGACGAGGCCTGCCTGCGCCGCACGACGATCTCGCTGCGGGTGCCGGTGGAGGCCTTCCGCGAGGCACTGTTCCGCCCCGGCGGCCCGCAATGGCCGCCGGCCGAGCTGGCCCGCACCGGCCTGCGGCTGGCGCTGCTCGGCCCGGGCGACACCACGTTGTTCGACAGCGCCACCCCAGGCGCACAGCCACCGCTGACGCTGGCCCGCCTGTCTACCGGGCTGGCGCCGGGCGAAACGCTGCGCATCACGCGCGGCAACCATGTGGTCGCGCTGCTGCAGGGCGCCGAAGACACCGCCGCGCGGCCATCGCCGTGGCTGACCGCGCTGATCCAGCAGCTGCCCGCGCCCGGCATGCCGCGCACGCTGACGGCGCAAGACGCCGTGACGACGCCGGCCGGGCGCTTCGACGTGACGCTAACCGGCGACCTGCAGGGGCTGGACCGCTCCTTGAGCGCCAGCGCCGCGCGGCTGGCCTGGCCCGTGGGCGCGATGCTGGCCGCCATCGGCCTGGCCTGGCTCATCATCGAGCTGGGCGTGATCCGCCGCGTCGCCATGCTGACCCAACGCGCCGCGGCGCTGTCGCACCAGCTGCAGCAGCCCGGCCGCGACGCGCCGGGCACGCTGGACGTGGCCGGCCTGCGCGGGCGCGACGAACTGGGCATCCTCGCCGGCACGCTGGCCGACCTGCTGCAGCACGCCCGCGACAGCCTGCGCCGCGAACAGCTGCGCGCCGAGCGCGAGCACGACCAATGGCATGCGGTGGGCCACGAGATCATGTCGCCGCTGCAGTCGCTGATGCTGCTGCACGCCGCCGCCGACGACCCCAGCCGGCGCTACGTGCAGCGCATGCAGCAGGCCGTGAAGGTGTTGTACGGCCAGGCCTCCCCCAGCGAGGCGCTGGCCGCCGCAACGCTTGCCATCGCCCGGCTGGACCTGGACGCCTTTCTGCGCGGCGTGGCCGAGAACGCGGCCTACGCGGGCATTGCCGACGTGGCCTACGCGCAAGCCGCCGAGCCGTGCTGGGTACAGGCCGACGAATACCCGCTGGAAGACGCCATCACCCACGTGCTGACCAATGCCGACCGCTACCGCCTGCCCGGCACGCCGATCACGCTGGCGCTGCGCGTGGAGGGCGAGCTGGCCGCCGTGGACATCCACAACCAGGGCCCGCTGATTCCTGACGACCAGCTCGCGCGCATCTTCGACTACGGCGTCAGCGACGCCGAACCCGAGGACGGCCAGCGGCGCGGCCAGGGCTTGTTCGTCGCCAAGACCTATCTGGCCAAGATGGGCGGCCGCATTGCGGCGCGCAATATGGCGGATGGGGTGGTGTTCGAGATCGGGTTGCGGCGGGCCTAGCGGGGCAACGGGGTCCAACGCACGCCCTCGAGACGCTCACGTGCTCCAGCGGAAATCCGACGGACGTGTTCACCCCGAATGGGCCATGCAGTGTCAAGGTCGATGACCAGCGTGGCCCGGTCGTCGAAGTCCAGCCGGGACGCAGCCTCGTACAAAGGCATCGCGCCCTGCGCCGCCCACGGGTTGCGCCTGCCGTCTGCAGGTTGCAACTGTGCCAACTCACGCGCCATCACGGCGCCGGCGGTCTGCGTGTCGATCACCATCAGCCACCCGAGTTCGATCTCTCGCTTGTCCACCCGAGCTTCATGCACCGAGACGCGACCCAGCACCGGCACTTCTCCGGTGCCGAACATCGATGGCACGCGGGTTTGTACCTCCTCCACTTCACCCACTTGGTACTCGCGGCCCAGGCCCCCGAGCAGCATGCGAAGTTCCTTCAGCAAGGTGTGCTCCAGCACAGAACGATTGCCGACAAGGACTGACATCACCGACCGTATCTGAGCCAGCAACGGATCATGCGGTCGCTCAGTCTGTGCGACCTCGATCGCCTGGTCAGCGTTCTGTGCCATGCGGCGTTGTACGGCGTCCGCATTGACAAACCCGAGCACCGCCCCGCCCGCATCCACGAGGACCTCCATCGCGAAACCGGCGCTGAACCGGCCCAGGGCACTCAACAGGGGGCGCATGTCGGGCTGGGCATCCAGCACTTCGCAGCAGTCGATGCACCAGTCCAATACCCAACCTTGCTCCTGGCGGGCACGCACGGCCAGGCTCACATCCATCACGCACTGAAGTGCGCAGACACCGTCGCGGCGCTGGTCAATTTCCAACCGATAACGGCGGGCTTGACCGACGTTGAAAGCCGGGCTCAACAGGAAGGCAGCCGGGCGAGAGATCGCCGGCCGGAAGATGGACAACCCACCGAGCAGTTGCAGCAGCGTGCGGCGAGTGGGTGTGTGCGGAGTCAACGGCAACGGGCATGGCAACGCGAGGGCGCCATTCTCGCCCTTCCAACCGCCGTCACCCGCGCTGCACCCGCTCCAGCAGGCTGCGCGTGGCCAGCTCCGATGTCAGCGACACCTCCAGCGGCGCGCGCACCAGGCCGGCGTGGCCGTACTGCAGGTTCTCGTAGACCTCGGCGGCGGCGGGGAAGTGGTCGAGCAGGCCGGGCAGAGCCTCGTGGCGCTGGTGTTCGTCCAGCGCGGCCGTCAGCTTCTGCACCAGCACGCGGTACTGGTGGGCATCCACCAGCCGGCCTTCCAGGCCCTGCAGCAGCTGGGCCAGACGCACGACGGGCATCAGTTCCGTGGGGACGGCGAGTTTGACGACAGAGGGCATGCGACACGCTCGATAAAGAACTACCTGACCCAGCACGTGGCGGCGGGCCGCGGGATTTCAAGCGGCGGCCGGCAGAATGCCGAGGCGAATCACCAGGGAGTCGCATGATGAAGTTCCTGCCCGAAACCCTCTATGCGCTGCTGGCCGCCGACGGTGGCATCCGCCAGGTGGCCGGTGGGCCCGCGTTCTGGCAGCAGCCCGAGGAGCAGCTGCACGCGCTGGGGCAGGAGTGGCTGGTGTCGGAGTTCGCGTTCGATGCCGACTGGAGCAGCTGGGAGATGCACCCCCGTGGGGAGGAGTTCGTCTACCTGCTGGAGGGCGATGTCGAGTTCCAGCTCGAGACGGTGGAAGGCGTCGTCGCCCAGCGCCTCACGGGCCGTGGCGCCGTGGTGGTGCCGCGCGGTGTGTGGCACACGGCCAAGGTGTTCCAGCCCAGCCGCATGTTCTTCATCACGCTCGGCGCCGGCACCGAGCACCGCCCCGCCTGACGACGATGAGCTTCGACTGCCAACGCTGCGGCGCCTGCTGCGCCCATTTCCGTGTCTCCTTCTACTGGGCCGAGGCCGACGACGCGCCGGGCGGCACCGTGCCGGTGGCCCTGACGCGGCAACTCAGCCCGCAATTGCGCTGCATGGCCGGCACCGAGAGCCGGCCGGTGCGCTGCGTGGCGCTGCAGGGGGCCGTGGGCCGCTCGGTCGGCTGCGGCATCTACGCGCAGCGCTCCAGCAGCTGCCGCGAACTGCAGCCGGGCGACGAGAAATGCCTGCGCGCCCGCGCGGCGCATGGGCTTGAAGCCGTGCCGCGCGCCGCCATCTCGGCGGATTGTTCGCCCTCTTGACCTCTCGATGAAATCCCTCGGCAAACGCGCCACCGGCCTCCGCCTCGAACGCATGCGGGCCTCGCCGCGCTGGCGCGTCACCGACACCGGCGAGGGCTTTCACAACGTCCACCCCATCGAGCCCGGCCTGCGTGACCGCACGGAGCGGCCGTCGCTGTCCGACTTTCTGTGCGGTGGCGACCGCCGCACGCCCGGCAGCCCGCTGCCGTCGGTCAACCCGGTTGACGCCTGGCTGCGCCCCACCGACACCGGCCTGCGCGCGACCTGGCTGGGCCACTCCACCGTCATGATCGAGATCGACGGCTTGCGCGTGCTGACCGACCCGGTGTGGGGCAAGCGCGCGTCGCCATCGCAGCTGGCCGGCCCGAAGCGCTTCCAGCCCGTGCCGCTGGCGCTCAAGGGCCTGCCCCGGCTGGACGCCGTCGTCATCTCACACGACCACTACGACCACCTCGACATCGGCACGATCACGGAGCTCGTGAAGCTGCAGGACGTGCCCTTCATCACGTCGCTCGGCGTGGGCGCCCACTTGCAGGCCTGGGGGGTGCCGGCCGAGCGCATCGTGGAGCTGGATTGGTGGGAGCACTGGCAGCATCCGGCCGCCGAACTGCGCATCCACGCCACGCCTTCGCAGCACTTCTCGGGCCGGTCGCTGAACGACCGCAATGCGACGCTGTGGTCGTCGCTGGTCATCGAGTCGCCGAAGCACCGCGTGTTCTTCAGCGGCGACACGGGGCTGACGAGCGAGTACGCCGCCATCCGCGAACGCTTCGGGCCGTTCGACCTCGTCATGCTGGAAGTGGGGGCCTTCCATCCCTCCTGGGGCGACATCCACCTCGGGCCGGAGAACGCGCTGAAGGCGCTGGAGCACCTGGGCGGCGGCGCCTTCCTGCCGGTGCACTGGGGCACGTTCAGCCTGGCATTGCACGACTGGGATCAGCCGGCGGAAATGCTGCTGACACTCGGCCCCCGTCAGGGCGCGCAACTGCTGATGCCGCGCCTGGGCGAGGCGGTGGAGCCGGCACATGGCGAACGGGCCACTCCGTGGTGGCGGCAAGCCAACGAACCCACCCAAGGCAAGCGGGCCACACCGGCCGAGCCGGAAGACCCGGCCAAGTTGCCAGCGGCCATGCCCTGGCCGTTGGACTGACGGCTACCGAGCCGGCGCAAGCCCTCACCACACCGCCGCCAAGCATGGCGGGCAACAGGGCCCGTGAAGGTGCTGCCTCTCAGCCCGCCACCGCCATCCGCTCCGCCACCCAGTCCACGAACACCCGCACCCGTGACGACAGCTGGCGGGCGTGCGGGTACAGCACCGACACCGGCAGCGGCGCCGGGCGCCACTGCGGGAACACCTCCACCAGCTCGCCGCTGGCCAGTTCGGCCTCGATGGCGTAGCGCGGTATCTGCGCGAAGCCCAGGCCGGCCTTGCAGCAGACGGCGTAGCCTGACGCGCTGTTGACGCTGACCGGGCCACCCAGCGTGAGGCTGCGCGTCTCGCCGTCGACGATGAATTCGAACGGCAGGATGCGGCCGCCGCTGCCGGCGTAGTTCACCGCATCGTGCGTGGCGAACTCCTCCAGCGTCGCCGGCGTGCCGCGGCGGTCCAGGTAGCTGCGGCTGGCGCAGGTCACCTGCGTCAACAGCGCGACGCGCCGGCCCACCATCGACGAGTCCTTGGGCTCGCCCGAGCGCAGCACGCAGTCGATGCCTTCGCGGACCAGGTCCACCATGCGGTCGCCCAGGCCGATCTCCAGCTCGATGTCGGGATAGCACGCGTGGAACTCGCCGAGGTGGGGGAGCACGTAACGCAGCGCCTGCGTGCCCTGCAGGTCCACGCGCAGCTTGCCGCGCGGCTTGAGCTGGCTGGCGCGGAACAGCTCCTCAGCCTCACCCACGTCCTGCAGGATCTGCTGGCAACGCGCGTAATACGCCTGGCCATCGAGCGTGGGGCTCACATGCCGCGTCGTGCGGTTCAGCAGCCGCACACCCAGCCGCGCCTCCAGCTGCTGCAGCGCCAGGCTGACCGACGCCCGCGGCAGCTGCAGCTCGTCGGCAGCCTTGGTGAAACTGGTCAGGTCGACGATGCGCACGAACAGGTGCATGGCGTCCAGGCGGTCCATCGCGGCTCCGATTGTTTAGGCGAGATGGATTGTGATGTCTTAACAAGCCTGTTTATCCGAATGGGGTCGATCAATAAAGTGGCTTCACCCCACCGAAACCGGAGCCCCACCATGAGCCAAGTCCTGAACTCCTCCCCTGTTGCCATCGTCACCGGCGCGTCGCGTGGCATCGGCGCGGCCATCGCGCAGCAGCTGGCCGTGGACGGCCATGCCGTCGTCGTCAACTACGCCGGCAGCCGCGCCGAGGCCGAGAAGGTCGTCGCCACCATCACCGAGCGCGGCGGCCGTGCCATCGCCGTGCAGGCCGACGTGGGCGAAGCCGGCGCCGCCAGGCGCCTGTTCGACGCCGCCACCGAGGCCTTCGGCGGCGTGGACGTGCTCGTCAACAACGCCGGCGTCATGGCCAACGAGCTGCCCCACCTGGCCGACACGTCGGACGAGACCTTCGACCGGCTGTTCGACATCAATGTGAAGGGCAGCTTCCTGGCGATGCGCGAAGCGGCCCAGCGGCTGCGCAGCGGCGGCCGCATCATCAACTTCTCCACCAGCGTCATCGGCCTGGCGCTGCCCGGCTATGCCGTCTACGCGGCCAGCAAGGCGGCCATCGAGACCATGACCAACATCCTCGCCAAAGAACTGCGCGGCCGGAACATCACCGTCAACGCGGTGGCGCCCGGCCCGACGGCGACGGCGCTGTTCCTGGACGGCAAGACGCCCGAGCGCGTCCAGCAACTCGCCAAGATGGCCCCGCTGGAGCGCCTGGGCCAGCCCGAGGACATCGCCAACGTCGTGACCTTGCTGGCCGGGCCGCAGGGCGCGTGGATCAACGGGCAAACGATCCGGGCGAATGGCGGCATCGTCTGAGCGACAAGAAGAACACCATGAGCAGGAACCCAGTCATCCTCGTCACCGGCGCGTCAAGCGGCCTTGCCGCATGAAAGGGGCGGCCCGATGAGGAGCGTTCAATTCCTGCTGGTCGGCGGCCTGTTGCTGGCCGCGTGCATGCTGCTCGGCCGGCTGTTCGCGGCCGAATTCCCGCACGCGCGGCTGGCGGCACGCGTCGCCTTCATCGGGATCTGGGCGGCACTCACGCTGTTCAACCTGTGGGTCGGCGTCAGCCGAGCGGGCTACTCGCTGGCCGAAGAGGCCCCGATCTTCCTGTTCCTCTTCGGCCTGCCCACCGCCGCATGCCTGGCGCTGGGCTGGCTGCGCGGCTGAACGCCACGGCCAGATCGACGACGAACCGCGCCCGTACCGGCCGGCCACGCGGGCCGTCAACAGCGGCGCCCGGCCGCCTGATTCAGAGACGGGCGGCCGACCGCCCCTTCATGCCGGCCACGATGCGTGCCGCATCCTGGGCCGGCGGCAGGCCGAAGGCGCGGCCGTACTCGCGGCTGAACTGGGTCGGGCTTTCGTAGCCGACCTCGTGGGCCGCCGCCGTGACGCTGCGGCCCGCCCCGGTCAGCAGCTGGCGCGCCTGCAGCAGGCGCAGCTGCTTCTGGTACTGCAGCGGGCTGAGCGCGGTGACGGCCTTGAAGTGGCGGTGAAAGGCCGACACGCTCATGGCCGCCTCTCCCGCCAGGTCTTCGACGGGCAGCGGCTGCGCGAACTCGCGGCGGATGCGCCGGATGACGCGGTGGATGCGCGCCAGCGCCGTGTCGGGCGTGGCGATGTCGCGCAGCATCCAGCCCATCGGGCCCTGCAGCACGCGGTACAGGATCTCGCGCTCGTAGGCTGGCGCCAGCGCCGGAATGTCGGCCGGCAGCTGGCGCACTCGCCGGTGCATGCGGCCATCGACCAGGCGACGGTGGACTGGTCCATCCACCCCTGCCGGCATGCCCTGGAGTGAACGGCTCCGGGTCAGCTGCGGCGCCTGCCGCTGTCGTGCACGACCTCGCCGTCGCTCTTCGTGAAGGGCGGCAGCGGGCCCACCGGCAGCAGCTCCAGCACGGCCTCCGACGGCCGGCACAGCGCCGTGCCCAGCGGGGTGACGACGAGGGGGCGGTTGAGCAGGATGGGGTGCTGCTCGATGGCGTCCAGCAGTGCATCGTCGCCCACGCCCGGGTCGGCCAGGCCCAGCTCGGCGAACACGGCCTCCTTCTCGCGCAGCAGCGCGCGCAACGGCTCGCCCGCGGCCGCGGCCAGCGCGCGGATTTCGTCGCGCGTCGGCGGCGTCTTCAGGTACTCCACGACGCGCGGCTCGAAGCCGGCATGGCGGATCAGCGCCAGCACGTTGCGCGACGTGCCGCATTTGGGGTTGTGGAAGATGGTGATGTCGGTCATGCCGTCATTCTTGGCCATCCAGGCGCGTAAATGCCGGCAAGGGCGGCCCCATCGGCGGCCGAGGCCACGCGCAGATTCATGTCGAGTCTTCTCCTGAGAACAGCAAGCGGTGGGCCGCCACGGCCAGCGCGGCGCCGGCCAGCTCGGCCAACACGAAGCCCGGCGCGCTGGCCGGGGCAATGCCGGCGAAGCTGTCGCTGAACATGCGGCCGAACACGGCCGCCGGGTTGGCGAAGGACGTGGACGCCGTGAACCAGTAGGCCGCGCCGATGTAGGCGGCCACCATGGCCGCAGCCCGGCCCGCCGGCGCGCGCAGGACGACGAGCACGAGCCCGAAGGTGGCCACGGCCTCGGCGATCCATTGCCCGGTACCGCTGCGCAGCTTGGCGGAGACCTGCAGCACCGGCAGGTCGAACATCGCATGGGCCAGCCAGGCCCCCAGCACGGCGCCCACGAGCTGGGCCACGACATAGGGCAGCAGGGCGCCCGCCGGCAGCTCGCGCCGCCAGGCCATCACGGCGCTGACGGCCGGATTGAAGTGCGCGCCGCTGAGCGGCCCGAACACCTCGATCAGCACATAGAGCCCGCCCACCGTGGCCAGCGTGTTGGCCAGCAGCGCGAGGGCCACGTTGCCGCCGGCCAGGCGCTCGGCCATGACGCCCGAACCGATGACCACGGCGAGCAGCAAGGCCGTGCCCAGCGACTCGGCCGCCAAGCGGCGCGCGAGCCTCACGCTCAGCTCTGCGCGATCTGCAGCAGCGCTTGCTGCAGATGCGGCTTGTTCATCGTGGCCAGCGGCAGTTGCAAGAGCTGCAGCATGCGGTAGGCCAGCGCCTGGCGGGTCAACTCGAAGGCGCGGCGCTTGGCGGCATCACCCTTGACGACGGACGGGTCCGGGTAGCCCCAGTGCACCTTGGCGGGCGGCGTGCCGGCGCCGAAGAACACGGGGCAGGCCTCGGTGGCCGCGCTGTCGCAGACGGTGATGACGATGGACAGCGGCGGCGCGTCGGGCGTCGTGAACTCGTCCCAGCTCTTGCTGCGCATGCCGGTGGTGTCGACGCCCGCGTTCTGCAGCGCCTCCAGCGCGAACGGGTTCACCTGGCCGCTGGGTGCGCTGCCCGCACTGTGGCCTCGCACGTCGCGGCCGAGCTTGCGCGCCCAGTGGTTCAGCATGCCCTCGGCCAGCACGCTGCGCGCCGAGTTGTGCGTGCAGAGGATGAGGACGTGGGTCGTCATGGCTTCAGCAGCAGGAGCCGGCCGGCTTGACGGCGATGGCGATGGCGATGGGCTTGCCGCGCGGCGCGTCGCCCGGGCAGCAGGCCGAGCCCGGCTGCGGCGCGGCGGCATGGCTGGCGCTGAAGGTGGGGATGTCGGCCAACGTCTGGAAGTGCTCCCACGCGATGCCCTGCGGGTCGGTGACCCAATGCTTCTCGCTGGCGGCGTAGCAGCAGGTGGTGGCGCCCTCGTCCAGCACCTGCGCATCGGCGGCCCGGGCCCGCGCCTTCAGCTCAGCCAGCTCGTCAGCAGTGTCGGCCTGGATGCCCAGGTGATCCACCCCCGGCTTGCCACCGCGCGTGGAGATGGCGAAGTTGATGCGCGGGTCGTCCAGCATCCATTTCGCGTAGTCGCTCTCCAGCCGCGTCGGCGCGGCGCCGAACAGCTTGGCATAGAAGGCCACGCTGGCCTGCAGGTCCTCGACATGGGCATGCACGTGAAAGCGCTTCATGGGAACTCCTCGTTCAGCAGCAGGAAGGTGTGGACGCGGCCGGCAGCGCGCAGCTGGCGCCCTGGCAGCAGTTCTCGGTCAGGTAGCCCAGCAGCGCGTTCATGCGCCCATAGGCCGCGCGGTAGATGAGGTTGCGGCTGGCGCGCTCCTGCGTCACCAGCCCGGCGTTCACCAGCTCCTTCAGGTGAAAGGAGAGCGTGTTGGCCGGCATGTCCAGTCCCTCGGCCATCGTGCCAGGCGTGAGACCGGCGTCGCCGGTGACCACCAGCGCCCGGAACACCTTCAGCCGCACCGGCTGCGCCAGCGCGGCCAGGGCTTTGACGACGTCTTGTTCATCCATATTTCCAGAATACTCGAAGTATTTGCGAAGTACAAGCCGAACCCGCGCCAAGAGCGCGCAGCGCGGATATTTCGCGAGGCACGCGGGCTAGGAAGCTGTCGGGCTTTGGGACTGAAGCGCGTTGGGCCTGCAAGGGGCTCAGCCGAGGCGCCAAGCGGAGCTGGACTCGATGTCCAGCGAGCATTTGCAACGACGGATCAGCCTCCTAGGCCCAGGTCTCGTCCAGGCAGCGATGAAAGACGGCGTCGAGCTTGCCAAGCACATCGTCGCGCTCTGATGGCTGCGGGCTGAAGTGCTCCAGCCGCGCCAGCTCGGCCTGGATGAAGGCGTCGATGCTCTTGACGGGCGGCGCCAGGCCCAGCTCCTGCGCCGCGCGCTTGCGTTCCAGCAGCGCATGGATGTCGGCCAGCAACGCCGGCTGATCGTCGATGAGGTGCAGCAGCTTCGCAAACTCGATGGGCGCGGCCTGGCCATAACGCTCCAGCCAGCGCACAGACAGCAAGGGCCGCAGCACGTAGAAGTATTTCTTCAACGGCACCTGCTCGGCCTGCAGATAGCCCCGGTGGTTGGTCTTGGCCATGCTGCGGTAGTGATGCACACCCCTGACGCAGGAATACACCTCCGGCATCAGCTGCCGGGCGCTGGCGGCAAAGCTGCCCAGCTCCGCATAGAGGATGGGCGACTGAATCCATTCGACAAAGGCCGGGTTGGACTTCCAGAACAGCCGCAGCGCCTTGCGCAGGTCCCAGCCATTGAGGTCGATGTCGTCCACGATGGGGTACTCGATGACGTCACGCTTGTCTTCCAGGCCCACCGACAGATACCAGTCTCGGCGGTGGACATAGATGAACCGTGCGTCGTAGTCGCTGTTGACCGACGCAAAGCCCCAGGCCCGGCTGCCCGACTCGACGGCCAGCAGCACCTTGACGTCGTGCTCCTGCTCCGCGCGGCGGATGCGTTGCAGGATTTCTTCTCTGACAGGGATGGGGATCATGGCGCGCATTCTCCCCATGCGCAGCTGCCGCTCACTGCCGCTGCGCCTGGATCCACGCCTCCACGCGCTTCTCCAGCACCGACAGCGGCAGCGAGCCCTCGCCCAGCACCTGGTCGTGGAAGGCGGCCAGGTCGAAGCGCGGGCCCAGCTGCTGCTCGGCGCGGCGGCGCAGTTCCTGGATCTTCAGCGCCCCGATCTTGTAGCCCAGCGCCTGGCCCGGCCAGGCGAGGTAGCGGTCGATCTGCGCGGCGGCCTGCTGCTCGCTGGCCCCGGTGATGTCACGCCAGTAACGCAGCGCGCGCTCACGGCTCCAGCCCTTGGCATGAAGGCCCGTGTCCACCACCAGGCGCGCGGCACGGCTGATTTCCAGGCGCAGCGCGCCGGCGCGCGCCACCGGGTCGTCGTACAGGCCCAGCTCCTGGCCCAGCGTCTCGGCGTACAGCGCCCAACCCTCACCATAGGCGTTGATCCAGGTGCGGCGGCGGAAATCCGGCAACGGCATCTCCAGCTGCAGGCCCAGGTGGAAGTGGTGCCCCGGCTGACCCTCATGCAGGAACAACGCCGTCATCGTGGAGACGCTGTAGGCCGTGGGATCGTTGATGACGGCCCAGAAGATGCCCGGCGCGCTGCCATCGGCCTGGCCCACGGTGTAGTGGTCGGACGCGGTCTGGCGTGTCAGCGCCGGCTCGGGCCGGATCTCCAGCGCCATGCGCGGCTGCCGGCCGAACAGCCGCGGCAGCTGCGGCGCCAGGCGGTCGTTCAGCGCGCGGTAGTGGTCCAGGATCTCGGCCTCGATCTTGAACGGCCGGAAGCGGGCATCGCTGCGCGCCCAGGCGAGCAGGCCGCCATCCTTCAGCGGGTCGCCTGTGAAGCCCAGCTGCGGCGCCAGGCGCGTGATCTCGCGCTGCAGCCGTGCCACCTCCTGCAGCCCCAGTGCGTGGACCTGCTCGGGCGTGAGGTCGGTCGTCGTCTGCTCGCGCACCCACTGGCGGTACCAGGCACGGCCGTCGGGCAGGGCGGACCAACCGATGGCCTCCCGGCGCGCGGCGCGCACGTAGTCGGTCTCCACATAGGCGACCAGCCGGCGCAGCGCCGGGGCGATGCGCTCGGTCCAGGCCTGCTCGTAGGCGGCCTTCAGGCGCACGGCGTCGCCGGCGTCGATGCCCGGCGGCAGCGCGCGCACTGGCGCCGTGAACGCACTGTGCTCGGCATCCTCGCTGGCCAGGCTGCGCAGCAGTGGCAGCATGGCGTCGACGACGGGGCCCGACTGCACCACGCCGCGCCGCACGCCCTCGCGCAGGTTCAACAGCGCCTGGTCACACCATGCCGGCAGCTGCGAGATGCGCTTCAGGTAGGCCTCCAGCTGCGCGGTCGTCTTCAGCGGCTGGCCCGCCTCGCCGCTGGCATAGAAGGCCAACTGCAGCGGCACGGCGCTCATGTGGTGCAGCGGCAGCAGGTGGTCAGGGAAGCGCTCGAAGGCCAGGCGGTCGCGCAACTGCTGCACCAGCAACTCGCGGTTGAGGCGCTGGTCGGCCGGCAGGCGGGCTGCGGGCAGCGCGTCCAGCTCCTTCAGAAAGCCCCGCCACGCGGCAAACCGGCGCGCCCGTTCGGCCGGCGCAATGTCCAGCGCGAGTTGGTCGTCGTAGCGGTTGTCGCCGCTCTCGGTGGCGGAGATGGGGTCGAAGCGCGAGCGGGCGTCGTAGTAGCGCGCGGCGACGTCTGCGAGGCGCTCGGCCGGCGTGGCGGCCCGCGCGGCGGGCGAGCCCGCCAGCAGCGAGAGCGGCATCGACAGGGTCAGTGCAAAGGCAAGGGCAGGCAGGCGCATGGTCATGGGGCGGGAGCGGCGGAGGCGGCATTCTGGGCTGGCGGCTGCCAGCGGCTGTCAGCAGGTGTCTCGCGGCGCGCTGAAACGGCCCGCACACGCGGCGGCGCCACAATCGCGGCGGCCCTTGAACCCACCGCTTCCATGACCGCCTTCCTGCTGCGCCCTTCCTCGACCGCCCTGCTGCTGACCGCCGCCCTCGCCCTGGCCGGTTGCCAACGCGCGGCCACGACCCCGGCGGACACGCCGGCCGCGCTGCCCGCTGCATCGGCACCGCAGGATGTCGGCGCCAGCCAGCGCCTGGGCCGCGAGGCCGACGAGCTGCTGGCCCTGCACCGCCAGATCGTCGTGCTGATGGACGGCGAGGCCGCCTTGCCGCCACCGCAGCGCCGCGAGGTGCAGGCGCTGGGCCAGCAGCTGTTCCATGAACTGCTGCAGCGCCAGCAGGCGCTGGCCGACGCGGCGCTGAAGCCCGACGCGCTGGATGCCACCACCGCGCTGCTGACGCGCATCGAGAGCGAGCCCAGCTGGTTCGACGCCGACCGCCTGGCCTTCAAGGAGGTGTTGGGCCAACTCGCCACGGGGCTGAAGAGCGCGCAGACGCTGGACGGCATCAAGCTCGCGCGCCGCGCGCAGGACGACCTGGACACGCTGGCCGAGGTGGAGAAGGCCTATGAGCAGGAGCTGAAGGAAGTCTTCGGCGGCTTCGCCAAGCGCGGCATCGAGCTCAAACGCGAGAAGTGGGCCGACTACATCGCCAAGCTGAAGGCGCTGCACACGCGCGAGGCGGTGATGAAGCAGCACGGCGCGCAACTGCCGGCCCCTGCAGACCTGGCACCGGAGCCGCCGGCCTCTGCAGCGTCCGGCGGCATGCGCGGCATGGCCGCCAAGGACCGCGAAGTCTTCGGCGACAAGCTGCCGCCCAAGACCGTGCTGCTGACCTTCGACGACGGCCCGCACGCGCGCTACACCGACGAGATCCTGGAGATCCTGAAGCGCTATCAAGCCCCGGCCGTGTTCTTCCAGCTCGGCCAGAACCTCGGCAAGGTCGGGGCCGATGGCAAGCCGCTGCCCGGCAACGGCACGGCCGTCGCCAAACGCGTGCTGGCCGCCGGCCACCAGATCGCCAACCACAGCTTCACGCACGGGCTGATGAGCAAGTTCGAGCTCGTCAAGGTGAAGGAAGAAGCCGCCAACACGGAGGCGCTGCTGGATGCGGCGGGTCGCAATGGCGACGCCTTGTTTCGTTTCCCCTATGGCGCCCGCAACGACGGTGCTCTGACCACTATCGAGGCGCTGAAGCTGCGCTCGATGATGTGGAACGTCGACTCGCTGGACTGGAGCGACCCCATCCCCAAGAGCATCGCCGCACGCGTGCTGGACGAGCTGGACAAGCAGGGCCGCGGCATCGTGCTGTTCCACGACATCCACGCCCGCACCGTGCAGGCGCTGCCGCTGGTGCTCGCGCAGCTGGCCGCCGACGGCTGGCGCTTCGCGAGCTGGCAGAACGGTCAGTTCGTCGTCTCCACCGACAAGACCGTCACCGCGCCGCCGCCCGCGCCCGGTGAGCTCTACCGAGAAAGCCATGCGCTGGTCATCGGCATCGATGGCTACACGGCCTGGCCCAAGCTGTCGCACGCGGTGCGCGACGCGCAGGCCGTGCGCGAATCGCTGGTCACGCGCTTCGGCTTCAAGGCGGACAACGTCACGCTGCTGACTGACGCCGACGCCACGCGCGCCAACATCCTGAAGGCACTGAACGAGCGCTTCGGCGACGCCAAGCGCGTGAAGCGCGACGACCGCGTGTTCGTCTTCTTCGCCGGCCACGGCAGCACGCGCCGCCTGCCCAGCGGCCGCGAGGTGGGCTACATCGTGCCGGTGGATGCGGGCCTGAACGACCTGCAGGCCGACGCCATCGCGATGCCGCAGCTGCAGGAGGTGGCCGAGGCCATCACGGCCAAGCACGCGCTGTTCGTCATCGACGCCTGCTATTCCGGTCTGGGCTTGACTCGTGGAGGCGTGGCGGGATCAGACAGCAACTTCGCCCGCACCAACGCGCGCCGCATCGGCCGCCAGATGATGACCGCCGGTGGCGCCGACCAGCAGGTGGCCGACGACGGCCCCGGCGGCCACTCTGTCTTCACGTGGACGCTGCTGCAGGCCCTGAGCGGCAAGGCCGACCTGAACGGCGACGGCCTCATCACCGCCACCGAACTGGCCGCCTACGTGGCACCCGCCGTGTCGGCCATCGCGCACCAGACGCCGGCCTTCGGCAGCCTGCCGGGCAGCGAAGGCGGCGAGTTCATCTTCGAACTGCCGGCTTCGACCGAGCCCGCGCTCAGCGGCGCCGTCGCCCAGCTGGACGACAAGGCCAGCCAGCTGGCTGCGAAGCTGGACGAAGCCAGCACCGCCGGCCGCCAGGCCGCCCCGGCCGCAAGCGGCGCCGCGAGTGCCGTGCAGGTGACGATCAAGGGCCTGGACGGCAAGGACCAGGCGCTGGCCGCGACGACCGCCCGCGTCGACCCCGGCGCCCGCGTCGCCGCCCAACGCGCCAACGACCGCGGCCTGCAGCTCTACCGCGAGCGCCGCTACGACGAGGCCGAGGCCGCGTTCAAGGAGGCGCTGCAGCTGCAGCCGAAGTTCGCGCTGGCGGCCAACAACCTCGGCTTTGTGCTGTATCGCCGGGCCAAGTTCGCCGATGCGGCCGGCTGGTTCGAGAAGGCCCTCGAGATGGACGCAAGCCGCTCGCTGGCCTGGCTCAACCTGGGCGATGCCCGCCTGCAGGCCGGCGACGACGCCAAGGCCATGGCCGCCTACAAGACCTTCCTGGAGCTGGCGCCCAAGCATGCAAGGGCGGCGGAACTGCAGGCGTGGATTGCTGCACCGTCGGAGGGGACGAGGCCGAAGGCGTTGTGAACTGCCAGTCCAGGAACTCAGCAGCGCATCGCACCCATGCCACATTTGTCCGTCGCCGCAACCGATGAAGAACTCCTGCAGCTTGCCGACAGCTGGGCGGCACTGCTGGAAGGAGAAGACTACTTGGCGGCGTTCAATTACACGGCGCACGATCCGCACATGCGCTGGAGTCCGGACTTGATTCGCCAAGTGATCAAGTCTTACGACGAATGCAAGCCCGGCCAACGAGTGACGTTGCATGGCCGAGCAACCGATATACAACAGCGCAAAGAGGTTTCGCGCTGGCCGGAGCCGAGGCACGGCAGCATCGGTGAGATTTGGTATGACCTCAACATCGACGGCTGCGTGTCGGATCTCACAGCCACTTTCGACATCCTGACCGATGCGAACGGGCTGACCATCCAGTTCAACGACATCCATGTCATGTAGCTGGGCCAGCTGCGGTTCACACCGATCACCCGCACCTACCGAAACGACACGAGACGCCGTCCCGCCTCTGAAACGCATCTTCAATGCGTCGACGCTGGACGTGGCCAAGAAGCAGAGCAACGAAGAGCGCCCGGCACCCCAGTCGTGCCATCAACTCGTAGCCCAAAGGAATCGGCATCCGTCCGACACAGGCCAGCCACCTGCTTGTGTTCAACTCAGGCTGTTCGTCCCACCGCGACCATCCTTGCCGGAGATCTCGATGACCTCATCCGCCTCGTCCCCCGCCGCCACGCGACGCGACGTGCTCCGTGACCGGTTGCTGCCCACCGTCGACCTGCTCAAGCAGCGGCGCGCGGCGGAGATTCCGGAGGACTATATCGACGACTACGTGGCCCTGCACTGGCTCGAATGGCGCGGCGGCTCGCTGAAGCTGACGACGACCGGCGAGAACGTCTGCAAGCACCTCACGGTGCTGCTGAACCGCAGCGACAAGCGCGCCACGCGCTGAGCCCGCTGAGGCAGGCGACCAGCCCCGGCGCGGGCTGTGTTCCACTTCCGGCGTGAATTCAGAAGTCCCCGCCTCCAAGCCGAGCAAGCCGGCCAAGCCGCCCGCGCCGGCATTTCCCCTCCCCCAACCGCGCCACGCGTCGCGCCTGCCCGCCAGCCTGGCGCCGGAAGACTGGGCCCGCATCCGCCAGGCCGCGCACGCGCTGCCCCAGGTGTTGACGCCGGCCGACCTCGACGACGGCAGCGAAGACGCGCTGGACCGCCTGGGCGCCATCCAGATCTCCAAGGCGGCCGGCGGTGCCCGGCCCAGCCGCTGGATCATCCCGGCCCACCTGCCCGTCGCGCTGGCGCAGCTGGACGCCACACCGCTGGCCAACACGCTGCGCCCGCTGCTGCAGCAGCGCCTGAACCAGCTGGAAAGCCTGGGCCTGCGCCGTGAAGGCCTCGTCTTCACGCGGCTGTGCATCCACCCCATCACGCTCGCGCATGAGGGCTGGCGCATCGACCTGTCGCACCGCGTGCCGGTGCCCGAGGGGCCCGTGTGGGCCTTCTTCCGCGACGGTGACACGGCCGCGCTGCGCCATGCGCTGGGCCAGTCGCCCGAGTACTCGTTCCAGGCCGAGCTGGCGCTGCACCTGAACCACCTCGTCGCACGCAGCGAGGCCATGGGCGACAGCGCCCAGCTCGCGTCGCTGCTGCCGCGACTGCAGGCCGAGTGCGGCGTGCCGATGCCGTTTGCCGACCTGAAGGCCGCGCTGACCCGCGCGCAGGACCGCTGGGAACAGCAGGTGGAGGAACAGAGCACGCTGGCCAGCCTGGGCCGCGAGCTGGCCTTCCAGGGCTACCCGGACAGCTTCGACGCCGCGCGCAAGCTGGGCCGCAAGGTCACGCTCTACCTCGGCCCGCCCAACAGCGGCAAGACTTACTCGGCCTTCGAGCGGCTGAGCCAGGCGCTGGACGGCGCGTATCTGGCGCCGCTGCGGCTGCTCGCGCTGGAGGGGCGCGACCGGCTCGTGGGCCGTGGCGTGCCCTGCTCGCTGCTGACCGGCGAGGAGAACGTGCCGGCGGCCGATGCGCGTGTGGTGAGCAGCACCATCGAGATGGTGAACACGCGCGATGTGATCGACGTGGCCGTCATCGACGAGGCGCAGATGATCTTCGACGACTCGCGCGGCTGGGCCTGGACACAGGCCATCGTCGGCGTGCCGGCCCGCGAGGTCATCATCATCGCGTCGGCCTATGCCGCGCCCGCCATTGAGCGGCTGCTGCAGCTGTGCGGCGAGAAGCCCGAGCGCCGCGTGTTCGAGCGCAAGCAGCAGGTGCAGCTGATGCCCGCGCCGGTGCCCATGACGCACCTGCAGTCCGGCGACGCCGTGGTGGCCTTCAGCCGCCGCGACGTGCTGATGCTGCGCGACCAGATTTCGCAAGGCGGCCACCAGGTGAGCGTCATCTACGGCGCGCTGCCGCCGGAGGTGCGCCGCCGCGAGGCCGAGCGCTTCGCCGTGGGCGCCAGCGATGTGCTGGTGGCGACCGACGCCATCGGCATGGGCCTGAACCTGCCCATCCGGCGCGTGCTGTTCTCCACGCTGACCAAGTTCGACGGCGTGGGCGACCGCGAACTCAGCGTCAGCGAGGTGCACCAGATCGCCGGCCGCGCGGGCCGCTACGGCATGCACGACGAGGGCTTCGTCAGCGTGCTGAAGGAGGCCGACGCAGAGGCCATGAAGATCCTGCGCCAGCAGCTGCCCAAGGAGCCGCGCGCGCCACGGGACTTCAAATGCCCGGTGGCGCCCAACTGGCGCCATGTGCAGACCATCTCGCAGCGCATGGGTGTCAACAAGCTCTACGCGGTGCTGAGTATCTTCATGCAGCAGCTGCGCCTGGACGACGCCCACTTTGCCGTGGCCGAGCTGGAGCAGATGCTGGAACTGGCCGAGATGCTGGACCGCAACGCCATCGCGCTGCCGCTGAACGAACGCTTCAAGTACGCGCAAGCGCCGGTGGACTCACGCCTGCCGATGCTGGTGGACCAGTTCGCCAGCTGGGCCATGAACCACGCCCGCACCGGCAAGGCCGGCGACCCGTATTTCCTTGACGAATACGACCAGCACGGCCGCCTCGACCGCATGGAGCAGGCGCTGCGCATCTGCACGCTGTGGCTGTGGCTAGACCTGCGTTTCCCCGGCGTCTACGGCCATGTGGAAGCGGTGGTGGACCTGCGCGGCCGGCTGAACGATGGCATCGAGCGGCAGCTGAAGGGCAAACGGCCGCTGTGGCAGAGGCGCGGGCGGTGAAGCCCGCGTGGGCGACGGATGGCGCGAACGCTGAGCGTGGCGTCCTTCAGCGCCGCGCCGGCTGAACGGCCGGCAGGCTGATCAAGTCCCTCGCCGTCGCCACGATGGCCTCGCGCCCCGGGCGGGGTACCCAGCCCAGCACCTCGCGGGCATGGCTCGCATCCTGGTGGCGCACCACGCCCAGCTCGCTGGCCGCGTTGCGCACCAGCGGGCTGAACCTGGCCATCAGCCGCACGCTCCAGTCGGGCAGCGTCAGCGTGGGCACCTTGCGTGCTTGCTCGCCCAGTTCCTCGCGCAGCACGGCGGCCATGTCGCGCAGCCACAGGAAGCCGGCGTCGGCGATGAAGCGCTCGCCGGCCATGCCGGGTGCGTTGAGCGCGCGCCAGTGCAGCTCGGCCACGTCGCGCACGTCCACCACGCCGAAGCCGATGCGGGGCAGGGCGGGCAGCCGCCCCTGCAGCAGGCTCTGCACGATGACGACGCTGGCGGAATAGTCGGCGCTGGCCACCGGGCCCAGCACGACCGACGGGTTCACGGTGCAGAACTCCAGCCCGCCGCCCTCGCGCGCCACCCAGTCGCGCGCGGCGCGCTCCGCCACCGTCTTGGACTGCACATAGGGCGGCACATCCGGCGCGTCGAGCCGCGTCCAGTCGGCCTCCGTCACGTGATGAGCACCCGGCCCGTGGCCGTAGGAGATGGCCGCGACGGAGGAGGTCATCACCACCCTTCGCACGCCGGCATCCCGCGCCGCCTTCAGCGCCCGCAGCGCGCCGTCGCGGGCCGGCACGATGAGCTCATTGGCGTCGCGCGGCACGCCCACGGGCAGCGGCGACGCGAGGTGGGCCAGGTGGCTGCAGCCCGCGGCGGCCTCGGCCCAGCCGGCGTCCGCCATCAGGTCGGCCGCGAAGCAGCTCAGCTGCTCATCGCCCGGCGCCACGCCCAGCAGCGCCCGCAGCGCCGGCTCGCGGGCGTGATCGCGCAGCGTGGTGTGCACCTGCCAGCCCCGTGCCAGCAGCTGGCGGATCAGCACGCCGGCGATGTAGCCGGTGCCCCCGGTGACGAGGATGCGCGGCGTCATACGGCGCCTTCCCGCGCGGGGGCGAGCTCCCCCGGCGCCGGCTCGGGCGACAGGTCGATGCGGCGGTGGCTGCCGTCCTCCTCGAACACGAGGCGATCGAGGCGCCACTCGCCCAGCCGGCGCGTGGCCTCGGCAAACACCTGACCCTTGCCGCGCGGGCCCTCGATGCTGAAGGCCAGGTGGGCCTCGCCGTTCGGGCCCGAGGTCTGGATGCCGCCGCTGGGCAGGCCGGTGGAGAAGGGCCGGCCGACCAGCGCGGCCACGCGGGGGTCGGCGTCCAGCCGGGCCCGGGCCAGCCGGTAGGCGTCGGAGTCCTTCATCAGCCCGAGGATGCCGAACACGAACAGCACCGTGACGCCCACCCAGGCCAGCAGCAGCACCGCGCCCCAGCGCGCCCACTTGCGCTGCGTGGCCTGGAAATGCGCGACGCTGTCCCAGCGCTTGTTGCGCCAGGCCCACTCGCTGCCCCGCGCCCCGACGACGAACCACCAGAACAGGCCGAAGAACGGCACGAACACCAGCAGCGCGAGCAGCACGTTGTTGCCGATGCCCCAGATCCAGCTGAGCAGGAAGGCGCCCCAGTTCCAGCCACGGATCTCCGGCGGCACCTGGCTGGCCGGCCCCTGGCCCGATGTGTTGCGGTGCTCGACGACGTCCACGATCCCTTACTGGCCTGCCTGTTGATGGGGCGGCATTGCACCACGCGGTGGGCGGGGGCCACCCCATGTCCTTCGGCACCGAGGGGGACCGCGCATTGCCAGCGGCGGCGGCGCAGGAGACAGTCACGCCTTTGCAGTATTTCCGGATTCCGACTTGACCTCCATTGCCTCGACCGCCGGCGCTGCGGCCCCTGCCGACCCGCGCGCCCGCCACGACCGTGCCTTCCTGGGCCACCCCGCCGGCCTGGGCTGGCTGTCCTTCTGCGAACTGTGGGAGCGCTTCAGCTACTACGGCATGCAGGGGCTGCTGGTGCTCTACCTCGCCAACTACCTGTTCCTGCCCGAGAACGTCGGCAACGTGGCCGGCATGGACGTGCTGCGCCACGCCATCGAGAACGTGACCGGCCCGCGCTCGCCGGCGCAGCTGGCGTCGGTGCTGTTCGGCCTGTATGCCGGCTTCGTCTACCTGACGCCCATCTTCGGCGGCCTGATCGCCGACCGCTGGCTGGGCCGCACGAAGACGGTGGTCATCGGCGCGCTGCTGATGTCGCTGGGCCACTTCCTGATGGCCTTCGAAACCGCGCTGCTGCCCGCTTTAGGCTGCCTGCTGCTGGGCGTGGGCTGCTTCAAGGGCAACATCGCCGCGCAGGTGGGCGACCTCTACGCACCGGGTGACAAGCGCCGCGCGAGTGCCTTCCAGATCTTCATGCTGGCGGTGCAGATCGCCGTCGTCGCCGCGCCTTTCGTCTGCGGCACGCTGGGGCAGAAGGTCGGCTGGCACTGGGGCTTCGGCTCGGCCGGCGTGGGCATGCTGATCGGCCTGGCCACCTACCTGGCGGGCCGGCGCTGGCTGCCGCCGGAGTCGCCACGCAGCCAGGGCAAGGCCGACACCGAGGCGCGCGCACCGCTGGGCCGCCGCGGCATCATGCAGCTCGTGCTGCTGGTGGCCATCCTGCCGCTGCTGATGCTGTCCATCGTCGGCAACCAGCAGTTCCAGAACGCCTACCCGCTGTGGTCGCAGGCGCACATGGACATGTGGGTGGGCGGCTTCGAGGTGCCGGTGACCTGGCTGCAGGCCGTGGACGCCGTGTTCAGCACGGTGACCATCCTGGCCTCGCTGGCGTTCTGGCGCTGGTGGGCCACGCACCGCACCGAGCCCGACGAGATCACCAAGATCGCGCTGGGCTCCTTCGTCGCGGCCGGCGCGCCGGCGCTGCTGCTGATCCCGGCCTTCGCCATCGAGGCCGGCGGCGGCAAGATCAGCATCCTGTGGACCTTCGCCTACACGCTGGTCAACGACCTGGGCTTCGCCAACATCATGCCGGTGGGCCTGGCGCTGTATTCGCGCGCCTCGCCGCGCGGCTTTGCGGGCGTCATGCTGGGCATCTACTACCTGCACCTGTTCATCGGCAACATCTTCGTGGGCTGGCTGGCGGGCCTGCTGGAGGTGCTGCCGGGTTCGCAGTTCTGGCTGCTGCACGCGGGCCTCGTCGGCGCCGCCGGCGTGGGGCTGTTGCTGGTGAAGCTGGTGTTCGGCCGCCTGCTCGCGCCCGACGACGCCCAGCCCGCCCGCTGACCGGGCCCGCGCCGACGGCTTGGCGCCAGCCCGCCGGGCTGGCCGCCAAGCAGCCCCTGCCGCTACATTGCTCACTCGTTGGAGGCGGACCATGCATCTACGCGAGTTGCTCTATCCCGGCATCTGGGCCGTGCGGCAGTTGCGCTTCGGCACCAAGCTGACGCTGCTGTTCATCGTGGCCGCCGTGCCACTGATCACCAGCGCCGTGCTGCTCGTCACCCGCAGCCTGGACGACCTGCAGCTGACGAGCGCCGAACTGGCCGGCCTGCAGCGCATCGAGCGGGTCAACGGCGTGACCCGTGCCGTGCAGGCCCATCGCGGCCTGACCAACATGGTGCTGCTGGGCGATGCCGGCCAGCAGAGCGCTCGTAACGCCGCGCGCACCGACCTCGACAACGCCGCGCAGGCTCTGGCCGAGGCCTTGGCGCGCGACGGCGCCAACACCGCCCGATCCTGGCCGGCGGTTGCTGCGCGGCTGAAGGGGCTGGCCGGGCAGTTGCAGGGCTTGCCGGCCGACAAGGCCTTCGCGCAGCACACCGAACTGGTCGAAGACCTCGCCTGGGTGACCTACGAGCTGGCCGAGTCGTCCAGCCTGCTGTACGACCCCGATCCGCTGACCTATCTGCTGATGGAGATGGCCGTCACGCGCCTGCCCGAATGGCGGGATCAGCTGGCCCGGCTGCGTGGCAAAGGGGCGGGCATCCTGAGCTCCAGCGTCGTGGACGAGGGGGACATGGGCATGGTCAACACCTGGGTCGACGAGCTGGGGGCCAGCACGCGCGGCATACGCCGCACGCAGGCGCTGATCAGCGAGAAGGGCTTCTCCACCGACAGCTTCGACAAGGCCGTCACCACCGTGCAGAAGCTGCTGGACGGCAGCCACGAACGCTTCCGCGCCGGCGCCCAGGCGGGTGGCGCCGAGGCCTACTTCGCCGAGGCCAGCGCCGCGCTGCAGGCGGTGGCCGCCTACCAGACGGCGATCAACGGCGCCATGCGCGCCTCGCTGGAGCAACGCAATGCCGACCTGCTGCGCAAGACCTGGCTCGTGGGCGGCGGCGCCGTCTGCCTGCTGCTGGCGTTCGTCTACCTGATGCTGGCCTTCCAGGTCAGCTTCCTGGCCGATCTGCGGCAGGTGCTGCGCTTCATGGAAAACACGGCGCAGGGCAACCTGCAGCACGTCGTGCGCATCCGCGGCAAGGACGAGCTGTCGGACATGTCCCGCGCCATGTCGGTCATGGTCAACAACATCGCCTTCATGGTGGCGGCCGTGCGCAGCAACGCGGCGCTGCTGGCGGGTTCCGGCGATGTGCTGGTGGAGGGCAACCAGGCGCTGTCGGAGCGCACCGAGCAACAGGCCGCCAACCTGGAGCAGACGGCGGCCAGCGTGCAGGAGTTGGCGGCCACCGTGCAGGGCAACGCGACGGCGGCGCAGTCGTCCAGCCAGGCCGCGCAGCGCGTGCGCGCCACCGCCGAGCAGGGCGCTGCCGGCATGAAGGACGCGGTCGCCTCCATCGAGGCCATCGCGGCCGGCGCGCAGCGCATGCAGGAGATCGTGGGGGTCATCGACGCGCTGGCCTTCCAGACCAACATCCTCGCGCTCAACGCCGCCGTGGAGGCCGCCCGGGCCGGCGAGAGCGGGCGCGGCTTCGCCGTGGTGGCCACCGAGGTGCGCTCGCTGGCGCAGCGCTCGGCGGCCTCGGCCAAGGAGATCCGCCAGCTCATCGCTTCGTCGTCCGAGCAGGTGGGCAGCGGCGTCGGGCTGATCCGCAAGGCCGGCGAGCACATCGACGCCATCGTCGGCGGCGTGCGCGACGTGGCGGGCAACATGGCGCACATCTCGGCCTCCAGCACCGAGCAGAGCACCAGCCTCAGCGAGATCACGTCGGCCGTGCGGCAGCTGGACACGCTGACGCAGCGCAACGCTGCCATGGTGGAGCAGGCCGTCACGCAGGCCAACGACCTGCAGGACCGCGCCCGCGTGCTGACCGAATCGGTGGCCGCCTTCAAGCTGCCGCAAGGCACGGCCGACGAGGCGCGAGCGCTCGTCGAGCGCGCGGTGGCCCAGGGCGGCGGCGGCCGGGAGTCGCTGCTGCGCCTGATCAACGCGCCAGGCAGCGGCCTCAGCGACCGCGACATGTACGTCTTCGCGCTCGACGCCGAGGGCCACTACGCGGGCTTTGCCGGCAGCCCGGCACGCGTCGGCCAGCGCGTGCAGGACGTGGCCGGCCCGGCGGGCGCCGCGCTGCTGCGCGCCATCATCGAACGCGCCGAGGCCGGCCCCGGCTGGGTGCAATACACCATGCCCCACCCGCACACCGGCACGCCGCAGGAGAAGATGTCCTATGTGGTCAAGGCCCAGGGGCTGTATGTGGGCTGCGGCGTCTACAAGAGCGCCATGATGGACGTCTGACGCGTGCGGGCCGTGTCCCTACACTGCGCCGCATGATCACCGTCCACCACCTCAACAACTCCCGCTCGCAGCGCGTGCTGTGGCTGCTCGAAGAGCTGGGCCTGCCCTACGAGATCAAGCACTACCAGCGCGACGCCAAGACGTCACTCGCGCCGCCGGAGCTGCGCCAGGTGCACCCGCTGGGCAAGAGCCCGGTCATCACCGACGGCGGCCTGACGGTGGCCGAGAGCGGCGCCATCCTGGAGTACCTGGTGGACAAATACGGCCAGGGCCGGCTCAAGCCCACCGACGAGCAGTCGCTGCTGCACTACCGCTACTTCATGCACTTCGCCGAAGGCTCGGCGATGCCGCCGCTGGTCATGAAGCTGATCTTCAACAAGATCAAGCGCGCGCCCATGCCCTTCTTGGTGAAGCCCATCGCCAAGGGCATCGCCGACAAGGTGCTGGGCGGCTTCGTGCAGCCCAACATCGACGCGCAGTTGAAGTTCCTCGAAGCCGAGCTGACCGCGCGGCCCTGGTTTGCTGGTGCGGAGATGTCGGCGGCCGATGTGCAGATGAGCTTCCCACTGGAAGCCGCTGCGGCACGCGGCGGTTCGCTGGACGGCTACCCGAAGATCAAGGCCTTCCTGGAGCGCATCCATGCACTGCCGGCGTACCGGAAGGCGTTGGAGCGGGGTGGACCGTATGACTTGATGAGCTGACCTCACCCGGCCGCAAGCTGGCGCTCGCCATACACAACACTGGGACCCTGCATGAACCAGGAGCAAGACAGCCCATGGGCCTATCGGCTTGGTGCAGCGACTCTGGGCGCGATGGCCGGTCTGGCGCTAGGCCTGCTGCTCGGCAGCCTAGCGGTGGCGGCCGGCGCCGCAACGCCGCTGGCTCACTTTGCAGGCGCTGGATCGCTAGCAGGCGTCGCATCCGGCCTGTTGGCGCCGGCCGGCGCCATGGACTTCTTCTTCGGGACGCTGCACTTTTTCATCGGCTTCTTCGCGACCGTTTTGGATCGGGTCGATGACGACACCCCATCACGCCTCTATGGCCATGCGGCGGGACGGGAGGGATGGCCGCGGTGGGCCTTCATCTTCGGCATCGCCTTCGCCCTGTTCCTCACGCTGCTGTAAGCCGCGCTGCTAGACGCATTAACGCCCGGGCTGTGCCCCTTTAGGTCCGTACTCCACCACCCTGCACCCCGCCCCCTTCGGGTCCGCGCAGCAGGCCGCCAGCTTTTTCAGGCTTTCGCTGAACTGCTCGTCCCACTGCGCGCGGCTGTGCAGGTTGCCGGGGCTCATCCAGTGCGATTGCGGGAAGCGCTTGGACCACTCGTTGCCGCCCTCCTGAACCCCACGCCCCGTGGACTGCTGCATCGCCACGTTGCACGAGTTCATGTTGCCCATGCGGTGGCAGGCTGTGCAGCTGTTGCCGCGCGTCGTGATGCCGAAGGCATGCAGCGTGGCCCAGGCCCGCTTGAAGTCCTCGCCAATGGCCTTGGGCTCGTAGAGGCCGAAGGGGTCGCCGGGCAGTTGCTGGGTCTGCGCGATGTAGGGCGAATACATGAAGGGCCCGCTGTCGTGGCAGTGCATGCAGGCCGGCTTGCTGTTGGCGACCTGTTGCGGCGTCTGCCAGACCTGGTCGGCCGGCAGCGGCTTCAGGCCGTCGGGGCTCACGGGCTGGGGCTTGCGCGTGGCCGTGCTGGGCGAGGGCACCCAGCGGCCGTCGATACCCCGGTCCTTGGCCAGCGGCGCAGGCGCCTTGGCCGTGAACCAGCAGGTCTTGCCGTTCTTCAGGTTGTGCGAGATGACGTTGATCTCGTCGAACAGCGCGCTGCCGGCGGGCCGCGCCACCTGTTTGCGGCAGATGGCGCTGATCTGCGCGGTGGGGTCGTCGCGCAGCACGAGGGCGCGGCTGCCCGGCACGCACTGGCTGACGGCGTCGGGCTGCGGCAGCAGCGAAGGCTTATCGCAGCGCGGCGGGGCGGCGTCGGCCGGCACGGGCTTGCCGTCGACGGTGATGGGGATCTCCTGCCCGGCCATGCAGTTGAACGCGGGGATTTCGGTGACCTGCTCGGCGCACTGGCGGCCGTACTCGAACAGCGTCTCGGCGTGGGCCGCGCCGGCCAGCAGCAGCAAGAGGAGGGCGCGCTTCATGCCGTCACCAGCCCTTTCTCGGCCAGCACGACGGCGCGGATGGCCTGGTGATAACGGGCGTAGCCCGTGCAGCGGCAGATGTGCTGGCCGACGGCGGCTTCGATGGCGGCGTCGAGTTGCTCGCGCTTGATCGGCTGTGTTCTGAGACGGCTGAGCAGCATTTCGGTGGCCATGACGAAGCCGGGCGTGCAGTAGCCGCACTGGAAGGCGAAGTGGTCGAGAAAGGCTTGCTGGATGGCGCTGGGTGTTTCCATGCTGCCGGTGCCTTCGACGGTGGTGATGGACTGGCCTTGCAGTAACGCGACCGGCGTGGAGCAGGCGAGCAAGGGCTGCGCCTGGCTGGTGGGCGCGCGGCACGCGGCGACGGTGCAGGCCTTGCAGACGCCAATGCCGCAGCACAGGCGGGTGCCGGAGAGGCCCAGCTCTTCGCGGAGGAAGTCGACGAGCGGGAGGTCGGTAGGGACCGTCGTGTCGACGGGTTTGCCGTTGACGTGGAATTGGACGTTGACGAGTGCGTCGGTCATGGCTGTGCACCTTTGGTGGCTTGCCTGCTGTGGTGCCGGGAGTTCGCCCCGGCGGGCGACCTACTTTCTTGCGCGCGCAAGAAAGTAGGCAAAGAAAGCGCCCCTGCAAAACCGCCCCGCCGCTGCGCGACGGGGTGCCCTGCGATGCTCGAAGCCCAGGGCCGCGCCCAACTCGCTTCGTTCACTGCGCTCACTCCGCTCAGACAAAGGGGCGCGAAGTCAGTGCTTGAAGCGTGCTGCGCACGCGCCCTGGGCTCCTGCGCTTCTCGGCGGTTTAGAAGGGGAGAACCCAAACAGCCGCAACAGCCCACAGCCAAACGCCACATCCTGTCGGTCGCGGCTGCTCCTTCATCCCCCCTTGGAGCCCGCCGAGGAGCGCAGGGCTTCAAGCCCGCGTGCGCAGCACGCTTCAAGCACTGACTCGCGACGATTGTTCGAGCAGAGCGTAGCGACGCGAGTTCGGCGCGTGGGCTTGAAGACCGAGCACCGCAGGGCAGCCCGCTGCGGAGCAAAGGGCCGGGCGGATCGGGGGCGACTTTTTGCCTACTTTTTGGTCGCTCAAAAAGTAGGTCGCCCGCCGGGGCGAACTCCCGGCTGGGCGCAGGCACAAACCCGCTCATCCCAAAGCCCTCTCAAGATCAGCCGCCGTGATCGGCAACGCCCGAAACCGCACCCCCGTCGCATGCGCAATCGCATTGCCAATCGCCGGTGCAATCGGGCACAGCACCGCCTCGGCAATGCCCTTGGCCGTCGGCTCGTCCGAAGCCAGCGTCGTGATGTTCAGCCGCCCCAGCGGTACATCGGCCGACAGGGCCACGTGATAGCGATCCAGGTTCCAGCGCCCATCCCCCGCGCCACCGGCCTCCAGCGGCAGGTTCTCCAGCAGCGCGTAGCCGATGCCCATCGCCACACCGCCCTGCGCCTGCCCGAGCAGCAGATCGGGCTGCAACACCTTGCCCGCATCCACCATCAACTCGACGGCGACGACGCGCGGCTCGAAATCCTTCGGGCCGATCTCCACCGCCACCAGCACACCCGACGGCGCATACAGGCTGCGGCCATACAGCCCCGCCTCCGGCTTGGGCGGAACCACATCCCGCCGCAGCACGGGCGTCCATTCGGCCGCGCCGCCCAGGCGCAACGACAGACCGTCGATGGGCAGTTGCAGCGCCGGGCTCGCGGGCATCGCATAGGTGGCCGATACCCAAGCCGCCTCGTACAGGCCATGCACCATCACGGCCGTCGGCAGGCCGGCCTGCTGCGCCCGGGCCGCCAGCGCGGCCAGCGGCAGCGGTTTGAGCCCTGGCGCCTCCAGCTGGCCACGCACCCAGCGCGTCTTGCCAGGCAGCGACGCCAGCGGCACTTCCCAGAGCGCCGCGGCCGCCGGCAGCAGCCCGGCCTCGAACAGCACGCGGCTGGCCTGCTCGGTCACGTGAACCTGGTGGAAGGCCGTCAGGCAGGCGCTGCTGGACATCGCGAAACTGGCCGTCCAGCGCGGGTCGCTCCAGCTGCCGCCGTAAGTGGTGTGCAGGTCCAGCGCGTTGAAGCCGCCCACGTCGCCCATGACGACGTCTTGCGCGTTGCGGCCCAGCCAGCCGGCGGTGGAGATGGCCAGCGTCGTCGCGGAGCCGTTGCCCATGTCCACGCAGTTGGTGCGCACGGCGAGGTGCCCGTCGGGCGACAGCGCCACCTCGGCCATCACGCCATCCTTGCCGGTGCCGTAGGCCTGGTTGGCCAGCGCAAAGCCCACGCCGTAACGAATGCCCTCACGCGCCTTGCGCCGCTTCACGGCCTCGCGCTCGCGCCACAGCGCGTGCGTGCGCGCCCGGCGGCAGATCTCGTGCAGCCGCATGGGCTGCTCCAGTGGCGCACCGGTGATGGTGCGGTCGCCCTGCTGCAGCGCATTCAGCTCACGCAGCGCGATGGGGTCGCGCTTCAGCGCCACGGCCACCTCGTCCACCAGCGTCTCGACGGCAAAGCTCGCCTGTGGCCCGCCGAAGCCGCGCATGGAGCCCGCCACGACGCCCGTGCTGGGCTGGGCGGCGGCGTCCACATAAGCCTGGCTGATGTCGTAGCCGCTCAGCCCGCAATAGGCCGCCAGCATCGCGACGAACTGGCTGTAGTTGTTCTGCCCGCCGGCCGGCAGCACCTGCTGGCTGCCGAAGGCGAGGAATTTGCCGGTCTTGGCATCGACCGTGATGCGCTGCGTGATGTGGCTGGCCAGCTGCTTCAACCCGCCCTGGAACTGCTCGTAGCGGTCCTGCGCGATGCGCACGGGCCCGTCGGCCAGCGCGGCCGTCACGGCCAGCAGCGGCGGGAAGGTGGACACGTCGCGCCCGCCGAAGCCGCCGCCGGGGTAGCAGGAGTTCAGCACGATGGTGCCGACCTGCACGGGGCAGTCCTTGCTGAACAGCGCCAGGCTGTTGCCGGCATCGCCGTTGGTGGCCTGCGTGCCGAGCACGAGGTGCAGCGTGCCCGTGCCGGAGCGGTCCAGCCAGGCCAGGCCCGCCTCGGGCTCCATGAACATCGGGTCCAGCACCTGCGTGCTGTAGGTGCCGCCCAGCTGCAGCAGCTGGGCACTCTGCGTCTGCAGCGTCGCGTTGATGCGCTGGCGCAGCTCGCGGGCCCGGCTGTTGAAGGGCTGCGCCGTGGAGTCGGGCTGGTAGGGGTCGGATTCAACCCCCACCTGCACCTGCGAGAACGGCGCGACGCCGTCGGCGTCGAAGCGCGTCAACGTCGTCACCGGGCTGTAGGCCTGCGCCCAGGGCTGGGCCGGCGGCGGGGGCAGGCCGCCGCTGCGCACGACGCCGGGCTGGAACTGCAGCGCGCGCTTGGCGCGGCGGTAGGCGCTGGCGTCGGCAAAGATCAGGATGGCGACCGGCTGGCCGAAGAACTGCGGCGCGCTGCCCACCGGCACCAGCAGCTGGCTGACGCCGTCGGCGCCCGCCATGGAGAACGGCAGCTGCAGGTTCAGCGAGGCGAGGTCGCGCTGCGGGCCGCTGTAGTCTCCCAGCGGGGTTTGCGTGATGACCGTGAGCGGCTGGGCCTGCGCGCCTGCGAGCGCCGACAGGTCCAGGCCCGTGAACACACGACCCGGGTTCGTCGCGCGCAGGATCATGGCCATGCGCTCGGGCGGGTTCCGGGGCCAGCCGGGCATGTCGGCGGCGCGGAAGTCGCGGGCGTAGATCTTCTGGCCCGTCACCTTGGCCAGCCCATCGATGCGAAAGCGCGCCTTGCCGGGGCCGCCAGACCAGTCCGGCGCGCCGCGCGGGGCCTGGTCGCCGGTGAAGGACTGCGTGGGCAGGCCGTCGGGTTGAGGCCGCACACCCATCACGCGCCGCCGGACCGATGGCGCAGACAACGCGAGTTCGTGCACCAGCAGCGTCACGGCGGCAGCACCCGTGCCGATGATGCGCCGCCGCGTCAGTGCAAATAAACCGTTCGGATTCTGGGACAAACGACCCCCTCGACAAATGCGGGGCGCGAGTGTGTCACCCCCGCTGAGTGACGGTCATGGGGTCAAACCGGATTCAGGGCGTGATTTGCGTGCAGATTGACACGGCCGGCGTCAGCGCGCGCCCAGCCCCGTGCACCACTGCTGCTCGCAGGGCACGCCGTCGTGGTTGCCGTCCATCTGCGTGCCCAGGCAATGGTTGATGAACCAGGTGGCTTCGGCGCAGGACGTCATCTGCGAGCAATGCGTGCGGCCATCGCAACGGTAGCCCGCGCCTGGCGCCGCCGGTGTGGTCGGTGTAGCCGGTGTGGCGATTGGCGCAGGTGTATCGGCCGGTGCCTGTTCGAGCTGCCAGCGATGGCCGGCCTGCTGAACGTGGCGGTAGCCCCAGGCGGCCCCGACGACAAGCACGACGGCCAGCAGCAGGACGCGCGGCAAGCGCCAGTCGCCACGTTGGCCTGCACCCGACGCGCCCTGCGGCCGCGACCGGGGTGCCGGCTGGCCCACCATGCTGCGCACCACGTTCACCGCTTGCGGCCGGCCGTCACGGCCAGGTGCGCGCTCGAAGCTGACGGTCTCTCCGGCCACCGGCTGGGTGCCGTCGCGCGGGAACGCGCTGATGTGGACGAACAGCTCCGGCCCGCCCTGCGTGGGCGCGATGAAGCCGAAGCCGCGCTCGTCGTTCCACGAGCGCAGGATGCCTGACGATCTCATGCAGCGGTCTCCCTGACCTTGGATGTTGTCCCTGCATGATGCCGCCAGGCGGCCGCGCTTGTCAGCCGGGATGCACCGAGGGACGCGTCTTGTAGAAGGTCATGGGCTCCGCCTTCAGCTGCTTCAACACGTTCCTGCGCATCGCGCCCACCACGTGCATCTCGCAGGGCTTGCAGTCGAAGCGCAGCGTCAGCGTGTCTTCGCCGTGCGTCAGCGTCAGCGGCTCGGCGCGCACGGTGCCCTGCACACCGGTCACGCCCTTGGCCTGCTTGGGGCACAGGCTCAACGACCAGCGCACGCAGTGCTTGGTGATCATCAACGGCACCTCGCCCAGCTCCTCGTGGCTCTCGTAGGCGGCGCCGACGACCTTGACGCCGTGGCGCGCGTAGAACTCGGCGGCGCGGGTGTTGTACACGTTGGCGAGGTAGGTCAGCGTGTCGTCGGGGTAGGGCGCGGGCGGGTCCACCGGGGTGTCGCGCGGCAGGCGCTCGAACGCGGCGTCACGGGCCGCTTCCAGCGCCTTGACGCCCTCGCGCCGCAGCGCGTTGAGCTGGCTGGCCGGCAGGAACAGCGGCTCGCCGCGCATCGCCAGCCGCACGCGGCGCGCCGTGAAGATCGTGTCGCCCAGCCTGGCCAGGCCTTCCTTCAGCTGCGCGTCCGCCTGCTTGCCGTCGCGTGCCGGCTCGTGGGCGTGGGGCAGCTTCACGGACGCCTTCACGCCGGTCTCGTCCTTCAGCGTCAACTCGAAGCCGCCGTTCACCTGCGCCAGCGTCAGGTCCACCGCGATGCGGCGCTCGGCGCTGGGCTTGGCGAGCAGGCGCTCCCAGGCCATGTCGCGGTTGCGGCAGACCGCCGTGCCGGGGAACAGGTCTTTCAGGTCAGCAAAGCGCTGATCCTTGGCAAGGTTGGGTTCGACGCGCCACAAGGTGCCGCCCAGCGGCGTGGCCACGTTGACCGGCACGCCCTGCAGCTCGCCCTGGCGGTCCCACCAGGTCAGCGCGTCGCCGTTGTTGACCACCCGCGTCGCGTCACCAGTGTCGAGGTCGAAGTCCTCGGGGCCGACCCGCCTCACGTCGCCCAGCGGCATGCCGGCGTGTTTGGGGCTGTCGAAGGCGCCGATGTCGATCTTGCGGCCGGTGACGAAGTAGTCGGTGCCGCCACGGTTGAAGGCCTGCTCGGGCTCTGGCGTGAACGTGAAGGCGCAGCGGCCATGGCCCGTGCGGCCCAGCTCGGGGCGGCGGTCGATGATGGCGTCCAGCAGCGTGCGGTAGTGGGCCGTCACGTTCTTGACGGTGGCCATGTCCTTGTAGCGGCCCTCGATCTTGAAGCTGCGGATGCCGGCGTCGATGAGCGCTTCGAGGTTGGCGCTCTGGTCGTTGTCCTTCAGGCTCAGCACATGCTTGTCGTGGGCCACGATGCGGCCCTTGGCATCGGTCACCGTGTAGGGCAGGCGGCACTCCTGGCTGCAGTTGCCACGGTTGGCGCTGCGGCCCGTGTGCGCATGGCTGATGAAGCACTGGCCGCTGTAGGCCACGCACAGGGCGCCGTGCACGAAGAACTCCAGCGTCGCGTGCTGCACCTGCTCGCGGATGGCGATGATCTGCTTGAGGTCCAGCTCGCGGGCCAGCACCATCTGCGAGAAACCCACGTCCTGCAGGAAGCGCGCCTTCTCGGGGGTGCGGATGTCGGTCTGCGTGCTGGCGTGCAGCTGAATGGGCGGCAGGTCCAGCTCCAGCAGGCCCATGTCCTGCACGATGAGGGCGTCCACGCCGGCGTCGTGCAATTGCCACGCCAGCGTTCGTGCGCCTTCAAGCTCGTCATCGCGCAGGATGGTGTTCATCGTCACGAACACGCGCGCGTTGAAGCGGTGTGCGTGGCGCGCCAGGCGGGCAATGTCCTCGATGGGGTTGCCGGCTTTGTCGCGGGCACCGAAGCCGGGGCCCCCGATGTAGACGGCGTCGGCGCCATGGTTGACGGCCTCGATGCCGATGTCGGCGTCACGGGCGGGGGCGAGTAGTTCGAGTCGAATCGGCTGGGGGGCGGGCATGCGCAATTTTACGAAGCCCGCCCGAGGGGAGGTGATGCCATGTTGCCGCGCAACATGACTCGTAATAGGCTCGCCCGCACAGATCAACGACACGCATGGGAGGGGGCATGACCCACTGGATTCGGCGCCTGGGTGTGGGCGGCAAGCTGGCGATCGTCGCGGTGGTGTGCGCGTTGATGGGCCTGATCCCTTCGGCGCTGTACCTGCGCGTGGCGCTGGAGGCCGAAACCCAGCTGAGCCAGGAGACCGCCGCCATTCCGGCGCTCTCGGTGGGCCTGAAGCTGGCGCGGTTGACCGCGCAGCACCGCGGCCTGGCCAACAGCCTGCTCAACGGCGACGCCACCGCCGAAGCCAAGCGCAGCGACGTGGCCCGGGCGCTGCTGGCCCTGAAGGACGCCAGCCTCGACACCACGAAGGCCGCGCTACCGCCCGCGCTGCTGAAAGACCTGCAGGACTACTGGCGCACGCTGGAGCCACTGATGGCCGAAGTGGGCAGCCGCCAACCGACGGCGGCCGAGAGCTTTCGCCGCCACACCGAACTCATCGACGGCCGGCTGGCCTGGATCAACGAAGGCGCCGTGGCCTCGGGGCTGGTGCTGCACCCGATTGCGAGCGGCTACTTCCTGCAGGACGCCGCGCTGCTGCACCTGCCGCGCAGCGCCGAGCTGCTGGGCCGGCTGCGCGGCGCCGGCATGGGGCTGCTGGCCAAGGGCTCGCTGACACCGGCCGACCGGCAGCGCCTGGCGGTGCTGCTGGAGCGCGCGCTGCTGGACCAGGCCAGCGCCGACCAGGCCATCGCCCGCGCCCAGGTGCCCGGCGCCGAGGGCGAGCAGCTCGCCTCGCTGACGCGCGCGCTCGGCGCGCGGCTCACCGAGGCACGTTCGCGGGCGCAGCAGGGCATCATCGAACCCGAGTCACCGCAGCTGAGCCCGCAGGACTGGTGGGCCGTCACGACGGCCGCGATCGATGCGCAATTCGCGCTCGGCGATGCCGCCACCCAGGCGCTGCAACGCGACCTGTCAGCCGCGCTTTCGAGCGGCCGCCGGGCCATCGCGACGAGCCTGGGCGTCATCCTGGCGCTCGCCGCACTGGGCGGCTGGCTGCTGTGGACCATCGCCCGCCAGACCTCGCGCTCGGTCGGCCGTGCGCTCAGCATCGCGCAGGCCGTGGCCGGCGGCGACCTCTCGCGCCGCGCCGAGGTGGACCGCCGGTCCCGCGACGAGGGCGAGCGGCTCACCATCGCGCTGCTGGACATGGCCCGGCAACTCAGCGACGTCGTCGGCACCGTGCGCAGCCGCGCCGAGCAGGTGGCCAGCGCCAGCCAGCAGATCGCGGCCGGCAGCGCCGATCTGTCGGCGCGCACCGAGACGCAGGCCGCGGCGCTGGAGCAGACGACGGCCTCCGTCGACACCGTGCGACAAGGCCTGGAGCATGGCGCGCAGCAGTCGGGCCACGTCGCCGGGCTGGCCGCGGAGGTGCGCCAGCTGGCGGAGTCCAGCGGCAGCACGGTGTCGGCGCTGGCCGGCACGATGCGCGACATCCTGACGAGCTCGCAGAAGATCGCCGAGATCATCGGCACCATCGACGCCATCGCGTTCCAGACCAACATCCTCGCGCTCAATGCCGCCGTCGAGGCGGCGCGTGCGGGCGAACACGGCCGCGGTTTTGCCGTCGTGGCCAGCGAGGTGCGGGCGCTGGCCCAGCGCGCCGCCGCGTCGGCCAAGGAGATCCGCACGCTGATCAGCGCCAGCGTGGAGCGCGTCAGCACCGGGCATGAGCAGGGCGAGGAGGCGACCGCGCTGATGCAGCGCGTCGTCGACGCCGTGGCCCGCGTGGCCGGCGTCATCGGCGAGCTGAGCACGCTGTCGCGCGATCAGCACCTCAGCATGGACGAGGTCGGCGCGGCCATCCACCAGATGGACGACACGACGCAGCAGAACGCCGCGCTCGTGGAGCAGAGCGCGGCCGCCGCGGAGAGCCTGCATCGCCAGGCCGAGGCGCTGCGCGAGCTGATGGCCGGCTTTCGCACCGTCGACGGCTGAACCCGCCGGTGCAGCCGCTTCAGACCGGCTGCGCGTCGACGCCCTCGCGGCCCACCACCTCCAGCCGCGTCTCGCGCCGCCAGGCGTCTTCGCTGGCCGGTGCGTCGCGCGGCGACAGGCCGTTGCTGCGCACGGCGCCCACGAAACCATCACGGCCACGCGCCTTGGCGGCGTAGAGGGCCGAGTCGGCCAGGCCGAGGCAGGCGCGCCAGTCCCACAGCCGCGGGTGGCGCGGGTCCAGCGGGAAGGCGCAGAAGCCGATGGACACCGTCACCGGCACCGTCTCACCGGGGCCGATGTCGAAAGGCCGGTCGCGCACGGCCGCGCAGACGCGCTCCGCCAGCTCGGCCGCGTCGCGGCGGTTCGTCTCGCGGGCCAGCACCAGCACTTCCTCGCCGCCCCAGCGCACCAGCGAATCGGTCTCGCGGAACACCGCGCGCAGCCGCTGCGCCAGCTGCACCAGCACGGCGTCGCCCGCGGCGTGGCCGTGCTGGTCGTTGATGCGCTTGAAATGGTCGAGGTCCAGCAGCATCAGCAGCAGGTCGGCATCGTCGCCGGGGCTGGGTGCTCGGCCATCCGGGCCGGGTGTCTCGAAGCGACGCAGGCACAGGCTCAGGTCGTCGTCCAGCCGCATCTCCAGGTAGCGGCGGTTGCGCAGGCCGGTCAGCGTGTCGGTGAGGCTGAGCTCACGCAGCTCGGCCGTGCGCTCGTCGACCAGCTGGCGCAGCTCCACCTCGTGGCGGCGCAGCTGGCGCGTGCGCCAGCGCGTCCAGGCCCACACGGCCGCCCCCGCCGCCAGCGCGGCGGCGATGCGCGCCAGGTCGGTTTCCCACCAGGCCGGCGCCAGCTCGACGGGCAGGCTCAGCACGGGCCCGTTCCACAGCGCCTGGTGGGCCGTGGCGCGCACCTGCAGCGTGTAGCGGCCGGGGCGCAGCGGGCCGAAGCTGGGGTTGCGGGCTGCAGCGTCCACACGCGTCCAGTCATCGTCCAGCCCTTGCAGCCGGTATTCGTAGCGCAGGCGAGCGGGGTCGGCATAGTCCAGCGCCGCGAACTCCACCGCCAGCGTGCGCTTGCCGGGCGGCAGCCGCAGCGCCTCGCCCGCCACGGGCGGTGCCACCCAGGCCTGGCCATTGACGCGCAGGCGACGGATGAGCAGCGGCGGGCTCGGCGGGTCGCCCTGCCAGGCCTGCGGCTGCACGCGCAGCAGGCCGCGGCTGCCGCCGAACAGCAGCGCGCCACCCGGCAACTCGGCACTCGCAAAGAACCAGAAGCTGCCGAAGTTGGCGCCCTCGGCAGCGCCGAAGCCATCGAGCCGGTCGGTCTGCGGGTCGTAGACGTACAGCTGGCTCCAGATGCGGCCGCGCGCGTCCTCGTGCAGATGGCCACCGAACACGCCGTCCACGCCATGGCGCTCGCTGATGCGCTCGAAGCGCGCGCGGCCCTGGGCATCCCAGCCCTTGAGGCGGTGCAGGCCGACGGCCGTGGCGTCCACCCACAGCGTGCCGTCACGCGCCCACAGCAGCGCCATGACGGCCGGGCTGCCCAGCGCTTCGCCGGGCGCCTGCGGCACCGGCTCCAGGCTGCCACCACCGGCCTCGCGCTCGCGCAGCAGGCCGGGCTGGCCGCCCACCCACAGCCGGCCGTCCGGGGCTTCGCGCAGCACGTAGATGCCGCCGTGCAGCTTCTCGTCACCCTGCGCATGAACACGCGCCAGCGCGGTGGCGCCGGGGCCGGCGAGGCGGTACAGGCCCTCCTGCATGCCCAGCCACACGCTGCCGTCCGCACGCACCAGCAACTGCTGGGCGCGGCCACCGTCCAGCGGCCAGTCGCGCAGCAGGTGGCCGTCGGCGGCGCGGTGCTCCAGGCGCCCGGCCGCGGCCATCCACAGGCTGCCGTCGCCGGCCTGCGCCATGATCTCCACGGCGCTGTGGCGCTCGCGCGGCCACTCGCCCAGCGTGGCGAGGTCGTGGCCCGGTCGGCCGTCCAGGCGCACGACGTGGCCGGTCTGCGTGGGCGCCAGCACCTCGCCGTTCTTCAGCGCCAGCACGGCCCGCACGTCGGCCTCGGCCAGCGGGCTGGCGGGGTTGGCATCGGGCCCACGCACGGCCAGCGCCGGGTGGCTGAGATGGCGTTGCAGGCCCAGCCCGTAGCCGCTGACCCACATCGCGCCGCTGTGGTCGCGCAGCAGGCTGCTGATGTCGTTGCCGGCCAGGCCCATCGCGCGGCGTGGGTCCTGGCGCAGCCGGGCGTCGATGGCGCCGCTCGTCTCGTCGATCCAGAACACGCCGTTCTTCGTGCCCACCCAGAGTCGGCCGTCGCCCGCGTCGGCCAGCGCATGGATGGGCAGCCCGAGCGTCTGCACCCAGCGCACGCGGCCCTGCTCAACGACGCCGAGGTGGCCGTCCTGCGTGCCCAGCCACACCCGGCCATCACGGGCCTCGGCCAGCGCGAGCACGGGCGCGCCGCCGGGCAGGCCCGGCAACACCAGCGGCTGCCAGGCCTCACCGACGCGCCGTGCGAGGCCCCGCCAATGGCCGGCCCAGACGGCGCCATCCGCCGCCGCCAGCAACGCCAGCACGCGCGTCTCGGCCTCGCCCTGCACGGTCAGTGCCTGCGGCGTGACCTGGCGGGAGGCCGGGTCGTAGCGGTACAGGCCGCGGCCGATGGTGCCCACCCACACGGCGCCGTCGCGGCCCTCGGCCACCGCACGGATGGGTGACTGCGGCGCGTCCACGGCCTGGCGTTCGGCGCGGTCCAGCCCGGGGTCGTAGGCCACCAGCCCCAGGTACTCGGTGCCTATCCACATACGCCCGCCGGCCGACGGCGCCAGCGCGCGCACCCAGCCCAGCCCCCGCGGCGCACCGGCGTCGCCGGCCAGCTCGATGGGGCGCAGCCGGTAGCCGTCGTAGCGCATCAAGCCCTTGCTGGTGGCGACCCACATCAGGCCCTCCCGGTCCTGCGCGATCGCCGGCACCGAGTTCTGCGGCACGGCCACACTGCGGAACTGCACCTCCAGCGGGCCCGCGCCGGGCACGGCCTGGGCTGGCCCGCAAGCCAGCAGGAAACACAAGGCGCCGGGAACCAGGGAGCCACGAACTAGGGGGTTGAACATCGAGGCGCATCCTAAGTGCCGCCGCCACGGGTGCCGCCCAAGGGGCGGACGGCGCGGGCTCAGGGCAGCAGCCGGTCCAGCACGGCGCGCGGGTCGGCCATGAACTCGCGCATGACGCGGTGGTGCGCCGTGTCGTGGACAGCCACACGCTGGATGCCGTCAGCGTCGAAGCGATAGACCCAGGCGTCGGGGTAGGCCATCAGGATGGGCGAATGCGTCGCCATGACGAACTGCGACCCCTGCCGCACCAGCTCGTGCATGCGCACCAGGGCGTCGAGCTGGCGCTGCGGCGACAGGGCGGCCTCGGGTTCGTCAAGCAGATAGAGGCCACGGCCGCCGAAGCGCTCATTGAGCAGCTTCAGGAAGGATTCGCCGTGGGACTGCTCGTGAAGGGAGCGCCCGCCGTAGGCACTGATGACGCTCGCGCCGCCAGGGCCTTCGTCCAGCCGCTCGATCTCCGTCGCGACGTTGAAAAAACTCTCGGCGCGCAGGAAGTAGCCATCCCGCCACCGCTTCACGCCCTTGGCCACGCGCAGGTATTCGTGCAGCACCGAATGTGAGGCCCGCGTGCCGAAATTGAAATTGCGGCTGCCGCCCTCGGCGTTGAAGCCCAACGACACGGCCAGCGCCTCCAGCAGCGTCGACTTGCCGGAGCCGTTCTCGCCGACGAAGAAGGTTACCTTGGGGTGCAGCTCCAGCCGCTCGTCCAGCGAACGGATGGCCGGCAGGTTGAACGGGTAGCGGTCGAAGGACTCGACCTTGTCGCGTTGCAGGGCGAGGTGGAAGACGAATTGGGAGGCGAGCATGGGTTCGCGCGTTCGCAGACTGGAACGGGCAACTATGCAGGAGCGGCGTTTCAGGCCAGGCCCATGCCGGGATTTCGCCGCAGGCAAATCCCGGCGCCACGCTCACGCGTCAAGCCACCGCCGCCACCGCATGCTCCAGCAGTGCATCACCATCAGAAGCATGGTGCCTTCGGCAGGTTGCAAGGCAAGGTGGAAGACGACTTGGCTGGCGAGCAGGGCGAGCCTCAGCCCGCCGCGCACAGATGTTTGTACTTCTGCGACCAACAAGTCACCTCTGGTGCATAGGCAATCAACAGCAGCCCCAGCGCCAACGCCGGAATGACAAAAAACGCCTTCGCTGTACCACGCACGCGCCCCAGCTCTTCCTTGCCTAACCGAATTGGCAGCTCCTTGACGAACAGGGACCAGACAACAGCAAGAACCCACAGCAGGCCAAAGGCCCGCATGTAGGCGATGGGCCCGCCGAAGTGGTCCGCCGCGAGGAGGAAGATGACGCAGGCAATAACGCCGACAGATTTCATGGCGCCCGGAGATGAACTGAGCCGCAAGCCTATCGCACGCGTCAAGCCACCGCCGCCACCGCATCCACGACAACCCGCCCATCCAGCAACCGCACCGTCCTCGACGCCTGCGCCGCATGCTCCAGCGAGTGCGTCACCATCACGAGCGTCGTGCCTTCCGCGTTCAGCTCGCGCAGCAGCCGCATGACCTCCGCACCATGGGCGCTGTCCAGGTTGCCGGTCGGCTCGTCCGCCAACAGCAAAGCCGGCCGCGCAGCGATCGCGCGGGCAATGGCGACGCGCTGCTGCTGCCCGCCGCTCAACTGGCTGGGCCGGTGGCTGGCGCGGTGCGTCAGGCCCAGGCGCTCCATCACCTCGGCCACACGCGCTCGCCGCTCGCGCGCCGGCAGCTCGCCATACTCCAGCGCCAGCGCGATGTTCTCGGCCACGGTCAGGTCGTCGATGAGGTTGAAGCTCTGGAACACGAAGCCGATGCGGCCGCGGCGCAGCGTGTTGAGTTGCTTCTCGGTCCAGCCCGCCACGTCGTGGCCGTCGAACCAGTATTCGCCGCCGCTGGGCGCGTCCAGCAGCCCGAGGATGCTCAGCAGCGTGGACTTGCCGCAGCCCGAGGGCCCCGTGATGGCAAGGTACTCGCCGGCCTCGATGTCAAGGTCGACGCGGTCCAGCGCCGTGGTCTCGATGTCGCCGGTGCGGAAGGTCTTGCTGAGGTGCTTGAGGGTGAACATGGTCTATTGAAGCTCGATGGCTGAAGCGCCCACGAAGGCGCGGTAAGGGGAGACGACGACGAGCTCGCCGGGCTGCAGGCCGCCGAGGACTTCGATGACGCCGTCGGCGCGGCGGCCCAGCTGCAGCGGGCGGCGCGGCGCGTGGCGGCCGTCGGCGCCCAGCACGAAGGCCCACGCGCCGCCGGTGTCGGCATAGAAGCCGCCGTCGCGCAGCAGCAGCGCCGGCTTGGGCTCGCCCAGCGTCAGCCGCACGTCCAGGCCCTGGCCGACCTGCAGCGGTGGCGGGTCGGCGTCAAAGGCCAGCTCGACGCTGAAGCGGCCGTCCCTGACCTGCGGATCGATGCGGGCGACGTGCAGCGCGTGCTCGCGGCCGTCGTGCGTCAACGTGGCGACCAAGCCTTCGCGCACGCGGCCGAGGTGGAATTCGTCGAGACGCAGCTCCAGCTTGAAGCGGCCCAGGCTGTCCAGCCGCGCGATGCGCGTTCCGCTGCGCACGCTCTCGCCGACCTGCAGCGCCAGCCCCGTCACACGGCCGGCCACCGGCGCACGCACGGCCAGGCCCTCGCTGGCGGTGCGCATCGCGTCCAGCCGCTTGTTGAGGTCGGCCACGGCGCGCTGCATGGCCTGCACGGACTGCTCGCGCACCGCCAGCTCCTCGCGGCCGTCGGCCTGCTGCTGGGCGAACAGGCGCTCGGCCATCGCCAGCTTGTCGGCCGAGTCCTCCAGCGCCGACGGCGACAGAAAGCCCTGCGCGGCCAGCCCGCGGTTGCGCTGGTGCAGGCGGCGCACGCGCTCCAGCTCGAACTCGCCTTCCGTCAGCGTGCGGCGCTGCGCCGCCTGCGCCTGCATCCACGCGGCGCGCAGCGTCGAGAAGTTGGCGAGCTGTTGCGCCGCCTCGCTGCTGCGCGCCATCAGCTCCTGCGCGCGCTGCGTGCTGTTCAGCACGACCAGCAACTGGCCCGCCTCGACGCGCTCGCCGTCTTTCACCAGCACCCGCTCGACGCGCCCGTCCTCGGTGGCGTCCAGCAGCACGGACTGCAGCGGCTGCGCCGTTGCGCGGCCGACGACGACGTCGCGAAAGGCGCCGGCCTTCGCGGCGGCGATCTCGACATCGGCCCGCGACACCGGCACACCGCGCGGCCAGTAGCGCACCAGCGCTGCGGCGGCCGCCAGCGCGACGACGACGGCCAGCGCGATGAGGCCGTAACGGCGCGGCGCCTTCACGCGGCGGTCCATCGCGGCGCCGGAGGTCAACACCGCACTCATCAGCCCCGAAGCGCCTGCAACGGCCTCAACGCCAGCGCCGCGCGCAGATGCCTCGCCACGGCCAGCGCCGTGACGACCGCCAGCAGGGCGACGGCGGCGCCCAGCGCCCACAACGAGAACGGCCCCATGGGCGCGCGCTCGGCGAAGCCGGCCAGGTAATGCTCGGCCAGCCAGGCCGCCAGCGGCAGCGCGAAGACGCAGGCGGCCACCAGCACGCCGCAGAACTCGGTCGCCAGCAGCCGCGCCACCGCGCCGGGGCCGGCCCCATGCAGCTTGCGCAGCACGATCTCGCGCTCGCGCAATCGCAGCGAATAGGCGGCCAGCGCGTACAGGCCCACCGCCGCCAGGCCCAGCGCCACCAGGCCGACGAAGCCGGTCAACTGGCCGATGCGGGCTTCGGACTCCACCTGGCGGCCCAGCTGCTCGCGCAAGGCCAGCACCGGCGGCGGGTCGTCGGGATAGGCCTCGCGCAGCGCCGCCGCCAGGCGCTCGCGCGTGCGAGCCGGGTCGCGGCTGTGCACACCGATGACACCGCGGCCAACCTCGACGCGCGGCTGGAAGACATGCGGCGCTGCGGCGTCGCGTACGCCTTCCAGACGCACGTTCTCGACAACGGCCACGATGGTCTGCGGCGCGCCGCCGCCGGGCGGCCGGGCCAGCACCTGCCCCACGGCAGCCTGCGGGTTGGCGAAACCCAGTCGCGCAACGGCCGCGCGATCCAGCACGATGGCCTGGCCGCCCTGCTCGGCCACATGGTCGGCCGACAGGCGGCCGGCCAGCAACGGCACGCCATAGAGCGTGAAGTAGCCAGGGCTGATCTGGTCGCCGCCACGCAGCGTCACGCGCCGACCGTCGGGGCCGGTGTAGTCGGACATGGTCTGGCGGAAGGCGCGGCCCGGCACGTCGCTGGAGGCGCTGGCCTGCACGACCTCGGTCCAGGCCTGGATCTGGCGCAGCAGCAGCGACGCGCGCGCGGGCGGGCTGCCGAAGGGCAGGTCGAAGGCCAGGCGATCGTTCACGTCGATGCCGCGCGGCAGCCTTGCCAGGTGCTGGTGCTGCCACAGCACGACGATGGCCAGCGCCGCCAGCAACGCCGCGCCGGCGAACTGGGTCACCGTCAGCGCGCGGCGCAGCCAACGTGCCGCGCGGCCCTCGCTGTGCTGGCGGCCGGCCAGCGATGCCTGGGCGCTGACGCGCATGGCGATGGCAGCCAGCGGCAGCGCACACAGCGCCGCGATGACGACACCCAACGCCACCACGGCCAGCAGCGCTTCGGGTGCCAGCGGGCTGACGTCCAGCCGATGCTGCATCAGCGCCTCGAAGGCCGGCGAGCCCCACCAGGCCAGCAGCAGCGCCAGCCCCACCGCGAGACCCACCACCGCCAGCGCCTCGAAGAAGAATTGCCCCGCGAGCGCCGCCGCGCCGGCTCCCAGCGACTTGCGCAGGCCGATCTCGCGCTGGCGCACCAGCGTGCGCACGCTCCACAGGTTGACGAAGTTGATGACGGCCAGCGCCAGCACGGCCGCCGCTGCGGCGACGACGCCGAAGACCTGCAGCCGCCGCGCCGGGCTGCCGGCACCGTGCAGCGCGCGCTGCGTCAGCGGCATAGCACGCAGATTGCCCCACCAGGCACCATCCTTCAGCAAGTCCGGCAGCGGCATGCCCTCGGGCAAGGGTTGGCGCTGCAGCAGCTGCTGGGCCAGCGCGGTCAGCCGGTCCGCATCAGCGCCGGGCGCCAGCCGCGCGAACAGCTTGCCGGACGTCATGGTCCAGGAGCTGCCCTCCTCCTCCAGCAGCGTACGCGCCGGCGCGGAACCGAAGCCCGCCAGCGCCTGGTAATCGCCCAACACGCCGTCGACGGCGGGGTCGGGCAGCAGCGCCATGACGGTGAGGCGCACGGCGTCCTCCTTGCCGTCGACGACCAGCAGGCTGGCGCTGACCTGGCGGCCGATGACGTCTTGCGTGCCGAACAGCTTCTCGGCGCCGGCCACCGTCAGCACCAGGCCTTCGGGGCGGGCCAGCGCCGCGGCCAGGTCACCACGCAGGGGCCGCATGCCGAACAGCCCGACGATGGCGGGGTCCACCAGGCTGGTGGGCAGGCGGGCGCGGTGCGGTGCGCCACTCTCGTCGGCACGCAGCACCAGCATGGTGGTCATCTGTTTGCTGCTGGCCAGCAGCGGCGCGCCAGCTTGCACCAGCGCCGCCTGCAGCGCGCCGCCGGGCACCTCGTCCCACCACTCGCTGTAGCGGCCACCCGGCTCACGGACACGGAACTCGAAGCCGATCAGTTGCTCCGGCGCAGGCGCATCGGCATCGGCCCAGACCAGTCCGCGCACGAAGGCGCCGGCCACCAGGCACAGGGCCAGGCCCAGGGCCAGGCCGACGACGACCAGAGCGCTCTGCGCTGGGTCGGCGCGCAACTGGCGCCAGGCAAATTTGAGGGGTGTGAGGCTGGGCATGGGCGCTTCAGTGCAAAAGCCGGGCCAAAGCGCCGGCCCCAGGGAAGAGTCCGCTCAACGGCCGGCCGCCGTCCGCTTGCGGACAGCCGCACTGTCCGCTTCCGGACACCGCCTTGCCGGCGCGGACAGCGGGCGCCTACAGTCGCGCCCTTCCATGCCCGGCATCCTCATCCTCGACGACGACCCCGACGTGGCGCTGGCCGCGCGGCTGGCGCTGCGCAAGCTTGCCGCCGTCACCGTGCGCCATTCACCCGACCAGTTGGCTGCGGCGCTGGACGAGATCCGGCCCGACGTGCTGCTGCTGGACATGAACTTCACACCCGGCGCCAGCGATGGCGCGGCCGGCCTCGCGCTGCTGCGCGAGGTGCTGGCGTGGTGTGACCCACCAACCGTCGTCGTGATGACGGCCTATGCCGGGGTCGAGCTGGCCGTGCAGGCCCTGAAAGACGGCGCGGTGGACTTCATCACCAAACCCTGGGCCAACGAGCGGCTGGTCGCCTGCGTGCAGGCGGCGCTGGCGCGGCGGGCGCCGGCACCGGCGGTGGGCGAACTGCTGGGCGACTCGGCGGCGATGCAGGGCTTGCGCGCGCAGATCGCGCAGGTGGCACCCAGCGAGGCCAGCGTGCTCATCCTCGGCGAGAACGGTGTCGGCAAGGAGCTGGTGGCGCGCGCGCTGCACCGCGCATCCCGGCGCGCCAGCGGACCGCTGCTGGCCGTGGACATGGGCTCGCTGCCCGAGGCGCTGGTGGAGAGCGAGCTGTTCGGCCACCGGCTCGGCAGCTTCACGGATGCGCGCGAGTCCAGGCCCGGTCGCTTCGTCGCGGCGGCGGGCGGCACGCTGTTCCTCGACGAGATCGGCAACCTGCCGCTCGCCAGCCAAGCCAAGCTGCTGGCCGCGCTGGAGCGCCGCGAGGTGACGCCACTCGGCAGCGACAAGCCGGTGCCGGTGGACGTGCGCGTGCTGGCGGCCACCAACATGGCCGAGTCCGAGCTGTTCGACGCGCGGCGTTTCCGGCCCGACCTGCTGTACCGCCTCAACACCGTCGTGCTGCGCGTGCCGCCGCTGCGCGAGCGCGGTGCCGGCGACATCGCGCAGCTGCTACGCCACTACCTCGCGCACTTTGCGCAAGGCCGACCGGCGCGCGACATCGACGCCGGCGCGCTCGCGCGCCTGGCTGCCTACCGCTGGCCCGGCAATGTGCGCGAGCTGCGCCAGGCCTGCGAGCGGGCGACCCTGCTGGCGCGCGGGCCGCTGTTCACGTTCCCGGATTTCGGCCTCGTTGCCCCAACCGTGGCCGCGCCCGAAGAGCCCACGCTGGATCTGGAGCGACGCGAGCGCGAGGCTGTGCAGGCCGCGCTGGCCCAGGCCGACGGCAACATCAGCCAGGCCGCCAAGCTGCTGGGCGTGAGCCGCGCGGCGCTGTATCGCCGGCTGGACAAGCATGGCCTCTGACAAGGCTCGCACCGCCGTCGCTGCGCTGATGCTGGCCGCCAGCGCGGCCGGCGCGGGCGCGTGGTGGGACTCACCGCGGCTGCTGGTGGCCTGCGCGCTCGTCGGCCTCGCCGCTGCCGCGGTCGGCTGGGCCGGGCTGACCCGTCTCGCCCGCCGGCCCGCGCCTCTGCCGCCCGACCCGCCACCCGCGCCGCACCCCGACCTGGACGCAGCCCTCCAGCACGCGCCGCTGGCCTTGTGGCGCTTCGTCGCCGGCAGCCCGCCGCTGGCGCTGAACGCCGCTGCGCGCCGCCTGGTCGCACCGGGCCGTGCCGTGGACCCCGCAGCGCTGCTGGCGCTGCTGGACGCCGGGCCCGGCCGGCGTGTCGTGACGCTACCCACCGAACATGGCGAGGAGCGCGCGGTGCTGGCCGTCTCGGCGCTGACGGTGCAGGGCCAGGCCTGGCGGCTGGCGGCGCTGGCGCCCATCGAGTCGGAGCTGGAGACCGAGGCGCTGGGCGCCTGGCGCCAGCTGGTGCAGGTGCTGACGCACGAGATCATGAATTCGCTGACGCCCATCGCGTCACTGGCCGGCAGTGCGCCGGCGCTGCTGGAAGCCGGCGAACACGACGAACTGCAGGCCGCATTGGCGACGCTGGCGCGGCGGGCAGCGCATTTGCAGGGCTTTGTCGAGCGCTACCGCAGCGTCAGCCAGCCACCGCCACCGACGCTGGCCGACACGCCGCTGCTGCCGCTGCTGCAGGCCGTGCAGCGCCTCGTCGCGCCGGCCTGGGAGGCGGCGGGCGGCACGGTGGCGTTGAGCATCGACCCCGAGACGCTGACGCTGCGCACCGATGCCGCCCAGCTGGAGCAGGTGCTCATCAACCTGGCGCAGAACGGGCTGCAGGCCTGCGCCGGCCGGCCGGCACCGCAACTGCAGATCGAGGCCCGGCTCAGCCGGGGCGCACGGCTGCGGCTGACGGTGGCCGACAACGGCCCCGGCGTGGCGCCGGGGCTGGAGCAGCGCATCTTCACCCCGTTCTTCACCACTCGTGAAGGCGGCAGCGGCGTGGGCCTGGCCGTCGTACGCCAACTGGTGCATGGCCTGGGCGGCACGGTGCGGCATGCCCGGCGGCCCGGCGGCGGCGCCTGCTTCGTGCTGACGTTCTGACGTTCTGACGCCGGCGCATCGGCCGGACCAACATGTAATTGCATGCAATGTCCGGCACAAGCCGCGTGCATGCCTGCAATCCTGAATGGTGACCAGGGGTCGCGGGTGATAGGCTTCCCGCCCAAACACCCCGGGATGGAGTCGATGTTTCACGAGTTGCAGGAGTTGCTGGGCGCCTATCTGATGCCGCTCATGGTCGCGATCACGCTGGCCATCATCGTGCTCATCGCCGCCTTCAAGCGCACCGACTACCGCCCACCGCGTGACTACACGCCACCGCAGCGCTCGCCTGGCGCCGAGCGTTCGCGGGCCGATCCCGCGCCCGTGGCGTTGCCACCGCTGCCGGGCCTGCCCGGTGCCGGCGGCCCGTCGATGGCCAGCGCGTTCGTGATGGCGCCATCGCCGATGCAGGCGCCCGCCGTGCCACCGCCGCCTGCCCCCAAGGGCCCGCCGGCCGTGCTCGTGGCGGACGATTCTGCCGTCGTGCGCACCAAGCTCAAGCGGCTGCTGGAAGGCGCCGGCTTCACGGTCGTGCAGGTCAACGACGGCGCCGAGGCGCTGGCAGAGCTGGAGAAGCGCCCCGAGATCATGGTGCTGATCACCGACCTGGAAATGCCCAACAAGGACGGCTTCGAGCTGATCGCCGACGTGCACGGCACCATGGCGACCGAAGACCTGCCCGTCATCGCGATCACCGGCCATGACGAGCTGCATGGCCGCGTGGGCCAGATCGAAGGCGTTTACGGCATCTTCAAGAAGCCCTGGAATGACCGCGAGCTGCTCAAGCGCGTGCAGTCGCTGATGCACGTGCGCTATGCCGGCAACCGGCGCGGGCGCCGTCAGCCCGACTTCCGCCCGCCGGCCACCAGCGCCTGAGTCTTCGGCCGGCCGACGGCCCGCGCGCCTTCAGGGCGCCGCAGATTGTTCAGCGTCCCGAACGCCACGCCCGGGGGCTCAGCACGGCGGCCGCGGCAGCCAGTGCGCAGGCCAAGGCCAGCACGGGCAAGACCTGGCGCGTGGCGGGGTCGAACAGCAGCCCGGCGGCCCCCAACGCGGCACTGCTGACCAGCGCGTCGCTGAGCTGCAGCGACGACGTGTTGGCCCCCTGCTCCTCGGGCGCCGACAGTCGTAGCAACAACACCGACAGCATCGGGAACGACAGCCCGATGCCCAGGCCCACGCCGATCCAGCCGGCCAGCGCCAACCACGACGGCAGCGCCGCCACCCACCCCGGCGCCATCACCACGCCCAGCCCCACCGCTGCGACGGCGAAGCCGGCCGGCAGCAGGCGGCGGCGCAGCGCCTCGTCCTGCACACGCGCCTGAACGGCGCTGCCGATGCTCCACGTGACGGCGCCGGCACTCAAAGCCATGCCAGCCTGTGTGAGGCTCCAGCCGAACTGTTGCGTCAGCAGCAGCGGCAGGAAGGCTTCCGCACTCGCGAACGCCGCCGCGATGAAGCCCCGCAACAGCACCACGGCAGGCAGGCCTCGCGCCGCCACGAGCGTGCCGGCAGGCAGCAGCCGGCGCGCGGCCAGCCACGCGGCCGCAGCACCCAGCGCGAACAGCAAGCCCGCACTCACCCCCTCGCGCTGGCTGGCGCCATGCAGCATCAGCGCGCCGGCACTGGCCAGCACGGCCCAGCGCAGGCCGTCCCAGCGCAAGGCCTCACCCGTGCCGGGGCCAACGCGCCGCAGCGCCGGCAGCATGGCCAGCGCCGCCACCGGAACGACGGCCGCCACGGCCAGGAAGACCGAACGCCAGCCGACCCACTGCACCAGCCCGGACGCCAGCGCCGGCCCCAGCAGGCCCGGCAACACCCAGGCGCCGGCAAACATCGCAAACATGCGCGGGTGCAGCCGCGCCGGCACGACGCGCCCCACGCCCACATAGAGCGCCACCCCCAGCACGCCGGACCCGAGCCCTTGCAAGGCGCGGCCCAGCACCAGCACGCCCATGGACGTCGCCAACCCCGCCAGCAGCAGGCCCAGCAGGAAGGCCGCCAGCCCCAGCAGCGACGCGCGGTAGGGGCCGCGCTTGTCACACAGCTGCCCGGCCACGGTCATGCCGATGACCGAGGTGGCCAGCGTGGCGCCGAAGGCCAGCGCGTAGAGCGGCAGGCCGTGCAGCGCCTCGGCCACCGCCGGCATCGCGGTGGCGACGGCGATGGCCTCGAACGCCAGCATGGAAATCAGCGCCACGGCGCCCAGGCAGGCCGCACGCCGGCCGGGCGCGAAGAGCCCTTGTGCATCGACAGCAGCGGGATGTTGAACGGGATCGGACAGATTCATGGAGTGCAGGCTAGAAGCTCAAGCCCACTTCAAGTCAAGCAAGCCTTTGGAGCGCAAGGGACAATCACGGCATGTCCCTTTCCGTGTTGCACTGTGCCTCAGCCGGCTTCGAGTCGGCCTGCCGCATTCCAGCCCTGCCCGCCAGCCACCGCAGCCATGGGCTGCATGGCCACAGCTATTTCGCCACCGTGCGCACCGCGCTGCCGCCCGGCTGGGCGCCGTTCGCCGGCGCCGAGGTGGAGGCGCTGCGGGCCCGCATGACCGAGACCGTGGCGCCGCTGGACCACACCCTGCTGAACGACCACCTGCCCGAGCCCACCGACGAGAACCTCGCGCGCTGGGTGCGTGAACGCCTGGCCGTGCCGGGCATCGTGCAGGTCGGCGTGCAGAGCACCACGCACAGCGGTGTGGATCTCGACGGCGCCGGCCACGCCCACGTGTGGCGGCGCTACCGCTTCCAGGCCGCGCACCAGCTGCCCAACGTGCCGGCGGGCCACCAGTGCGGCCGCATGCACGGCCATGGCTTCGAGGTCATCCTGCACGCCAACACCGACCTGGGCGAGCGCGACCTGTCCATCGACTACGACCACCTCGACGAGGTCTGGGCGCCGCTGCACTTCGCGCTGAACTACCGCTGCCTGAACGACATCCCCGGGCTGCAGAACCCCACCAGCGAGAACATCTCGGCCTGGCTTTGGGCGCAGCTGAAGCCGCAGCTGCCGGAACTTTCGTGGGTGACCGTCTACGAGACCGGCTCCAGCGGCGCCAACTTCAACGGCCAGAGCTACCGCATCTGGAAGGAGATGACGCTGGACAGCGCCGTTCGCCTGCGCCAAGCGCCCGCCGGCCATCCGCTGGCTGGCACGCATGGCCATACCTTCACGCTGCGCCTGCACCTGGCCGCGCCGCTGGACCAGGTGATGGGCTGGACAGTGGACTTCGGCGACGTGAAGACGCTGTTCAACCCCATCTTCAAGCGGCTGGACCATCACCCGTTGTTCGAGATCGCCAACTTGCCGGATGGCGATGCGGCGTCCATTGCCGCGTGGGTCCTGCGCGAGGGCGGCAGCGTGCTGCCGCAGATCGACCGCGTGGACCTGTACGAGACCCGCGGCTCCGGCGCCATCGTCAGCCGCGCCGACTCCGAAGAATTGATTCCCGTATGACGTACAGCGTTAAAGAACTCTTCTACACGCTGCAAGGCGAGGGCGCGCAAGCGGGCCGCGCCGCCGTGTTCTGCCGCTTTGCCGGCTGCAACCTGTGGACCGGCCGCGAACAGGACCGCGAGAAGGCGGTCTGCACCTTCTGCGACACCGACTTCGTCGGCACCGACGGCGAGGGCGGCGGCAAGTTCGCGACAGCCGAGGCGTTGGCCGACACGATTGCCAAGGCCTGGCCGGGCGGGGGGCGTCCGTACGTGGTGTGCACGGGCGGTGAGCCGCTGCTGCAGCTGGACACGCCGCTGATCGACGCGCTGCATGCGCGCGGCTTCGAGGTCGCCGTGGAGACGAACGGCACGCAACCCGCACCGCCGGGGCTGGACTGGATCTGCGTCAGCCCCAAGGCCGACGCGCCGCTGGTGCTGACGTCGGGACACGAATTGAAGCTCGTCTACCCGCAACCGCTGGCGCCACCGGAACGCTTCGCAGGGCTGGACTTCCAGAACTTCTTCCTGCAGCCCATGGACTCGGTGCTGCAGCGCGACCACACCAAGGCCGCCGTGGCCTACTGCATGGCCCACCCGCAGTGGCGGCTGTCGGTGCAGATGCACAAGGTGGTGGGCATCGCGTGAGGCCGCCTCGGCGGCAGCCCCGATGAGTCCGGGCCGGCTTCAGTTCTGGATATAGCGCTCGAACACCGCCGCATAGTCCTTGCGGCTGAACTTCTCGAGCACGACGTTGTTGACCGTGTTGAGCAGCGACACGTAGTGGCGGCTCACCGCCTCTTCGCTGACTTCCTGCCCCAGCTTGAACATCTGGCCGGTCACGCCGAGACATTGCATGGCGATGTCTCGGGCTTGCTCATCGCGCTCCTGCAACTTGCCGATGCTGTGCAGCGCCTTGTAGAGATCCTTCAGCTGCTCGATGAAGTTCTTGCGCACGTCGATGCTGAAGGGCTCGCCGGCGCCAATGCGGAACTTGATCTCCACATCCATATCGATGGTGCCGGCGGTCTCCAGCGTGACGTGGCTGATGCGGTGGCTCAGGTAGTCATAGCGCTTGATGACGCGCTTGGACGACACGGCTGACTCACCATCCACATGCACCAGCGCGAGGTTGGTGAAGCAGTACTCGTCCTTCTTGGACTTGATGAGGAAGAAGATCTTCTCGCCGTCTTCGCTGAACAGGTAGTCGTCCGCGTCCACCTTGTTGAATTCGGACGCCGGCACGATGACGCCAATATCACTGAGGCCCAGGGCCTCGGAAGCCAGTTTCTTGAACATCGCTCACTCCTCGGAAAGAGGTGCGAGTTTGCCTGCCGCAATGGCAACGAAAGCTGGGCAATAAGAACCCTCCACGCATGGCCCATGGCGCCGCCACCGTTGCGCGCGGCCGCGGGCGGAAACGACAAAGGGCTGGAAAACCAGCCCTTCGGAACAAAGCGATGAACGTTCGCTTGCGTTCAGCGCGCGCGACGGCGGCGTGCCACGGCGCCGAGCAGGCCGGCACCAGCCAGCATCAGCGCCACCGAGCTGGGCTCCGGCACGGCGGCAGCCACACCACTGAAGCTCACCTCGCCGACCGAGTAGGAGTTGTCGCCGTACAGGGCTTGCACGCGAACAAAGCGGAAGGCATCGGCAGACTGCGCGAACGTGACCGGCAGCGTGACCTGGCCGGCACCGACATTGGCGCCCACCGGCTGATCGAACAGGCCGGACGTGGTGAACAGCGTCGTGTAGTTCACGCCATCGGTGGAAGCCGAGAAGCGATAGACATCGTTCCAGTCCAGCGTGACGGTGGCCGAAGACAGCTGATAGGCCTGGTCCAGCTTGAAATCGATGGTGTTCGCGCTGCCATTCCACCAGGCGGCGTTGCTTTGCCAGAAGGTGCTGTTGGCCGGCGTGAAACCATCGGCGGCGAAGGCCGCGTTGTTCACGGCGGCGGAGCTGCCCACCACGGTGACACCTGCGGTGGAGGCCTGCGCAGCGGCGGCCAGACCCAGCAGACCGATGGCGACGACGGATTTCAAAGAAACGGACACGGCAACTTCCTCATGCGATGTTTGACGCGGCGGATCATCCGCGCAAACCCTGGCCCTCCCGCCCCCCGGTGCATGGGGTGCCTCCCTAGGTTGAAGTCACACCAAGCGCGCATGAAGGCGCGCATGAAAAAGGGAGCCGACGGGCTCCCTTTGAGTCATCCAGCGGCCATCGCGGATCCGGCTACGCCGGGCCGCCAATGGCGCCCCCTTGAGGGGGCTGGCGCAGCCAGTAGGGGGTGGGCTTAAAACCGGTAGCCGACGCCGAACTTGATCGACACCGGGTCCAGCGTCGTCTCGATCGTCTGGCCAGTGGACAGGCTGCCGGTGGTCTTGATGAAGGTCTTGGTGACCGACAGGCTCGCCGACCAGTCCTTGGTCAGGTTGTAGGCACCGCCCAGTTCCAACGTGGCACCGAGGCGGCTCTTCATCGACAGCGTGGTCGGGTTGCTGGGCGTGCCACCGGTGATGCCGGACAGCGTGGCCGTGGCCTTGGGCTTGTAGAAGTGGCCATAGGTGAGACCGGCGCCGACGAAGGGGCGGAAGGCGCTGGTGGCTTCACCGAAACGGTACTGACCCAGCAGCGTGATGGGCAGCGACTTGACGCTACCGAGCTTGCCCGTGCCTTCGATGGCACCAGCGCCCACGACGTCGTGCTCGAACGGCAGGCCGATCGGCACGTCGATGCTGATGTTGTCCGTCCAGTAGTACGTGACGCCGCCGACGAAGGAGGTGTCCTTCTTCACGTCGACCTTGGTGCCGGAGAGGCTGGGCGCGGTCAGGTCACCGCTTTGCACGCGCGGATTGATCTGCGTGAAACCACCGTAGACCACGATGCTGCCGGCCGACTGCGCACAAGCGCTGCCCATCGCGAACAGCGCGGCGAGCGTACCGAAGAGGAATTTGGTTTTCATGGAAAGTCTCCGATTCTTGGGTGCCGCGACTTACAGCCAGCCCTTGGTGGCCAAGGATTTGGCGATGAGCTGTTGCGTCAGCTGGTGCCCATACGGCGTCGGGTGGAAGCTGTCGGCAAAGCCATAGCTCTTCCACCAATCGGTGCTGGTCTTGCCGGCCGTGGCGGCCAGGGCCGTCTCGGTGCAGGTCGGGAAGGTGTAGGTCGGCAGGCCGGTGCTGGGGTCAGTGCCGGTGGCCGGGCAGGCCGGTGTCTTCGCGTCGGTCAGGCCGAACTGCTCCGGCGTGGCCACCTGGTCCTGCAGGCCCTTGTAGAAGTCGACGACGATGACGCCGTCGTTGCCGGCGAGCTTGCTCGCGATCTGCGTGTTGAAGGCCGAAACCCAGCCCTGGAACAGCGCCTGGCTGTCGGCGCTGGCCTTCTTGCCCGCAGCAGCAGCAGCCTCGTCGGTGGCACCCGCCGCCTTCGCGGCAGCGGCCGTGGCCGACGCGACGCTTGCCAGCACCATCTGCAAGCGCGGCGTGAAGGTGATGTCCGGGATGTTCATCAAGACGACATGGGTGGCGCCCTTGTCGAGCACGTTGGTCTTGATGGACGCGTAGAACTTGTCGGCCAGCGCCGTCATGTAGGTGCCGCCGATCGCGGCGGTCGTCTGGGCGCCGCCGGTCAGCGCAGCGCTGATCTGGGCCGGCGTCAGCAGCGTGCCGAGCAGGGCCGAGTAGGTGGCGCCCGAATCGGTGCGGGCCTTCAGGTAGGCGCCAACCAGATCGGCGGCGTCGTTGCCACCGCCGTCGATGATGACCAGGTCGTTGGCCGTGAAGCTGCCGGTCGCCGCGAACGTGGACATCTGCGTGCCGATGTTCAGCGGGTTGGTGGGCGCCACGCTGGTGCTCGTGATGCGGCTACCGCCGATGGCGTAGTTCGTGCAACCAGTCTTGGTGGTGTTGGGGACGAAGGTCGTTTCGCCGGTTGCCGCGAAGTAGTTGCACAGGGTCTGGCCGTAGTTGGCGGCCACGCGCTCGACATAGATGGGGTTGCTCGCCGCCTGCACGGTGAACTTGAAGCCAAAGGTGCCGCTGTCCTGGAGGCTGTCGCCAAAGATCTTGACCGAGTTGATCGAGATCGCCGGTGTCGTGTCTGCCGTCGCTCCACCACCACAGCCCGATACGAGCATGCCGCCCAACAGCGCAGCAGAGGCCGCAGCGATCCGGGTAAGGAAGGGTTTCATCTATGTCTCCTAAGCGACAGCACTGCACGGTCGCGTGAAATTCGGGGACGCCACTCTAAACGCTGATTTTTCGAACGGTCGTTCGTTTTTTCCCCTAGCGCGCGTAAAGAAGCGCGCCTGGGGCCTGCCAGGGCCCTGCAAACGGCCTTTTCAGGCCCTCTCAGGCCACTGAGCAAGTCTGTGGACGGCGCCGGGACAACCGCCCAGATATCCACAGCCGGAACGCGTCGCCCGAAGTTGTTCCCAATCGCGAACCCGGTCGTCCCTGGTCTGGCGCACAGGCTTCTTCACGACACAAACATCTGTCGCGAAACGATTTTTTTGCCTTGTCCACAGCGCGGCCCGCCCTCTACTACAACGACTACTTTGAAATCTTGAATACAGTTTGGAATACATCGGACAACTTCCTCATGGACATTCCCGCCCTGCAGCGCCGGCTGCGCCGCTTCGCCGACGAGCGCGACTGGCACCCCTACCAGACCCCCAAGAACCTGGCGATGGCCATGACGGTGGAAGCCGCCGAGCTGCTGGAGATCTTTCAGTGGCTGACGCCTGAGCAGTCGCAGCACCTCAGCGACGACCAGCGCCGCCATCTCGGCGAAGAGTTGTCGGATGTGCTGCTCTACCTGGTGCAGATCGCCGACCACGCGGGCGTGGACCTCGAAGCCGCGCTAGAACGCAAGCTGGCGATGAATGCCGTCAAGCACCCGCCGCTGAAGTCGTCATGACGATGGAGACCATCGCCGTCGTCGACTTCGAAACCACGGGCCTCGGGCCTACCAGCGGCGGGCGAGCGACGGAGATCGCGGCCGTGCTCGTGCGCGGAGACACCGTCGTGGATCGCTGGAGCAGCCTGATGAACAGCGGCACCTGGGTGCCGCCACACATCCAGGTCTTGACGGGTATCAGCAACGACATGCTCGCGAGCGCGCCCGATTCGACGGCCGTGATGCAGGAGCTCGCGCGTTTCACGCAGGGCTGCCCGCTGGTGGCCCACAACGCCGCGTTCGATCGCGGGTTCTGGCAGGCCGAGATGGCACAGGCGGGCGTCACGGCCGACCCGGCCCATGAGTTCGCCTGCACGGTGTTGCTGTCACGTCGGCTCTGGCCCGAGGCGCGCAGCCATTCGCTGGGCGCGATGACCGACTTCCACGGCATCCGCTTCCAGGGCCGTGCACACCGTGCGATGGCCGATGCGCTGGTCACGGCGGAGTTGTTGCTGAAAGTACGCGCCGAGGTTGCCCAGCGCTTCGCGCTCGACCTGGGAGACGCTGAGGTCGACCATGCGCTGCTGGCCTGCCTGCAGCGCACGCCCTTGCGCTGGTTACGGCGCGGTTTGGTGGATCACGTGAAGGCGCGCAGGCAGAGTTCCTGAACAAAGGAAAAATTTCTGTCAAGACCCAGCACTACGGACTTGGACAAGGACAATCCCGCCCTTTCGTCTCGCGTCATTGCCCAAAGAGTTCCATGTCCGTGATCCAGGTTCGCCCCGCCACCCTGCGCGATGCAAAGGCCATCGCCGAGATCCACGTTGCCGCCAGCCAGGATGCCTACAAGTCCCTGCTGCCCGTTGCCGCGCTGGACGCGATGTCGGTGCAGAAGCGTCAGGCCTTCTGGCGCGAGGCCATCGACCTGTGCGAGCCGCAGGTCATCGTTGCCCATCTGGACAACAAGATCATGGGCTTCGCCGGCTTCGATCGTTCGCGCGACAAGGGCACGCCCGCCACGACCGGTGAGGTCTGGGCGCTGTTCGCCAGCCCGGAGCACTGGGACAAGGGCGTGGGCCTGGCGCTGTGGGATGCCACGCGCGACGGCCTGCAGGAAGAAGGCTGCACCAAGGCCACGCTGTGGTGCTACCTGCGCAACGAACGCGCGCTGCGCTTCTTCGAGCTCGCCGGCTTCAAGCGCGAGCTGGGCAGCGCCCGCACGACCGAGGTCGGTGGCGCCCGCGTCGAAGAGATCCGCCTGTTCCGCTCGCTGGTCTGATACGCACAGAAGCGCCCCGCAGGGCGCTGTTCATCGGGGACTGAGCGTTCAGGCGGCGTAGCCGCCCGTGGCCAGTGCCCAGCCGTCGGTGGCGTCGTCGTGACGCTGCACATGCACCGGGCAGAGCTTGCGCGCGGCGGCACGTTCCACCAGCGCTTCGGCCTGGTCCGGCGTCAGCTGCAGCGCGAAGCGCACCCAGCGCTTTTGCACCAGCGGCAGCGCCCAGGCATCTTCCAGCGCCCAGCGAATCTCGTGCGGCTGCTGCAGCTCTGCGGCCGCCAGCACACGCGGTGCCAGCGCCAGCACGAAGCGGTTGAAGTCGGTCCGCAACGCGTCCGTCGGCAGCAAGGCCTCGAGCCGGCTCAGGCGGGCGCTCCAACCCGGCGTCGCCAGCTGGCGCGTGACCAGCGCCTGCAGGGCCTGGATGGGGTTGAACAGGCGCAGCCGGTTCGGCGGCAGCACGCGCAGCGGCGTCCGGGCCGCGTCTTCGTGGCTCATCGGCGTCACGAAGCTCACCAGCACCGTCAGCCGTTCCCATTGGGCCTGCGTCAGGCCACCGATGCGCGTGATCGCGCCGGCCGCGCAGCGCTCAGCCCGTTCGGCGAGCGCCGGGTGGTCGAGGTCGCCCTTGGCCTGGTTGGCGTGCTCGCTCATGACGGCCAGGTTGCCCGCGGCATAGCCGGCGTCGTTGCGCACGCGGTCGATGCTGCGGTTGTCGCCGTCAAGGCGCTCACGCGTGATGGGGCAATGGCTGGTGTCCAGCTGCGCCAGGTGGTTGGGCGTGAGCTGGATGTCCTCGAAGCTGCGGCCGCGCGTCCAGGCGTGGGTGCGCAGGGCCAGCCACAGCTCGACCTGCGGGCTGGCCGGCGTGCGCACCGTGCGGCCGTGGGCGGCCATCCAGCCGCGTTGCAGCGGCGACTGCGGGTAGAGGTGGGCGATGGGCGGCGTCACGCCGTGCAGGGCGTAGTCGCGGCCCAGGGCCAGCCCCACGTGTTCATGCGCGCTGATGGCGGCAGGGGCGTGGTCCATGTCCAGGTCGAACTGGACGAGGGCGGTCTGCGCGGTGGCGGCGGTGTTGTGGACGGCTTGCATGTCGGGGCTCCTGAAGTGAGAGGCACGCCGATGAGTCGCGGGCCTTGCAAGCAGTCTCTGAGCCAGGTAGCTCATGAGATGATCCACCTGGAAAACACTGTGGTTATTTTCAGGATGGATCGCACCGAGCGCTTCTACAAGATCGAGCACCTGATCCGCTCCCGCGGCTGTGTGTCGTTTGCCGAACTTCTCGACGCGCTGGAGGTGTCGCCGGCCACGCTCAAGCGTGACCTGGCCTACCTGCGCGAGCGGCTGGACGCTCCCATCGAATACGACGCCGCCGAGAACGGCTACCGCTTCGGCCAGCAATGGCGTGGCGGCAAGCATGAACTGCCGGGCATGTGGTTCAACGAGGCCGAGCTGCATGCGCTGCTGACGATGCAGCAGATGCTGGCCGGGCTGGATGAGCAGGGCGTCGTCGGCCGTCACCTGCAGCCGATGTTCGACAAGGTCACCGGCATGCTGGGCGTCGATGCCGCGGAGGCCGATGAGCTCAGGCGGCGCGTGAAGCTGATCGGCACGGCGCGGCGGCGCATGGCCAGCGACTGTTTCGAGACCGTGGGCAGCGCCGTCGTGAAGCGCCGACGACTGGCCATCCGCTACCGCAAGAAGCGCGACAGCGCGGGCGGCGAGCGAGAGGTGTCGCCGCAGCGGCTGGTGCACCATCGCCACGCCTGGTATCTCGACGCCTTCTGCCATCGCAGCCAGGGCTTGCGTCGCTTTGCGCTGGACGGCATCGAGGCGGCCACGCTGCTGGACACCGAGGCGCAAGGCCTGGCCCTCGCCGAGCTGGAGGCCGAGCTGGACCGGGGCTACGGCATCTTCGCCGGCGGCACGCCGCAGGAGGCCGAACTGCTGTTCAGCGCCGACGCAGCCGCCTGGGTCTCGCGCGAGGAATGGCACCCCACGCAACAGAGCGAGTTTCTGGCCGACGGCCGCTGGCGTCTGCGGCTGCCGTATGTGGACGACACCGAGCTGCTGATGGACCTGCTGCGCCACGCGGGCCAGGTGGAGGTGGTGCAGCCGGCCGCACTGCGCGAGGCCTATGCGCAGCGGCTTCGCCAGGCGGTCGCGGCGCTGTAGGACAAGTCCGCGTCATTTGATGGCCGTCATGTCGGCCACGCTCAACCGGGTTAGGCTTCATGCGTGTTTGAACCCATCGAGGAGCCCGAAATGAGCGAAACCGCCCAAGCCAAGGACAAGCTGGCCACCGACTTCCGTGCCGTGATGGACGACGTCGATGCGCTGATGACCGCCACGACCAACAAGGCCGACGTCGAGGTCAAGGCACTGCGCGCCCGCATCCAGGAACGCCTGTCCGGCGCCAAGGAAAAGCTGCTGGACGCCCAGCACGAAGCCATCCAGCGCGCCAAGGACGCTGCCTCCGCAACTGACGATTACGTCCACGCCAAGCCCTGGCAGGCGGTCGGTGTTGCCGCTGCCGTCGGCCTGGCGATCGGCGTGCTGATCGGCCGCCGCTGATCAACGCAAAGGCAGCCCCTTGAGCGACGACAAGGAACCCGTCTCCGCGCCGCTGCGGCGGCTCGGTGCTTCGCTGCTGACGCTCGGGCGTATCCGGCTCGAGCTGTTCGCCATCGAGGCGCAGGAGGAGAAGGAGCGCATCGCCGGCCTGCTGTTGTGGGCCGTGCTGGGCGCATTGCTGGCGGGCTTCGGCCTGTTGATGGCGTTGACGCTCGTCACCGTGGCGCTGTGGGACAGCCATCGGCTGCTGGCGCTTGCCGGCGGCACGGTGGTGCTCATCGCGGCTGCGGTGGTGGCCATGCTGAAGGTGAAGGCCTTGATCGCGCAGCCCGCGAGCCTGTTCCAGTCCAGCATCGGTGAGCTGCGCGCCGACGCCGACGCGCTGCGGCGCCGCCCCGGCCCATGATTCCCAAGATCCCGGCCGACCCCGCCGAGCGCGCGGAACGCAAGGCGAACCTGCTGCTCGCTTCCGAGTTGTTGCGCGGCCAGGCCGCCGTGGCGGTCGACGACCTGGGCGGCCGCGCCGACGGTTGGGCGGTGCGGCTGATGGCCTGGCGCAACCTGCTGTCCAACCCGATCGTGCTGGCCACGCTGGGAGGCGGTGCTGCCTTCTTCGCGGCCGGTCGCGGTCAGCGCCGCAGTCGCGTCTGGCGCGGCCTGCGCTGGGCGTGGCTAGCCTGGCGGCTGTTCCGCCAGAGGGGCTGACCGGTGAGGGCCTGTTGACCCTAGAGGAGCGGGCTGTCGCGGCCGCGGCCGTGCGCCGGGGCCGCATCGAGATCGTGCAGCCACGGCATGCCCGAGGCTCGCCACAGCTGGACCGTCGGCTTGAGCTGTGCGCGTTCCGTCACGCAGCCGAGGCGGATGTTGAGCGTCTTGGGTTCGTCGGCTTCGGTGGCGTACAGCTGCGTGCCGCAATCGGCGCAGAAGGCCTGAGCGCGGCGGTTGCCGCTGGCCGCCACCTTGACGTAATGCTTGGGCGAGCCCGTCATCTGGACCTGGCCGGCCGGAACGGGCACGACGGCCCGGAACGGCGCGCCGGAGAAGATCTGGCAATCGGCACAGTGGCAGGCAAAGACCTTGGCGGGGTCTACCAGGGCCGTGAAGCGGATGGCCCCGCAGTGGCATTGGCCGGTGATATTCATGGTCATTTCAGTGTTCAGTGTTCAGTGATCGGCGGCGTCCAGGCGCTTCATGCGCTCGCTCTGCCAGTAGACGTCATCACCACCGAGGCCGTCGAGGTTGGCGCGGTTGAGCACGCGGGCCAGCACGAACAGCAGATCGGACAGGCGGTTCAGGTATTGCCGTGGCGCGGCGCGGATCGGCTCTGTCGCGGCCAGCGTGATGACGGCCCGCTCGGCGCGGCGCGCCACGGTGCGGCATACGTGCGCGATGGCCGCACTGCGCGTGCCGGCCGGCAGGATGAACTCCTTCAGGCGCGGCAGATGCTCGTTGTAGTGCGCCAGCGCTTCATCCAGCCGCAGCACGGCGGCGTCTTTCAGCAGCTCGCCGCCGGGCCAGGAGAGTTCGCCGCCGAGGTTGAACAGCTCGTGCTGAATCGTCACGAGCAGTTCACGCACGTCGTCGGGCAGCGGCTCGGCCAGCAGCAGGCCGAGGTGGGAATTCAGTTCATCGACATCGCCCATGGCCTGCACGCGCAGGTGGTTCTTGGGCACGCGGCTGCCGTCGGACAGGCCGGTGGTGCCGTCGTCGCCGGTGCGGGTGGCGATCTGGGAGAGTCGGTTGCCCATGTGGCGGTCTGCGAGGGTGTCGAGACCGCCATTCTCGTCAGTGCCGGCGCCCGCTGCGATGGAAGTCGGGCTTTTGCACCGCGTCCGCATGGGCTTGCGGGCCGGCACCGTGCGGCACGGGCTGCGTGCCCGGCTTGGGCGGCGGTGCCTGGCCGGCCCGGGGTTGGCCCATCAGCTCGCGCCAGCGGGCCGCCAGCACATCGAAGCGCAGGGTGCCGAGCGCCACGAGCGCAACGGCCAGGATCAGCAACAGCCAGGTCAGGGTCATGGCAGCACTCCCAGGTTGGAGATGCCATGCTGGCACTGGCGGCTCGGCGCTGCAACACAATGGGCTGATCTGGATCAGGAGTCCGTCGATGAACGCGCCCGCCCTTGTCGAAGCCGCCGTGCTGCCCTTGTCGCAGCCCCTGCTCGACGCCTTGCAGGCCGCGTTCGGCGCGCGCTGTTCCACGGCGCTGGCCGTGCGCGAGCAGCATGGGCGCGATGAATCCGTCTTCGACGTACCGCCGCCCCAGGCAGTGGTCTTTGCCGGCAGTGAAGCCGAAGTGGCTCAGGTCGTTGCGCTGTGTGCCGCGCACCGTGTGCCGCTCATTCCTTATGGCGCGGGGTCGTCGCTGGAAGGTCATTTGCTCGCCGTGCGTGGTGGCGTTTGCCTGGATGTGTCGCGCATGAACCAGGTGTTGCGCGTCGACGCCGACGACCTCACCGTGACGGTGCAGCCGGGCGTCACACGCCGGCAGCTGAACGAGGCGTTGAAGCACGAAGGGCTGTTTTTCCCCATCGACCCCGGCGCGGATGCGAGCCTGGGCGGCATGGCCGCCACGCGCGCCAGCGGTACGAACGCGGTGCGCTACGGCACGATGCGTGAGAACGTGCTGGCGCTGCGCTTCGTTGCCGCGAACGGCGAGATCGTGCGCACCGGCTCACGCGCGAAGAAGAGTAGCGCGGGCTACGACCTGACGCGGTTGCTCATCGGCAGCGAGGGCACGCTGGGCGTCATCACCGAGCTGACGGTGAAGGTGCACCCGCTGCCCGAGGCCCTGTCGGCCGCCGTGTGCTTCTTCCCCAGCATCGACGCGGCCGTGCGCACGGCCATGCAGGTCATCCAGCTCGGCGTGCCCATCGCGCGCTGCGAGCTGCTGGATGCCAACGCCATTCGCGCCGTGAACGCGCACGACAAGCTGGGGTTGAAGGAACAACCCATGTTGCTGATGGAGTTCCACGGCAGCGAGGCCGGCGTCGCCGAGCAGGCAGCGACCGTGCAGGGCGTGGCGGCCGAGTTCGGCGGCGAAGCCTTCGAGTGGGCGACGACGCCCGAGGCCCGCACGCGGCTGTGGACGGCGCGGCACCACGCCTATCTGTCGGGCCTGCAGATGCGCCCCGGCTGCCGCGCGGTGACCACCGACACCTGCGTGCCCATCTCGCGGCTGGCCGAGAACATCAACGCATCGATCGAAGAGGTCGAGGCCGCCGGCCTGCCTTACTTCATCGTCGGCCACGTGGGTGACGGCAACTTCCACATGGCCTATCTGCTGGACCCCGCCCGGCCGGAGGAACTGGTGACAGCCGAGCGGCTCAGCGCGCAGATGGTCGCGCGGGCCATCGCGCTGGAGGGCACCTGCACCGGCGAGCACGGCATCGGGCTGCACAAGCAGGGGTTTCTGCTGGACGAGACGGGGGCGGAAGCGGTGGCCCTGATGCGTGCGGTGAAGGCGGCGCTGGACCCGGCGGGGATCATGAATCCGGGGAAGGTATTCGCCGGTTGACGTGGTCAGCGGCGGTAAGAGAACCTGTCACGACCTGCCGCTGTTGCTGGAAATTCAATGCTGCAGGGAATGCGGCTGAAAGGGAGAATTCTTATGAAGATTCAATTGCTTGGCGATTCCGCTATGCGGCGATTCATGGCGCAGTGCGCCTGCATCACGGGCGTTGGCTGTCTGCCGAGAACACGTTAGGCCCAGAGGCGATGGCTCGCACGTTCCCAGCGTTTGCCTTTGCAATGGATTCGGGACTATTGCCTGATCGACTAGAAACTCCGGAGAAGATTTACGAGTTGCTCGAGGTTGGTTACAAGCAAGGTAACATGCTTTCTGGAGGTTCTTATAAAGGATGGCTGGCTTTGGTGGTCGAATGCATATCCAAAAGGTACGGAATATCGTGTCTTGATTTCTTGTATTGCGAGCCATGGCTATGTGAAGATGGATGCTATGCAACAGTGCTAGGCGGAGATCGACTTAATTCCGTTGTTGAAACTATAAGAGAATTATTTGATCGCTTTGAAACGCACCCGTCTGAGCTAATTGCCATAGCGGACCAAGGCAGGTCGGAATATGATATTTTGGAGTGCTTACACAATTCCACCGCATCGTTGAACCCGAAAGTGGATGACGGTGACGATTTCAACTACCTATTTGCCTACCTGAAGTCTTTGTTGGCTCTCTGCGAAACGGCGATTAGAGAAGGAAAACTGGTCGTCTATGCTCAGTTTGATGGTGGATGATTATGATTTGCGAAAAATTTAGTAATTAGTCGGCCCTGCAGAACCCCGCCAACCCGCATGAACACTAGGTTTTCCGGGTGAGTGCCAATGGTCAGAACTCCCAGGAAGATATTCAATCCCCACCAGTTGCTGGGAGTTTTGGGAGGCGAGTTGATGGCCACGGATGACTTCTTCAGAGCGCGACTGGACGGCATGGTGGACCCTCGCCACCCGCTGGCCGTGCTGGCCCAGCGGATGCCCTGGGCGCAGATCGAGTCCTCGCTTGCGCCGCTGTTCGCGCGCAAGGCCCGCTCGGGGAAGTTGATGGCCGACGCCGACCTGTTCGGCACCACCGCGTGTGTGACCGCCGGCGGCGTGAGCCGCGCCGGGCGCCCGCGTTTGCCCATCCGGCTCATGGTCTCGCTGCTGTACCTCAAGCACGCCTTCAACGAGAGCGACGAGTCCGTGTGCGAGCGCTGGAGCGAGAACGTCGTCTGGCAACTGTTCAGCGGCATGGAGTACTACCAGACCAAGCTGCCGTGCGACGCCACGCAGATCGGGCGCTTTCGCCGCGTGCTGGGCGAGGCCGGCGTCGAGCAGTTGCTCAAGACCACCATCGAGACGGCGCTGGCGATCAAGGCCGTCAAGAAGCCTGAGTTCGAGCGCGTGATCGTGGACTCCACCGTGCAGGAGAAGGCCATTGCCCACCCGACCGACAGCCGCTTGCTGGAGGTGGCGCGCGAGAAGATCGTGCGGCTGGCTCAGCGAGCAGGCTTGAAGCTCAAGATGACCTACGAGCGCGAAGGCCGCACGCTGCGCCGCAGGGCCGGTGGCTATGCCCACGCCAAGCAGTTCAAGCGGCTGCGCCAGGTGCTGCGCCGCCAGCGCACCATCCTCGGGGTGCTGCTGCGCGAGGTGCGGCGCAAGATGACGACGCTGACTCAGGTCGCCCAGGCGCAGCTTGAGGTCTGGCTGCAGCGCGCCGAGCGCATCCACGCCCAGCGCCCCAGCGACAAGAACAAGCTCTACGCGCTGCACGCGCCGGAGGTCGAGTGCATCGGCAAGGGCAAGGCCAGGAAGCCCTACGAGTTCGGCGTCAAGGTCAGCCTGGCGGTCACACACAAGAGCGGGCTGATGGTGGGGGCCAGGTCGTTCCCCGGCAACCCGTTCGACGGCCACACGCTGGCCGCCCAACTGGAACAGGCCGGCGCGCTGCTGCAAGACATCGGCGCGGCGCCGAAGATCGCGGTCGTCGACCTGGGCTATCGCGGCGTGGACAAGGAGATTGCGCCGGTCGAGCTGATCCACCGGGGCAAGCACAAGTCCCTGAGCCAGGAGCAAAAGCGCTGGCTCAAGCGGCGCCGAGCCATCGAGCCGCTGATCGGCCACACCAAGCAGGACCACGGCATGCAGCGCTGCTGGCTCAAGGGCGGCGACGGCGACGCGCTGCACGCGGTGCTGTGCGCGGCCGGGTTCAACATCCGCTGGCTGATGCGGGCGCTGCTGCGCCAGCTCGGCGCCAGCGGGCTGAAGCATGTTTTTTTGGCCCTGATGGCCCTATGCGCGAAACAGCTCACCGGCTTGCCGGCCAGCTTGCGCGCCCCGGCTGCGCCACCGCACGGGCCACGCAGCGCAATCGCGCTCCCGACGCCAGTGCGCCGCTGGTCCAACGACCTCGTCGCAGTCGCTTGAACTTGCGATTCGGAATTTGCAGGTCTGACTACTGAGTTCCAGTGGCGTCACGGTGTGGGCTGCCGTCGCTGACGGCAACCGCAGGAGCATGCGCCCGCAGCGTGGCCGGCGCCGCGCGGCACCGTGGTGACAGCGGCCCGGCCGGACTTGACCACAATGCTGCGCTTTCCCACCTCATCCAGGAGACAGACGATGTTCAACCACCTCATGGTCGGCAGCAACGACATCGAGCGCAGCAAGCGCTTCTACGACGCCGTGCTGGCCGTGCTCGGCGCGCCGGAGGGCGTGCGCAACACGGCGCCGTCGGGCCACCAGCGCGTGTTCTACCGCCACGCGGGCAACAGCTTCGGCATCAGCCAGCCCATCAACGGCGAGCCGGCCTGCCATGCCAATGGCGGCACCATCGGTTTCAAGTGCGAATCGGCCGAGCAGGTGAAGACCTTCCACGACGTGGCGGTGGCCCATGGCGGTACGTCCATCGAAGAGCCGCCCGGCCTGCGTGAAGGGGCGCTGGGGGCGATGCACCTGAGCTATGTGCGCGACCCCGACGGCAACAAGCTCTGTGCCGTGTGGCGCGTGCCCAAGGCCTGATCGCGCCGCCGCGAGGCCCATGAAAAACGCCGCCCGAAGGCGGCGTTTGCACAGCTGAGGCCAGGCCTTAGAACATGGCCTTGAACTGCACGCCGTAGGTGCGCGGGTCGTTGATGAAGCCCGTCAGGTTGTTGAAGTCGATGGCGCCGGTGACGCGGATCTGGTTGGTGATGTTGCGCACGAAGCCGGCGGCTTCGTACTTGCCATTGCCCCAGATATAGCCAACGCGCAGGCCGCCTTCCGTGAGCGCCTTGCCGGTGAACTCGGTGGCCTCGTACAGGAAGAAGTTGACCTTGGAGCGGTAGGCCCAGTCGGTGTAGACGTAGACCTCGCTGCCGTCGGCCAGCGGCATGCTGTAGCGGGCGGTCAGGTTGGCCGTCCACTTCGGGGCGTTGGGCAGCGGGTTGCCGTCGACCATGGCGTTGCCGCCGACCATCGGGTCCAACACGGTGGGGAAGGCCGTGCCCACCTGCAGCGAGCCGCCCGGCGGCACGCCCAGCGCGGCGTCCTTGATCTTTGTGTTGTTCAGCGAGCCGCCGAAGGTGACCAGCAGATCAGGCGTGATCAGCGCTTCCAGGTTCAGCTCGGCGCCGTTGCCGGTGGCCTTCTTGGCGTTGAGCAGGCGGGTGGCGTTGCTGCTGCCGCCCACGGCGGTGAGCTGCAGGTCCTTGACGGTGTAGGTGAACAACGAGCCCGACAGGCGCAGCGTGCGCTTGAGCAGTTCGCTCTTGAAGCCGATTTCGTAGGAGTTCACGCTCTCCGGGCCGGCCTGCGACTGGCCCGCGAAGGCCGAGGCGTTCTGCATCGATGAGGCGCGGAAACCGTTGGCGAAGCGCGCGTAGACGTTGGTCGTCGCGTCGAGCTTGTAGGTGGCCGACAGGTCGCCGCTCCACTTGCCGTCGTCGGTGCTGGCCGAGGTGCCGGTGGAGGTGTTGAAGCCGCCCGAGCCGGCGTGCGTGGTGGCCAGGTCCTTCTTGTCCTTGGTGTAGCGCAGGCCGCCGCGCAGCGTCAGGTCCTTGTTGACGGCGTAGTTCACCGAGCCGAACACGGCCCAGGCCTTGTTGGTCTGCTCCGAGTAGATGTGGTCGTTGGCGACGTGGGTCGTCGTGTCGTAGGTGATGTTGTCGATCGTGTACTTTTCGTCGAAGAGGTACACGCCGGCTTGCCAGCTCATCGGGCCGCTGGTGTTGGACTCCAGGCGCACTTCCTGCGTCAGCTGGCGGTGGCCGTTCATGCCGCTGCCGGTCTCGGAGGGGAAGGGGATGCCGGCCTGGCCGAGGACGCCACCGTCGATGTCGCCGCGCGACAGCGGCTTGACGTGCTCGCCGCCGGTGATCGAGTAGATGTTCAGCTCGGGCAGCGACCACTTCAGGCGCAGGCTGCCGCCGCTTTGCTTGAGCGTTTGCTCGTTGACGCCGTCGAAGGCGACCTTCTCGGCGTCAAAGCCGTCGGCCAGGTCGTTGGTGCCGCGCTTGATGGCGTTGGCGCGGAACAGGCGGGGGCTGCCGTCCAGGTCACGGAAGTGCACGTTGAGCAGCGCGCTGAACTGCTTGTGCGGCTCGTACAGCACCTGGCCGCGCACGGCGCTGTCGCGGTAGCCCTCGGTCTTGGGCGTCACGGCGTTAGGGGCGGTGTTGTCCACCCAGTCGCTGCGGCGCTGGGTTTGTGCCGAGATGCGCGCGGCCCAGTCGCCCGACAGCGGCAGGTTGGCCGCGCCTTCGAGGTTGACGGTGCCGTAGTTGCCCACGGTGGCGCTGACGTAGCCGTCCTGCTTCTGGCTGGGCTTGACGGAGTCGAACTTGACGACGCCGGCCGGCGTGTTGCGGCCGAACAGTGTGCCTTGCGGGCCGGCGACGACTTCCACGGCGGCCGTGTCGAAGATCGGGAAGCCCTTCAGGATGGGGTTCTCCTGGATCACGTCGTCGACGATGACGCTGACCGGCTGCGACGCGTTCAGGCGGAAGTCGGTGTTGCCGTAGCCGCGCAGGTAGAAGCGCGGGAAGGCGCGGCCGAAGCTGGATTCGATGTTCAGGCTGGGCACGCGGCCCGACAGGAAGCGCAGGTCCTGGCCGCCGGAGGCCAGCACGTCGAGCTTCTCGCCGCTGATCTTGCTGACGGCGCTGGGGACGTCCTGGATGTTCTCGGCGCGGCGCTCGGCCGTGATGACGACGGCTTCAAGCTGGCTGCGGTCCTTGGCCTGGGTTTCCTGAGCCAGGGCGGGCAGGGCGGTGATCAGTGCGAGGGCCATCAGGCTCAGGCGCGGTGCGTTCATCGGACGACGACTCCAGAATTGAAAACGGCCCCAAATGCAGGGCCGGCGTCGATTGTGCGGATACCCAGGCGCGATGCCGCCTGTCATGGCGGGGGGTGTTGCGCAAGTCCGACGAAGTTGTCAGCTTCAGCGCCCGACGAGGGCGATCGTGGTGCGAAATGCACCGCGACAGGGCCGGTTGACCCGCGATGCAGCGGGGCCGCTGGCGGCCCCGCTGGCGCATCAGAACCGGTAGCTGGCACCCAGGCCGACGTGGTTGCCCTGGATCTCGATGCCGCGGCCGATCTCGTAGCTCTCGTTCACATAGCGAACCAGCACGCTCATTTGCGGCGTGAACAGGTATTCGCCTTGCACGATGAAGCCTGCCTTGCTTTCGAGATCGATCGAGCCGCCCAAGGACAACGCGCCCGAGCTGCTGATCTTGGCTCCTGTGGCCTTGCGCACGCCGACGCCCGCGCGCAGGTTGTTGTCGATCTTCCAGAGGCCGATCAGTTCGACCGGCCAGCGCGCGAACTTGGCCGACCCGTTCTTGGCGGTGCTGTCGTCGACGTGGTAGCCGATGTTGGCCTGCAGTGCGAAGTTGTCGAACTCGTACTCGGCGCCGCCGAACATGTGCAGGAAGCCGCCGCTGCGGATCTTCTGGGTGCTGCCGTCCGTGTAATGGAGCTCGAGCAGCGTCTCGCCGCCGCCGGTGATGCTGGCGCCCACGATGGGCCGCAGGCCCTCGGCCTGGCAGTTGACAGACAGTGCCAGCATGGCGGCGACGACAGCGATTTGCTTTTTCATGTTGAGGTTTATGTTTTGAACAACGCCGTCCTCCTGACGGCGGCGCGAATGTAGTGGGGACCGTCGCGTTTGCCGGTATCGGGATGTATGCGAGCAACACCGGCGTGAACATTGCCGTCCGCCAGAATGCCGGCATGCAACGCCGCCACCTCATCACCGCCTGGGCGCTGTCGCCGTGGGCCGCGGCTGCGGCCGATCCCGCTTCGACGCCTGAGTTCGCAGCGCTGGAGCAACGCGTTGGCGGCCGGCTGGGCTTCTTCGCCGTCGACACGGGCAGCGGCCGCACGCTGGCGCACCGCGCCGACGAGCGCTTCGCCACCGCGTCGGCCTTCAAGATCCTGCTCGCCGCGCGGGTGGCGCAGGGCGTGGAGCAGCGGCGCTGGCGCTGGGAGGACGAGGTGCCGCTGCGCGACAGCGAACGCGTGCCGCATTCGCCGGCCTTCGACCGTTGGCTGCCGCGCGGCCGGGCGACGCTGGCCGAGCTGTGCGCGGGCATCGTCATCGAGAGCGACAACCCCTGCGCCAACGTGCTGCTGCGCCACTGCTGCGAGTCGCCCGCAGGGTTGACCGCCTGGTTGCGCGCACAGGGCGACACGGTCACCCGGCTGGACCGCTGGGAGACGGAGCTGAACGCGAACGCGCCGGGCGATGAGCGCGACACCAGTTCGCCGCGCGCCTTCGCCACCACACTGCAACACCTGTTGCTGGGCCCGGGGCTGACGCGGCCCAGCCAGGCGCGCCTGTGGGCCGACCTGCAGGCCTCCCGCACGGGGCTCAAGCGGCTGCGTGCCGGCGTGCCCGCCCAAGGCTGGCGGGTGCTGGACAAGACGGGCACCGGCATGCGCGGTGCGGTCAACGATGTGGCGCTGGTGTTCCCGCCCGAGGGCCGGGCGCCGTGGGTGGTGGCGGCGCTGCAATCGGACTCCACGGCCGGCACCGACGCGTTGTCCGACGTGCATGCCCAGGCCATGCGGTGGCTGGTGAAGGCCTGGGCGTGACGCGAGGCCCGCTGCGAAGTTTGCCCTTGGGCCACGTTTCGTTGCGGGCCTAAGCATCGGCGGGCCCACGCCGCGCACAGTGGCGGCTCCACTTCACGGAGCCGCCGCATGGCCGCCATCACCTGTTTCATCCGCTACGAGCTGGACCCCTTCCAGCGCGAGGCCTTTCGCACCTATGCGCAGAACTGGGCTCGCATCATTCCCCGCCTGGGCGGGCGCCTGCTGGGCTATTGGCTGCCCTGGGAGGGCAGCAACGACGAAGCCTGGGGGCTGGTGGGCTTCGACTCGCTGGCCGACTACGAGGCCTACCGCGCGCGGCTGAAGGCCGACCCCGAGGCGCGTGCCAACTTCGAGTTCGCGCAGGCGCAGCGCTTCATCCGCCGCGAGCAGCGCAGCTTCTGCGAGGATGTGTGCCCATGATCGCCGTGATCTTCGAAGCGCGGCCGACCGCAGCGGGCCGTGCCGCCTACCTCGACCATGCCGCGGCGCTGAAGCCGCTGCTGGCGCAGCAGGACGGCTTGGTGTCGGTCGAGCGATTCCAGAGCCTGACCGATCCGGACAAGCTGCTGTCGCTGTCCTTCTGGCGCGATGAGGCCGCCGTGCGCGGCTGGCGCGAGCTGGCGCAGCACCGCGAGGCGCAAGCCGCCGGGCGTGGCGGGCTGTTTGCCGACTACCGGCTGCGCGTGGCGCATGTCGTGCGGGACTACGGCCTGAGCGACCGCGAGCAGGTGCCGAGGTGAATTCGGAGCCTCGCCTGGCCCGTGTGGCGGCGGCCATTGCCGACCCGACCCGGGCGCGCGTGCTTGCGCGGCTGCTCGATGGTCGCCTGCACACGGCGGGCGAGCTGGCGGCACATGCCGGCGTGACGGCCCCGACGATGTCGGCCCACCTGAAGCTGCTCGTCGACGAGGGCCTGGCCCGCGTGCGGCCGCAGGGCCGGCACCGCTATTTCGGCCTGGCGGATGGTGACGTGGCCCACGCGCTGGAAGCCCTGCTGCGCGTGGCCGATGGCCGCGACGCTGGCCCGGCTGCCGACCTGAAGCGCTGGCAGAAACCCGAGATGCGCGGCCTGCGGCATGCGCGCAGCTGCTACGGGCATCTGGCCGGCGAGCTGGGTGTGAAGTGGCGTGAGACGCTGCTGGCCAAGGGTTGGGTGAGGGCCGCGGCGGATGGGCGGTATGAGGTCAGCGATGCGGGCCGGCAGGCGCTGGCCGAGCTGATGCCCGACGGCCCTGCGGCGACGGGGCGTGTGCTCTACGACTGCGTGGACTGGTCAGAACGGCGCGACCATTTCGCAGGGCCTCTGGCGGTGGCATGGCTGGAGGCGATGGTGGAGCGTGGCTGGCTGCGGCGTGTTGCCGGCTCGCGCGAGCTGCAGCTCATGCCGCCGGGGCATCGCGCCTGGGCGGCGTGGATGCGGGCTTGATGCCGGCTTGATGCCGGCGTACGGCGGCTCCGTGAGACGGGCGCTGCTCGGATGGCGTCGCGAACTAGGGAGATCGACCCAGACGCACATCGGGCGTTTGCCTTTACAAGCCCATCCCATGAACAGCTTCCGAATCCGAACCGCCGCGCCGGCCGATCTCGACCTCGTCGCCCCGCTCTTCGACGCCTACCGCCAGTTCTACGAGCAGGCACCTGACGCCGCTGCGGCGCGGCATTTCATCCGTGACCGGCTGCAGCGCGATGAATCCACCATCCTGCTTGCGTTGAACGACAAGCAGCAGGCCGTCGGTTTCGCACAGCTCTACCCCATCTTTTGTTCCATCGACGCCAAGCCCATCTACTCGCTGTCGGACCTGTTCGTCGTGCCCGAAATGCGCCGCTCGGGCGCCGGGCGGGCGCTGTTGCTGGCCGCTGAGCGCCATGCGCGCAACACCGGCCGCACGCGGCTGGAGCTGACGACGGCGCACACGAACAAGACGGCGCAGGCGGTCTACGAGTCGCTGGGATGGCGGCGCGACGAGGTCTACGCGGCCTATGCCAAGGATGTGCAGACGTGAGATGTTGGTCAAACGGAGAACCGCATGGCGACGCTGGACCACCTGATCCTCAAGGTCAACGACCTCGACGCGAGCCTGCGCTTCTACACGCAGGTGTTGGGCTTCACCGATGCCGGCCAGGACGGGCCGTTCACGGTCGTGCGCGTGGGGCCTGACTGCCAGCTGCAGCTGGCGCCGTGGGGCACACCGGGCATGGAGCACTATGCGTTCGCCGTGTCGCCCGATGAGTTTGACGCCATCTTTGCGCGCATCCAGACCGCCGGCCTGGGCTACGGACCGACGTTCGATGCGGTGGGCACCAACACCGGCGTGGGCAGCGAGGTGGGCGCGCGCGGGAGCGGGCCGACGCTGTACTTCAACGACCCGAACCGGCACCTGATCGAGATCCGCTGCTACCGGTAGGCGGTGGCCCCACGGGCCGCCGCGGGGCGTGCGGTCGGCACAATGCCGGCCTCTCTTCATCACAGGTGTTCAAACCATGGCTTGGCTGTTGCTCGTCGTTGCCGGCTTGCTGGAGGTGGGCTGGGCCATCGGCCTGAAGTACACCGAGGGGTTCACGCGGCTGTGGCCGAGCGTCGGCACGGTGACGGCCATGCTGCTCAGCGTGGGCTTGCTCGGCGTGGCGATGAAGTCGCTGCCCGTCGGCACCGCCTACGCCGTGTGGGTGGGCGTGGGCGCGGTCGGCACGGCGGCGCTGGGCATCGTGCTGTTCGGCGAGCTGGCCAGCGTGGGCCGGTTGGTCAGCCTGGGGCTGATCGTGGCCGGCATCGTGGGGTTGAAACTGGCGTCCTGACGGCGCTGGTTCAGCGCTTCTTGCGCTGCGGCACCACCAGCACGGCGCCGCGCTTTTGCAGCGTGATGTCCCACTCGTAGATGTCCCGCGTGGTGGGGTCGACGGCGTAGTAGCCGAGCAGGTGGGTGGCGTCGTCGGGCTCCTTGGGGCCGTCAAAGCGCAGCGTGAACACGAAGTCGGCATCCGTCGCATGGCGGCGGCAGCGGTAGTCACCGCGCTTGTCGGGGCCCGCCAGGCGCAGCGCATGGGCGGTGCTGATGAGCTTGAGGCAGGCCTGGCGTTCGGTCAATCCGGCCGCAGAGGCGGGCAGCGAGAACAGCGGGAGCAGGAGAAGCGAGAGCAGGGGACGGTACATGGGGGTCAGTATCGGGGAGGCCGCTTCAGCCCGCCTGGGCGGGCACGTTCCAGCGGCGGGTGACGTCGCCGCGGCTGTTGACGCTTTCCAGGTTGACCGCGAAGCCCCACAGCCGGCCGACGTGCTTGAGCACCTCTTGCGCGTTGTCGTGCAGCGGCCGGTTCATGTGCTGCTGGTGGCGCAGCGTGAGTGAGCGGTCGCCGCGCAGGTTCACGTTCCAGACCTGGATGTTGGGTTCGCGCGTGGAGAGGTCGTATTGGCGCGACAGCGCCTGGCGCAGGTGGCGGTAGCCGCCTTCGTCGTGGATGGCGGAGATCTCGTACTCGCTCTTGGCCTCGTCGTCGAGGATGGAGAAGAGCCGGAAGTCGCGCATGATCTTCGGGCTCAGGTACTGGCCGATGAAGCTCTCGTCCTTGAAGTTGCGCATCGCGTGATCCAGCGTGGGCAGCCAGTCGCTGCCGGCGATGTCGGGGAACCAGTCGCGGTCTTCGGCGGTGGGGTTCTCGCAGATGCGCTTGATGTCGGTGTACATCGCAAAGCCCAGCGCATAGGGGTTCAGGTTGGCGCCGGGGTGCTGGTAGACGACGTTGGTGTGGGACTTCAGCCACTCGATCATCATGCCGTCGCTCAGGTAGCCGTCGTCGTACATCTGGTTGAGCAACCGGTGGTGCCAGAAGGTGGCCCAGCCCTCGTTCATGACTTGCGTCTGACGCTGCGGGTAGAAGTACTGCGCGATCTTGCGGACGATGCGGACGATCTCGCGCTGCCAGGGCTCCAGCAGCGGCGCGTTCTTCTCGATGAAGTACAGCAGGTTCTCCTGCGGCTCCTCGGGGAAGCGGCGGCTCTCGGCGGCTTCGTCGGGGCGGTCGGGCTTCTTGGGCAGCGTGCGCCAGAGGTCGTTGACCTGCATCTGCGCGTGGTGCTCGCGGTCCTTCAGCCGCGCGCGCTCCTCGGCGAGCGACAGCTTGGCCGGCCGGCGGTAGCGGTCCACGCCGTGGTTCATCAACGCGTGGCAGCTGTCCAGCAGCGTCTCGACGGCGTCCAGCCCGTGGCGCTCCTCGCAGTCGGCGACGTAGTTCTTGGCGTAGACGAGGTAGTCGATGATGGACGAGGCATCCGTCCACATGCGGAACAGGTAGTTCCCCTTGAAGAACGAGTTGTGGCCGTAGCAGGCGTGGGCGATGACCAGCGCCTGCATGGCCAGCGTGTTCTCCTCCATCAGGTAGGCGATGCAGGGGTCGGAGTTGATGACGATCTCGTAGGCCAGGCCCATCTGGCCGCGCTTGTAGCTGCGCTCGGTGGCGATGAACTCCTTGCCGTAGCTCCAGTGGCGGTAGTTCACCGGCATGCCGACCGACGCGTAGGCGTCCATCATCTGTTCGGCGGTGATGACCTCCAGTTGATTGGCGTAGGTGTCCAGGCCGAAGCGCTCGGCCGTTTCCTTGATGACGGCGTGGTATTCCTCGATGAGCTCGAAGGTCCAGTCATTGGGCGACGGCAGCGGCTGGCCGGGCCGTTGCGGCAGCGGCCGCATGCGCTGCAGCGGCTGGCGTTGCCGGCGGTCGGCGATGCCCTTGGGCGGGACGGCGGCGCGCTCGGGGTGGCGTCGATCCTCTTTGCAACTCATGCCGCGGCCCCTTCCTTCTTGAACAGCTCGCGGAAGACGGGGTAGATCTGCGAGGCCTCGACGGCCTTGCGCATCGCGAAGTGGGCCACGTCGTCCTGCAGCTTCTGGTATTCCTCCCAGAGGTTCTGTTCGGGCTCGGCGACCTGCACGTAGGCGAAGTAGCGGCAGAGCGGCAGGATCTTGTCGGCCAGCAGTTCGCGGCAGCGGCCGCTGTCGTGGTGCCAGTTGTCCCCGTCGCTGGCCTGGGCGCCGTAGATGTTCCACTCGGTGGGCGAGTAACGCTCCTTGATGATCTGCTCCATCAGCACGAGAGCCGACGAGACCACCGTGCCGCCCGTCTCGGTGGCGTGGAAGAAGTTCTGCTCATCCACCTCCTGCGCCTGGGTGTGGTGGCGGATGAAGACGACATCGATCTTCTCGTAGTGCCTGGTGAGGAAGAGGTAGAGCAGGATGAAGAAGCGCTTGGCGAGATCCTTGCGGCCTTCGTCCATCGAGCCGGACACGTCCATCAGGCAGAACATGACGGCGCGCGTCGTCGGCACCGGGATGCGCGTGCGGGCGCGAAAGCGCAGGTCGATGGGGTCGAGGAAGGGGATGGCCTCCAGCCGGCTGCGTAGCAGCGCAATGCGCTCGCGCGTCTCGGCCAGCAGGCGTGGCGTCTCAGGGCGGTCTTCCTTCAGCAGCTCCTGCTCGCGGGCTTCGAGCTCGTGCAGTTCGCGGCGCTTGTCCATGCCCAGCGCGATGCGCCGGCCTAATGCGCCGCGCATCGAGCGCACGACGTGCAGGTTTGTGGGCGTGCCGTCGGAGACGAAGCCGGCGCGCTGCGACTTCCATTCGGGCGTGTCGGCCAGCGACGTGCGGGCGAGGTTGGGCAGGGCGAGGTCGTCGAAGAAGACCTGCATGAACTCTTCCTTGCTGAGGTGGAAGACGAAGTCGTCCTCCCCTTCGCCGGAGTCGCTGGCCTCGCCCGCGCCGCTGCCACCGCCTTGCCCGCCCTTGGGCTTGGGCACGCGGTCGCCCTTGACGTACTCCTGGTTGCCGGGCCGCACCACCTCCCGCACGCCGCCGTCGCCGTGGCCGAACACGGGCTCGTTCAAGTCCCGCTTCGGGATCTTCACGTCCTCGCCGCGCTCAATGTCGCGGATGCCGCGGCCGTCCACCGCGCGCTTCACGGCCTCGCGGATCTGCTCCTTGTGGCGGCGCAGGAAACGCTCACGGTTGCCGATGGACTTGTTCTTGCCCGAGAGTCGTCTGTCGATGATTTGCTGAAGCGACATCGCTACCTTTCCGCAGGCCAACGCAAGCGTCGGCCGAGGGGCTCATGTTCAGCTCGACTTCCTCACGCGCAAGTACCACTCGCACAGCAGCCGCACCTGTTTGGCCGTGTAGCCCTTGTCGACCATGCGCTGCACGAAGTTCTCGTGCTTCTTGGCGTCTTCGGCGCTGGCCTTGGCGTTGAAGCTGATGACGGGCAGCAACTCCTCGGTGTTGGAGAACATCTTCTTCTCGATGACGGTGCGCAGCTTCTCGTAGCTGGTCCACAGCGGGTTCTTGCCGGCGTTGTTGGCGCGAGCCCGCAGCACGAAGTTGACGATCTCGTTGCGGAAGTCCTTGGGGTTGGAGATGCCGGCCGGCTTCTCGATCTTCTCCAGCTCGGCGTTCAGCGCCGCGCGGTCGAAGACCTCGCCGGTGTCGGTGTCACGGTACTCCTGGTCCTGGATCCAGTAGTCGGCATAGGTCACGTAGCGGTCGAAGATGTTCTGGCCGTACTCCGAGTAGCTCTCCAGATAGGCCGTCTGGATCTCCTTGCCGATGAACTCAGCGTAGCGTGGCGACAGCTGTTCCTTGATGAAGCCGACGTACTTCTCCTCCATCTCCTTGGGGAACTGCTCGCGCTCGATCTGCTGCTCCAGCACGTACATCAGGTGCACCGGGTTCGCGGCGACCTCGGCCGAGTCGAAGTTGAAGACCTTGGACAGGATCTTGTATGCGAAGCGCGTGGAGATGCCGCTCATGCCCTCGTCGACGCCGGCGTAGTCGCGGTACTCCTGATAGCTCTTGGCGCGCGGGTCGGTGTCCTTCAGGTTCTCGCCGTCGTAGATCTGCATCTTGGAATACAGCGACGAGTTCTCGGGTTCCTTCAGGCGCGTGAGCACCGCGAACTGGCTCATCATCTTCAGCGTGCCGGGCGCGCACTTGGCCTCGGCCAGCGACGAGCCGCGGATGAGCTTCTCGTAGATCTTGACCTCCTCGCTGACGCGCAGGCAGTACGGCACCTTGACGATGTAGACGCGGTCGAGGAAGGCCTCGTTGTTCTTGTTGTTGCGGAAGGTCTTCCACTCGCTCTCGTTGCTGTGTGCCAGCACGATGCCATCGAACGGAATGGCGCCGAAGCCTTCGGTGCCCTTGTAGTTGCCCTCTTGCGTGGCCGTCAGCAGCGGGTGCAGCACCTTGATCGGTGCCTTGAACATCTCGACGAACTCCAGCAGGCCCTGGTTGGCCAGGCACAGGCCGCCGGAATAGCTGTAGGCATCGGGGTCGTCCTGTGCGAACGTCTCGAGCTTGCGGATGTCGACCTTGCCGACGAGAGACGAGATGTCTTGGTTGTTCTCGTCGCCCGGTTCCGTCTTGGCCACGCCCAGCTGCTTGAGCACGCTCGGGTAGCGCTTGACGACCTTGAACTTGCGGATGTCGCCACCGAACTCGTCGAGCCGCTTGACGGCCCAGGGCGACAGGATGCGGTTCAGGTAGCGGCGCGGGATGCCGAAGTCGCGCTCCAGCAGCGGGCCGTCCTCGACGGGGTCGAACAGGCCCAGCGGCGACTCGTTCACCGGCGAGCCCGCCAGCGCATAGAACGGCACATGTTCCATCAGCACCTTCAGCCGCTCGGCGATGGAACTCTTGCCGCCGCCCACCGGTCCCAGCAGATAGAGGATTTGCTTTTTTTCTTCCAGACCCTGCGCGGCGTGCCGGAAGTAAGACACGACCTGCTCGATCGCTTCTTCCAGCCCGTAGAACTCCGCGAAGGCCGGATAGATCTTGATGGTCTTGTTGGCGAACAGGCGCGACAGGCGCGGATCGTTGCGCGTGTCAAGCATCTGCGGCTCGCCGATGGCCTGCAGCATCCGCTCCGCTGCGGTGGCGTACGCGAGGGGGTTTCGCTTGCACTCGGCAAGGTACTCCTCCAGCGTGAGTTCCTCGACCTTCGTGCGCTCGTAGCGAGCTGCGAAATGGCTGATGACGTCCATGCCGATCTCCTGCGGTTTGAACCCACAGGGCCGCGCGCACGAGCCGTGTTCGCGGGAACTGGGGGGTTCTGATCGCGCCTCAACTGCAAGGCGTCATCAGAACTCTCCACTCGGCGTGTCGACAGCCTGAGCTTGCTGTCGCGGTTGGCCGGTCAATCGCAAGAATAAGCCGCCAGACGCACCTCAACAACGCGGTTGATGTTCGGCAGGAAGCGTAGTCCAGCATACGCCCGCCGCGGGGGACAAGACCCGACACTTTTCATGGAATTACCCTCGGGTCGCGTCGAGCTTGTCGCAAGCCCTGCACAGCGGGTGAAAAACTGTTGGCCCGGTAACAGCGCGGTGACAGTTCGCTGCGTGCTGGTGCGCTGCGTGGCCGATGGCGGTGCGCGCCGCTGCCGTCGAGCCGTGTCGACCGCAGCGGCCCTGCCGGGTTCAACCGCGCAGTTTCTCGAGCAGGCCCGACAGCGCGTCCAGCGAGTCGAAATGGATGGCCACTTCACCGCTCTGGCCACCGCGCTTGCTGTGCTTCTTCACGCGGACTTCGACCGTGGTGCCGAGCGCATCGGCCAGTTCTTCTTCCAGTCGCAGCACGTCGCGGCTCTTGTCGGTCTTCACGCGCAGCAGCGGCGCCTGGCGAGCGGCGCCCTGCGTCTTGGCGACGAGCTTCTCGGCCTCGCGCACGCTGAGCTTCTTGGCCGCGATCTCGCTGGCCGTCGTGATCTGTGTTGCACCGTCCAGCGGCAGCAGTGCGCGCGCGTGGCCCATGTCGAGGTCGCCGGCCATCAGCATGTTCTGCACCGGCGTTGCGAGGTTCAACAGCCGCAGCAGGTTGCTGGCCGCACTGCGCGAGCGGCCCACGGCTTGCGCGGCCTGCTCGTGCGTGAGGCCGAACTCGTCGGTCAGGCGCTTCAGGCCTTGGGCCTCTTCGAGCGGGTTGAGGTCTTCGCGCTGGATGTTCTCGATCAGCGCCATCGCGGCGGCTGATTCGTCGGGCACCGCCTTCACGAGCACCGGCACTTCGCGCAGGCCCGCGAGCTTGGCCGCACGGAAGCGGCGCTCGCCGGCAATGATCTCGTAGCTGACGCCACCGTTGGGCGTGATGGGCCGGACCAGGATCGGTTGCATGATGCCCTGGCCCTTGATGGATTCGGCCAGCTCGTACAGCGAGCCCTCGTCCATGCGCGTGCGCGGCTGGTATTTGCCGGCCTGCAACTGCTCCAGCTTCAAGGTGCTGGGCATGCCGTCGCGTTCGGGAGCGGGGGTGTCGCTGACTTTGGGGCCCAACAGGGCTTCCAGACCGAGGCCGAGGCCTTTGGGTTTTTTCGTGACCATGTGCTGATTCTCGCGCGGCATGCTCTCATGCATGATGTTTCGGTCGGGTCAGGGAGAGACGCGTGAAGCTCGTGCATTTGGTGGTCGCGGTATGGCTGGCGGCGGCTGGGAAGGTGGCGCATGCCATGCCGCCACCTATTGATCCAGTGCGGCAGGCGGCCGAACTCGAAGAGCGGGCGTCGGTGCTGAGGCCTGTGGCCGAGGCGGGCGACGTTGAAGTGCAATGGCAGCTCGCGCAACTGCTGCGTTGGGGCCGGCCGCAAGAGGCGCTGGCGTGGTTGCGCAAGGCTGCAGCGCAGGGTCACGAGGAGGCGCTTATGCAACTGACCGACATGCTTCTGGCGGACCAAGCCGACAAGCCCGCCCTGCAGGAGGCGCTGGACCGGCTGCGCCAGGCCTCCGCCCAGGGCACCGTGTCGGCTCAGGTCAAACTCGGCAACGCCCTCGGTTTTCCCTATGCCGGCATTGCCGTCAACGAAGCGGAAAGCGCCCACTGGTATCGCCAGGCGGCCGAAGCGGGCGATCTGTGGGCGCAGGTTTATCTGGCCCAGGCTTTGCGCGCAGGGCGCGGTACCGCCAAGGATGAGCACGAAGCCGTGAAATGGTTTGGGATGGCGGCGCACAAGGGGGATGGGCTCGCCCAGTTCTACTTGGCAGAGATGCTGCAGCGGGGCCAGGGCACTGCCAAGGACGAAGCGGCGGCGGCGTCTTGGTATCTGAAGGCGGTCAAGGGAATCGCCGGGCCGCAGATCGCGGCTTACGCGCTGGGCCGTTGCTTCGAGTTCGGCCTCGGCGTGCATCAGGATTTCCAGCAGGCCGCGCATTGGTACGAGACCGGGGCGCGCGCCAACGATCGCCGCAGCCAACGCAAATTCGCGCGCTTCCTGCAAGCAGGCAAGGGACTGGCGCGAGAGCCGGTGCAGGCCTATGCCTGGCTGTCCTTGGCGCTGAACGGCGAGATCGACAAAGAGGAAGGGGAGGAACTCGCCGCGACGCTGACGCCGGCGCAGCTCGCCGAGGCCCGCCGCCTGGCCGCGCAATGGCGGCCCGGGGAGGCCATGGGGCCGTCACGCCTGAAGCTGGCTCGAACGCCCTAGGCTGAGCAGAAAATCCCGGCCCTCAGGCCAGTCGCCCAGGCCCGAGTCGGCATTCAGATGCCCGCGTGGCCCGGCCATGACGACGCTGGCGCCCCAGTCGGCCGCCATCTGCGTGGCGCGTTCGGGTGTGCAGAAAGGGTCGTCGCTGCTGATGACCGCGATGCTCGGGAAGGGCAGGCGCTGGCGGCGGATGGGGCGCCAGTTGTGCAGCTGGGGTGGGGTAGCTTCGCGTTCGGTGTCGGGCGGGGCGACGAGCAGTGCGCCCTTCACGCGCGCCGTGTGCTGTGAGTGCTCGGCCCAACCCGCCACCAGCTGGCAGCCCAGCGAATGCGCCACCAGCACGGCGGGCGCGTCGCTTTGCAGCAGCACCTCGTCCAGCCGGGCCATCCAGTCGCCACGGCGCGGCCAGTCCCAGTCGTGCTGCTCCACGCGTTCATCGCCATGCAGCCGCTCCCAACGGCTTTGCCAGTGGTCGGGGCCGGAGTTCTGCCAGCCGGGGAGAAGGAGAATTCGGGGCGTCTTCATGTCCGGCGGACTGTAAGACGCCCGGCGCTGGCTGGCGCCAGCGCCGGGTGAGGCTTTACTTCTTGACCAGCGGCACGAAGCTCAGGCTCTCAATTTCCGCCTGCGCCTTCTTCGGATCTTCGAGTTCCAGCACGATGCGGCCCACCAGCACGCCAAAGCTCGGCGAGGTGCGAACGTACTTGGTCTCGCCAGCGTCCAGGGTGAACGACAGCGTCTTCTCGGTTTCGGTGGCGGTGGCGGCGGAGAAGCTGCCGGCCGGGCGGTCGACATAGAAGAAGCCGCCCGGCTTGGAAGCGCCCACAACCTCTTTGTTCAGACGGATGTCGGGTTGGAGGGCGGCGCCCATCATCGAGTCCGAACGGAAGAAGTAGACGCGGCCTTCGCCGGCCTTCAGCGTCGGGATGGTCTTGGACATTTCCGCGAATTTCGGGCCAGAGGCGCAGCCAGTCAGGATGGCGGTACCCACAAGGGCGGCGGCGAGGACGAAACGACGAATCACTGAGAATCTCCGATGGACAGGGGGACAGGAATATTCAGGGCGGCGTAGTTGGCTTCACCCGGCAGGTAGAAGCCCACCAGCTTGCCGCCCGACACCACGAGGTAGGCCTCGTGGACTTGACGGCCTTCGATGGTGAAGACCGAATTGATGGGGCGGAAAACCTGCCCCTGCGTCACTTGTCCGGCCAAGCGCCACTGGCTGCCGGCCTTCAGGGTACGGGGATAGCCGGCCGATGGGGTGGCGGTGGCGTCGCTGGTGAGCCGAACGACGGTGGCAGGTTGCCCGGCCGCGACCGGTGTGAAGTTCGTGGCTTCGGTGCGCACGGCGCTCGCGCAGCCAGAAAGCAGCGCGACGGCGGCCAGCGCCGCAGCCAGGCCCATCTTGGGTGACAGCATTTTCAACTCCCTGATTTGTCTTGTTTTGAGCGCGCGGAGGATAGCCTCGGCACGATAACGGTCGAGAAGACCAGGGAGGTGATTCGTCACCGTCTATGCTTCGGGCTTTCCCGGAGAGGGAACCGTTTCAGCAAGGACGATGCGATGACTTACCGAGTGTTTGTGGATGGCCAGGAGGGCACGACCGGCTTGCGGATTCACGAGTACCTCGCGGCCCGCAGCGACATCGAGGTGCTGAAGATTGACGCCGACAAGCGCAAGGACTCCGCCGAGCGCGCCCGGCTGCTGAACGCCGCCGACGTGGCCTTCCTGTGCCTGCCCGATGCGGCGTCGCGCGAGGCGGCGGCCATGATCAGCAACCCCAACACCTGCCTCATCGACGCCAGCACGGCCCACCGCACCGTGCCGGGCTGGACCTTCGGCCTGCCCGAGCTGGTCAAGGGGCAGCGCGCTGCCATCCGCGCGGCCAAGCGCATCGCCAACCCGGGCTGCCACGCCAGCGCCTTCATCCTGGCCGTGCGGCCGCTGGTGGATGCCGGCCTGCTGCCCCGGGAAGCGGCCGTCAGCGCCACGTCCATCACGGGCTATTCGGGCGGCGGCAAGAGCATGATCGCGGAGTACGAGCAGCAGCCGCTGCCGGCCCATCTGCAGGCACCGCGCCCCTACGGGCTGGGCCTGAAGCACAAGCACCTGCCGGAGATGATGGCCCACACGGGGCTGGCCACGCCGCCGGTGTTCATGCCCATCGTCAGCAGCTTCTACAAGGGCCTGGCCGTCAGCGTGCCGCTGCAGCTGAGCCAGCTGAAGGCCGGCACGACGCCGGAGCATCTGCACGCGGCCCTCGCGGCGCACTACGACGGCGAGCGCTTCATCCGCGTCATGCCGCTGCGCGACGCGGCCACGCTGGAAGGCGGCTTTTTCGACGTGCAGGCCTGCAACGACACCAACCGCGTGGACATCTTTGTGTTCGCCAGCGACACGCAGGCGCTGGTCATCGCGCGGCTGGACAACCTCGGCAAGGGCGCCAGCGGCGCCGCCGTGCAGAGCATGAATGTGCACCTGGGCCTGGAAGAAAGTCTGGGTCTGGTCTAACCCGGTGTTGCGGCGGGCTGCCGCATCGCGATACTGCGGGCCGTCTTGATGAGGAGGCCCGACCGTGAGCACATCCGGCAGAGCGCAGAGGAAACGCCGCCCGCCACCCGAACATGAGCAGTTGCTGGAGGCCGTGCACATCGCGCGGCCCGGCGATGTGCTGGGCCTGCCGCTGGCCAGTGTGGATGTGCGCTCGCGCCAGAGCATGGCCCAGCAGGCGCTGCGCTGGACCTATCTGCTGCGCTCCCGCCAGCGCTGGCTGCGTGACGCCAAGGTGCGCCAGCAGCACCAGGCCGAGGCCGCCCAGACGCTGAGGACGCTGGGCCTGGGCGCCGAGGAGCTGCGGGCGCTGGGCGAGGCGCAGACGCTGGTCGTGCGCGTGCCCTACCAGCACGAGGCCGTCTGCTGGGAAGGGCGCGTGTTCCCGTGGGAGTACGTGCTGGCGGCGGCCACGCGCGAGGCGCGCCGCGGCGCGGTCGACGGGCCCCGGCCGGTGACCGTCATCCGTGAGCTGCAGGTGCAGCACGAGGTGGAAGGCGCGTGGCGCCCGGTGCCGCGCGAGGTGGTCGTCTTTCCCGCGCTGAAGGACTTCCGCGTGCTGTTCGTCAACGCGCTGCCGACCGAACTGAACGGGGGCTGGACGGTCGAGGCCGAACTGAAGAACCTGGCGGCCGCGCTGCCGCCCGGCGTACCGGCCCCGCGCGTGCTGAACTGGCCCAGCCTGGACGAGCTGGCCGCCGAGCTGCGGGCGCGGCCGCCCCACCTGCTGCACATCGCAGGCATGGACAGCCACCAGGGCCTGCGCGGGCTGCAGGAGGCCAAGGGCGACGCAGCGCTGGTGGAGCCGGTGAGCTGGGATGCCGTCGCCAAGCGCCCGGTGGGCGTGGGGGACCTGTGCCGCGTGGCCGACGTGATGGCCGACCGGCGGCGCATGGTGGATGGCCTGCTGCTGCGCGGCAGCCATGGCGTGCCGCAGCTGGTGCCGGCGCAGATGCTGGCCGCGTGTCTGGCCGGTGCGGCGCGGCCGAGCTACCTGACGACGTTCAACGTGTGGAACAGCGCGGCGCGGCTGGCGCCGATGATGGTGGCCGAGGGCGCCACGCGCGCCGCGCTGGGCTTCCAGGACGCCTTCGACGACTCGCTGGCCGAGTACGCGCTGGTGCAGTTGCTGCGCCATCTCTTCGCTGGCGGGTTCGATCTGCCGAGCGCCTTCAGCGCCGTGTGGGAGGAGGTGAGGGCGTTGCCGGAGTCGGTGGATGCGACCGGCGTGACGCTGTGGTTGGACGGGCCCGTGTTCGTCGACGCGGCCACCAGCGCCGCCCACGCGGCCCGCCGCCTCGCGCTGGCCCTGCCCGCACCAGCCTCCGCCGAGGTGCGCTGCGCCATCGAACCCTATCCCGAGCTGAACTACGCCGTGCTGCACAACGCGCAGCCGCTGTTCCGGCGCTTCGTGCTGAGCTGCGACGCCCCCGACCGCGCCGAGCCCGTGGATGTGGAAGTGGCCGTGCACCTGGGCGACGAGCAGGCGCGGTACGCGCGCCGTGTCGTCATGCGGCACGAGCGCGAGAACCTCACGGCAGACATCCATGTGCCGCTGACGGCCGACGTGGCGCGCGGCGTGCACGAGGCCATCAACACCAGCCTGCAGGTTCGCGTGCGGCAGGGCGACCGCGTGCTGTATCACGACAGCCACCGGCTGCGCCTGCTGCCGGTGGACCAGTGGCGCGACAACCGCCGCGACGGCCGCTGGCTGCCGTCGTTCGTGCTGCCGCGCGACCCGGCCGTCGTGCGTGCCGTGGCGCAGGCGCAGCGCTACAACCGCGTGCTGCGCGACGACCCCACGGCCGGCTTCGAGGGCTACCAGTGCGTGCCCGACGGCGCCGTGCCGGCCGACGGCCGCATCGACGAAGACCTGCTGCGCGGCGTGGACCGCCAGGTCGAGGCGCTGTGGGCCACGCTGCTGCACGACTGGCAGCTGGGCTACATCAACCCGCCGCCCAGCTACAGCAAGCAGCTGGACTCGCAGCGCCTGCGCACGCCGTCTGCCGTGCTGGCCGAGCGCGCGGGCACCTGCATCGACCTGGCGCTGCTGTTCGCGGCCTGCCTGGAGCTGGTGGACATCTACCCCGTCGTCTTCCTGCTGGAGGGCCATGCCTTGCCGGGCTGGTGGCGGCATGCGTCGTTCCGGGAGGAGTACATGCAGATGACCGGCAGCTACAGCGACGCGCTGCAGGCCGACGAGAGCGGCAGCTCGGCCGCCAACGCGCAGGTGGTGCCCTGGCATGCCGGCCGCGCCAGCTGGGACGAGGTGCGCCACCTCGTGCGGCAGCGCAAGCTCGTGCCCATCGAGACCGTGCGGCTGACCGAGCACTGCGGCTTCATCGAGGCCATCGAGGCCGGCATCGATGCGCTGGCCGAGCGGGCCGACTACGACGCCATGCTGGACATCATCACCGCGCGGCAACGGCAGATCACGCCGCTGCCCATGCTGCCCACGCTGCGTGAAGCCGGAGGCGCGCCATGACGGCGGCCGGCACCGCCCGCCGGGCCTTGTGGGCCGGCGTGGCCCAGCAGCTCGACACGCCGGCTGCGGCCGCCGATGCGGCGCGCGCACCCATCCAGCAACGCCGCCGCCGCGGCTTCGAGGCGCAGCGGGCGAGTGACGGCCGCGCGGCCGTGCGGCTGGTGCGCGCCGACGACGAGGGCGGCCTGCTGCGCTGGGTGTACGAACCCCCGGTGCGAGCGCAGGCGATGCCGGGGCGGCGCAGCTGGCGCGCCTTTGGCACCGAGCCGCGGGAGACCGTGCAGCGCATCGCCTTCCCCGAGCTGGGCGCCAACCAGCTGACGGCCGCACTGCAGGGCCTGGACCGCCGCCTCAACCCCGTGCTGGCCGGGCTGGCCCTGCCGTCCCAAGGCCTGCGGCGCTGGGCCGGGCAGGGCTGGGTGCCGCTGGCCGCCGGTGAACTGGCCGCGCTGCGCGGCCGGGTGCTGGTGCTGGTGCATGGCACCTTCAGCGCCAGCGCGATGTATGCACGCGAGTTCACCGCAACGGCCGAGGGCCAGGCCTTGCTGCAGCGCCTGGCCGATGCGAGCGGCAGCTACGCGGCCGTGCTGGCCTTCGACCACCCGACGCTGTCCGTCGCGCCGTGGCTGAACGCGCTTGCGCTGCGCGATGCACTCGACGCCTGCCCGGCCGAGTTCGACTTTGTCGGTCACAGCCGCGGCGGCCTGGTCATCTCGTGGCTGCTGCGGCTGGCACCGGCGCTGCGGGCACGCCAGGCCTTGTTCGTGGGTTCGCCGCTGGCCGGCACCTCGCTGGCCGCGCCCGACAAGCTGCGCCAGGCGCTGGACACGCTGGCCAGCTTCGCCGACGCCGTGGCCGAGGCGGCGCTGCGCACCGGCGCGCTCGCGCCGCCCGGCCTGAGCACGCTGGCGCTGGGCGTGGGCGGCCTGGCCTGTGTGCTCGGCAAGGTGCTGCAACTGGGCGCCCGCACGCCGCTGGCCGACGCTGCCGTGGGCCTGGTGCCCGGGCTGCTGGCGCAGGGCCGCGTCGAGAACAACCTGGAGCTGGCCCAGCTGTGGCCGCTGCCGGCGGGCGCGGACGTGCGCGCCATCGGCGGCAGCTTCATGCCGGCCGAATCCAACGAGCCGCTGTGGAAGTTCTGGAAGCGCATGACGAACCTGAAAGGCCAGCTGCTGCACGCGGGGGCCGACCTCATCTTCGACCAGCCCAACGACCTGGTCGTCGACACGGCCTCGATGAACCGCCTGGGCGAGCTGGCGCTGGCGGCGCCGCAGTGGGAAAACCTCGGCGTCAGCGCCGAGACGCACCACACCAACTACTTCCAGGACCCGCGCGTGCTGGGCTGGCTGGACGGGCGGCTGCGGTGAGCGCCGCGCTGCGCCACCTGCCGTTGGCCCTCACGCTGCTGCGCGCGGGGCTGGCGCCGGTGGTGGTGGCGCTGGAAGTGGCCCGCTACGCCTACGACCTGCGCAAGTTCGGCCGCGAGGCGAGTTATCACATGTGGTCGTCCAAGCGCTGGGGCATCGCGCTGTTCGCCGGCTTCTTCGCGCTGCTCGCCCTGGGCCAGCCGGGCTGGCCGGTGGCCGCGGCCATCTGGGTGGGCGTGGTGGCCGACCTGGAGGGGCTGGCCATCTCCGTGGTGCTGCGCTGGACGCATGACGCGCCGAGCCTGGTGCATGGGTGGCGGGTCAGGTCGTTCTAGGGGTTTGGATTTGAGACTGACCCCGTGACCTGGTGCTAGGGATTTAGATTTGAGACTTGACCCCTTCACCTGCGCGCAAGGGGACGAGCGGGCTTGCAACGCATCGCAGGGCAGCTTTACTTGGTAGGCCGACCACGCGCGTGGTCAGCATCTCGCAATGCTAAGGACGCGCGCAATAGTGCGCTTCCTCGAACTCCCACCACCCCGCACTCTCTCCGTCCTCCAAGACTTTGTATACGGCCACGACATCCGAGGTAGGAGGAACATCGATCGCATAGAGCCGGCGAGTTGACACTCCAGATCCTTCAAACGAGCAACCCAGCTGCTCCAGAGGCGACCAGTGCTGTGCAAAGTCATCATGACCACTCCCGGCCGGTAGTCGCACGCGATACGTTGAATGCCCCCGGTGCTCCATGACCCCAACAAAGACCGGCCGGCCGTCGCTCATCGGCGCATGAACGACGTCCCCGAAGCTCACGCCGTAAACGTAAAAGGGAGAGTTGTCCAAGCAGTACAGGTCTTCGCCAACAGGCACTGCATGCATGTTTTCAACAACTGCCTGCCCCGCTTCGTTGGAGAGGAATGAAACCATCGTTTGTTTCGCTTCAGCAATCATGTCGACTTCTTCTCCTCTGGTGGTCGCTTCCATTCCTCTGGGGTTCGCCCCCCCCCCCTTGCTACGGTTGCAACTTCTACACGAGTCCCCCTCATTCTCCGGCGTGTTGTTGCCACCTTTGCTCTTTGGATCGATGTGCTCTCGCTCGCGGGAATTATCTTTACCTGGCTCATTCGTCGTCGGACGACCGCAGTAGCGGCAGGGCACACCCTCCTTCGACTCCTTTGTCTCAGGAGATTCAGCCGGGAATCGCTTGCCGGCCCCTGGACCACCGGTAGAGCCCCGCTTGCCATCAGCTCGGTAGGCTGGGGTGAGTTATGCGAACCCCAGCGTTTTCGCAAACAATCCATCGGAATGAGTACGTGAATACCAGCAGCTGGGCCAAAGAAATTTGTTGGGCTTCACGGCGTTCAGCCCAACCTACCGAGCTGCCTTTGGCGCTCACGCTGCTGCGCGCGGGGCTGGCGCCGGTGGTGGTGGCGTTGCAAGTGGCCCGCTACGCCTACGACCTGTGCAAGTTCGGCCGCGAGGCGAGTTATCACATGTGGTCGTCCAAGCGCTGGGGCATCGCGCTGTTCGCCGGCTTCTTCGCGCTGCTCGCCCTGGGCCAGCCGGGCTGGCCGGTGGCCGCGGCCATCTGGGTGGGCGTGGTGGCCGACCTGGAGGGGCTGGCCAATTCCGCGGTGCTGCCGCGCTGGACGCATGACGTGCCGAGCTTCGTGCATGCGTGGCGGGCGAGGTCGTTCTAGCGGGATTTGAGACTTGATCCCGTCACCGAAGTCGGACGGCCGAGCCGTCCGCACGTAGCTGTCAGCCTCCGAATTGCCGGTGCCAGCCCTGGTGAACCCCTCGAGTTCAGCGACCCCAAGCAGGGCCTCCAGTTGGGCGCGGCTGATGTAGGTCGTTGTGCTCATCCCCTCGTGTAGGGAGATGCGCACAATGGAACCCAGGAGGGCAACCTATGGCCGACTACGTGCAGCTAACTCAGGAGCAGCGCAGGAGGCGCTACGACGACATGTGCGCGGAGGCGCTCCAGCGAACCGAGCAGCGGCTTGGATTGCCGGAGCGGTACGTGCTTCAGCTGCGGGAGAATGGCAGCGACTGGGAGTTCCTCATCAAGCTTGCAGTCCTCGTCGAGGCGGCAGTCACCCAGGCTCTGGTCTCGTCGCTGCACAACGAGCTGATGTTCGACCACGTCTCTGGCCTCAGCCAGTCCGCACGGCTCAACCTGTGCGAGAAGCTGGGCATCCTCAAGAAGGACGAGAGACTCATCCTGGCCAAGCTGGCGCACGTGCGAAACCAGTTCGCCCATCGGGTCGAGAACCTGTCGAAGTCGCTTCAGGAGTACGTCGACGGCCTGACGCCGTACCAAAAGGTGGAACTTAGCAACCACTTGCTGACGCTCGAAGGCGACGACAGGCACAAGGAGGCCGACGACTTCAGCTGGCTCGGCAAGGCCTTCAGGCGCATCCTGCTAGATGCAGTCATCCTGCCGCTTGCGGCGCTTTCGACAAAGGACGCTCAAGCCGAGATGGAGCGGGAGCGCCGGGAGTTCTTCGAGCGGCGTCGCGAGGCTGGAGGCACCCAGACGCTGGCTAGCCTGTTCCAGCTGCACCCCGAAGGCTGGCAAGGCCTGAACGACACGCGGGAGGTCGAGACGCGGCACGGCTTCATGTGCATGAAGGGCGAACCGCCGGCGAAGAAGTAGCAAACCCCGCGTGGTGCGGTACATCAGCTCGGTAGGTTAATGGGATGGACGCCCCCACCTTGAACGGCATCGAAGTGCCAAAGTGGAAGGGCAATGTTCAACCACTGACCGGAAGGGGCGTCCGAGATGGAGATTACGACGATCGGCCTGGATTTGGCCAAGAACGTGTTTCAGCCCGGTAGGTTGGGCTGAACGCAGAGAAGCCCAACAATTGCCCATCCCTTGATGTCTGGCCCGCACCCAACTGACCGGGTTTCCGCGCACCACGTCCCTTTGAGTCGTCGCCGCCAGCCGGCCTGGATCGCCAACCCGTTGCCCCATGCGCATCTACCTCGATGACGAACGCCGTACGCCGCCGGGCTGGGTGAGGGTGTATTGGCCCGACGAGGCCATCGCGTTGCTCGAAACGGGGAAGGTCGACGAGAGCGGCCTCGACCATGACCTCGGCGACGATGCCCGCGGCACGGGCTATGACGTGGTGCTGTGGGTGGAGGAGGCCGTTGCCTTGCGTCGGTTCCGGCCGCCGAAGAGGGTGGTTCATTCGGCGAACTCGTCGGCGCGGCAGAAGATGCTGGCCGGCATCGCGGCGATCGAGGCCCTGGCATGCAGCCAGGGCTGAGGCGGCCCGCTCGATTCACCCACAGCGGCAGGAGCAGCGTCCATGTTCGACCACGTCAAGTTCGGCGTCCGCCATTACGCGGCCAGCAAGGCGTTCTACCTTCAGGCCTTGGCGCCATTGGGCGTGAAGGGCGGCGCGGAGGGTGTGCCGTCTTACGGCATTGAGCTGTTCATCGACGGCAACCCGGCATCGTTGTGCCTGTTTCAGACCGATGAGCAGCCGGCGCACCTGCACCTGGCGTTCACGGCGGCCACGCGCGAGCAGGTCGACGCGTTCTACCGCGCGGCGCTGGCGGCAGGTGGCCGCGACAACGGGCCGCCGGGCCTGCGACCGAACTACCACGCCCATTACTACGCGGCCTTTGTCATCGACCCCGAGGGCCACAACATCGAGGCGGTGTGCCACGCGCCCGAGGTTTCAGCCAACTGAGCCGGTGCGATAAGCTAACTGCCATGTCGCCGGCCATCTCGGCGCCGCTGGCTACGCCCCATCAGGAGGTCCATGTTCCGCATCAAGCATTGCGCCGCTGCGCTGGCGATGGTCGCCTTGTCCTGCACCGCCGCCGCCGCACCGGAGGGACCGTCGCGGGAGGCGATGTTCTCGAAGATGTCGGCGCTTGCGTCGACCGGCAACGCGGAGGTGCTCTACAACCTGGGCATGTTCCTGAACAACGGCATCGGCACGCCGGCTGACCACACGGCGGCGTTCAGGCGCTTTTCCGAGGCTGCCGCGGCCGGGCATGCGCTGGCGGCATTCAAGGTGGGCTGCTACCTGATGGGCCAGTTCCCCGGCACCGTGCCGGTGGATGCGGCCGAGGGCTTGAAGTTCAAGCTGCGCGCCGCCGAGGCGGGCTATGACCTGGCCCAGCAAGACGTGGCCCTGCACTACGCCAGGACGGGCGAGGCCGCGACGGCGCAGCGCTGGTTCGAGCGCGCGTCGCACCAGGGCGATCTGCCGTCGACGGCCTATCTGGCCGACCAGCTGTCCCGCCCGGGCTCGGCCGACAAGCACACGGGCTATGCGCTGCTGCAGTTGTTGCAGGCCCGCATGCCCCAGCCGCCGAAGGAACTGCTGGAGCGTATGGCCTCGCTGGAGGGGACGCTGTCGGCCGACGAGAAGGCGGCGGCTGCGGCGTTGCGCGACAGCTGGGTCACAGCGCCGTCACCGCTGACGCTGCAGGCTCGCGCCGGCCTGAAGGGCGTGCCCGCGCTGATCGCTTCGCTGGAGCACTGAGCCCAGGAGGCTGTCGACCGCTCGCTCCGCATCGAAACGCTAGCCGCATCAACGCCTTGCGTTTGCGGCGACGTTCACCCCATCGGTGAGCAGCGCTGCAGGCCCGCTGGGGTGCGAGCCGCCGCCTCAGATCGCATCAGACCGCTTCAGACATCAGGTCGTCGTCGCGCGTGTCGCGCACCGCCGGGCGGGCTGCCGGCCACAGGGCTTGCAGGCGGGCCAGCGCCGCGGCCTCCTGCGGGCCTTCGGCGAGCAGGTAGGCCAGGCCGGAGATGAACTCGGCTCGCGGCACGCCCTGGGGCGAGGCGGCATGGGCGGCGCTGACGCGTTCGGCGCGGGAGGGGAGGGCCACGTCGGTCACCTCGATGGACGCGCCAGCCCAGCGCTTGCGGACGGACAGCGTGCACACCGGCAGGCCGGCCGCGACGAGCGGTGTTCGCCGCCTGGCCGGCTGCGGCGCCAGCAACGGCCCGGCGGACACGTGCAGCACCGCGCTGTGCGTTCGCTTGCGAAAGTGAGGCAGCAGCACGCCGGTCAGGTGCTGCAGGCCCAGCTGCTGGGCTTCGAGCTTGGCGTCGCTGTCGTCGGCGGCCAGCAGCGCTTGTAGGCCGGGCAGGTGCCTGACCGGGAAGGCGATGGACAGCGTGAGCAGCATGTTCAGGCCGGGGCAGGTCGCCGTGACCTGTTCGGCGAAGCCGGCCACGCTCCAGGGGTCGGCCAGGTCGAGGTCGACGGCGCGCATGCCGGGCGTGGCGCGGGCCAGCGCCTGGGCGGCGCCGGGCTCGCCGCCGAAGACGAGCACGTCGTTGCCGAGCCGGCACAGCAGCTCGGCCAGACCACGGCCGATGCCTTGTGTGCCGCCGGCCACGAGCACCGTGTTGCCAGTCATCTTCATCATGCGCGACCTCCCTGGGACGAAGGCCCGCATTGAAGCGGCTGGCGGCCGGATCGGGCAGTCAAATCCACGCAGGTGATTGCACGATTCACCCATCATTGGATGGCAGCTCTCCGTGCGACTTGATGGTGCCGGGTGCGATAGCCCAAAACCGCCAAGCTCTTGCCTGATTCGCTCAATCCGGGCCGTGCCGCGTGCCCGGGCCTTGAGCCGCCCGGGGGCAACGGGTACGGTCGCGCCATGGGTTCACTGGAAGAATTGCGGGCGCTGATCACGCGCCATGCCACGGCAAGTGGCGACCGTGGCGCGGGCGACGTGTTCGCGGTGACGGCCGAGGCGCCTACCGAGGTTCAGCACCATGTGCTGGAGCCGACCTTCGTGCTGGTGGCGCAGGGCGCCAAGCGGGCGATGCTGGGCGACGAGGTGTTCGAGTATGGCGGCGGCCAGTTCCTCGTCGTGGGCGTGGACCTGCCCATCGCCGGCTGCGTGATCGAGGCCAGCCCCGAGCTGCCCTATCTCGCCACCGGCCTGACGCTGCAGGCGGCCACCATCTCGTCGCTGCTGCTGGAGATGAACCCGGCCGACGTGCCGGCGATGGAGCCGGCGGGCTTCGCGGTCAGCAATGCGCCGGCCGACCTGCTGGACACGGTGGTGCGCATGCTGCGGCTGAAGGACTCGCCGCGCGATGCGGCCGTGCTGGGGCCGCTGGTGGAGCGCGAGCTGGTGTGGCGGCTGCTGCACGGGCCGCAGGGCGCGATGGTGCGCCAGATCGGCCTGGCCGACAGCCGGCTGTCCCAGATCGGGCGGGCCATCCGCTTCATCCGCGCCCACCATGCCGAGGCGATCTCCATCCCCAAGCTGGCCGACATGGTGGCGATGAGCGAGTCGTCCTTCCACCGCCATTTCCGCGGCGCGACGACGATGAGCCCGCTGCAGTACCAGAAGCTGATCCGGCTGCAGGAGGCGCGGGCGCGCATCATGGCCGACGCGGGCGACGTGGCGGCCATCGGCTACAGCGTGGGCTACGACAGCCCCTCGCAGTTCAGCCGCGAGTACAGCCGCCTGTTCGGCGCCCCGCCGGGGCGGGACAAGCTGCGGCTGGGGCTGCGCGCCGCCGTGGGCCCGCGGGCCGGGGGCGCCGAGGCCTCGTGAGCAGTGCCGGCCGGGCGCCCCGTCAAGGCGTGGCGGCGCCCTCGTCCTGCGCCGTGTGCCGCTCGGTCTTGCCGTCAGCATGGCGGGCGAAGCGGGTGGCGTCGTCGCCATGCACCGGCGCCGCGTCGGGCCAGGGCCAGCCGCCGAACTGGGTGCGGCGGTAGTCGTCGAAGGCCTGCCGCAGCTCCTGCTCGGTGTTCATGACGAAGGGGCCGTACTGCGCCACCGGCTCGCCGATGGGGCGGCCCTGCAGCATCAGCAGTTCGGCCGGTTCGTCGCCGTTGACGAGGGTGACGGCCACGCCGGCCTTCACCTCGACGCCCGAGCGCATCGGCACCGCCTGGCCGTCGATGGCCAGCGTGCGGCCGGCAAAGAAGTAGAGCTTGCGGCGCGTGCCGTGGCCGGCGGCGGCGGGCAGCGTCCAGCGCGCGCCGGGCGCCAGGCGCAGCGTCCAGATGGCGACGTCGGCCGGCGCACGCGAGGCCCAGGAGTCGGGCGGCGGGGCCAGCGGCTGCAGGGCGCCGTCGGGGGTGGGCAGCGGGCCGGCGATGCACACGACCTCGGTCGCGCGGCCGGCGTCGTCGGCGAAGCGGTGGCGGGGGATGTGCTGCGACCAGAACATCGTGAAGTGCGGCGCCACCATCTTGCTGTCGGCCGGCAGGTTGAGCCAGATCTGGAACAGCTCCAGCGGGTTGGGCTGGTCGGTGCGCAGCAGCGGGAACATCTCGGCGTGCACGATGCCGCGGCCGGCCGTCAGCCACTGCACGTCGCCGCCGCCGAAGCGGGCGCCGGCGCCGAGCGAGTCGGAGTGGTCGACGCGCCCCTGGCGCACGATGGTCACCGTCTCGAAGCCGCGGTGCGGGTGGGCCGGGAAGCCGGGCACCTGCTCGCCGTGGTACATGCTCCAGCCCGCCTGGCCGGAGAAGTCGGCGCCCATCTGGCGGCCGGCCAGCAGCGCGGGGTCGGGCCCGTGGCGGCCGTTGCCGGGCGGGTAGGCGTCGTCGTGGTGGACGCAGAAGAGGAAGGGGTCGAGCGTCTCCCACGGCATGCCCAGCGGGGCGACGGAGAGGACGGCGGAGGTGGTGGGCGGTGTGGTCATGGTCGGTTCGGTGTCGATGCGGGCATAGGAGGCTGTGGGGGGGGGGGGGGGGGGGGGGGGGGGGGCCCCCCCGCCCCCCCCCCCCCCCCCCCGGCGCCCCCCGCGGCCCCCCCCCCCCCCGCGCCCCCCCCCCCCCCCCCCCCCCCCCCCCCCCCCCCCCCCCAACCCCCCCCCCCCCCA
>NZ_JBIGIA010000017.1:0-105938 GCF_043555975.1 Pelomonas nitida | reverse complement strand
TTCCGCACCTCGGGCAACAGCGGCTGTATCCGCGACCACAGTGCTGCGCTGACTTCCTTCTTGACTGCCATCTTCCTCAGCGGTTCTTGAACTGAGGCAGATGATAAGTTTCGTTAGCGGCTCTAAGCGGCCAAGTGGAAATGGTCGGAGGATTCTCAAGTTGGCTTAGGAGATATCGGGACCGTCTACGAGCAATGATTCGCGTGCTTTCCTTGGACCGCATCGTATTGGCGGTTCGGCATTTGATGACCAAGCAACAGCTTTGGATTGTTCCAGGGCCCCACGGCTACTGCATTCGCTCCATTACGCGTGACAGCCTTGCGCAATGCTCAACGGACGGTAAGAGGCCGAACTACATGAATAGAACCGACCAGCATTGCGCCAAGTGCGCCAACTTCCTGGCGCATCCAGCCTTCCTCTCGCACTGGGTCGGGATGCATCGCGTCCATAAGGCCGTGCTGGCTCTTGACGGCGCGCCGGGTCCACTTGCTGAAGCCGCGCGACGCGGTGAGGCGGCGTGCGAGAGGATCATTGAACAACTGAGATCTGTCACGAAGGAGTAGCTATGACGTCGCCCCCTTCATCTTCAGCATGCACGGCGCACAAAGCAGTTGCTATCACTCCAAAGATCGCGTTACTTCGGAGCAGCATTTTCGAAACGAGTGTTCGAGGCGCGCTGGCGGAGTTGGAGTCCGATCCTGATCACGAAATTTCAGTCAGTGCCGTGATCGCGAGAGCTGAAGTGAACAGAACCACTCTCTATACCAAGAAGAAGCATGATCGCTCGATCTACGTTCATCAGGACCTGATCGACGACATTGAGAAAGCAATCACGCGCCGGGCTGAGCATTTGGCCAAAATCGTCGCCGCAGACTCGGGCGCCGGGCCATTGACCGACGCAAACACACCGGTGACAGACATTGCGGAACTGGCTAACGAGGCTGTACGCCAACGGGCGGCCGCGGAGGCCGCGGGGCGACAGGCGAAGAATGCCAGCCGCTCGCAAAGAGAAACTGAAGGGCGAGCGCTGGGTTTCGCGCTCGCCCTTCAGTCGATTTGGCCGATCGGTCAGCCGTCGCCGGAGATGCTGACTCGGGTAGTCCGAGAATTGTCAGATCGACTTCTTCACGAGGCACCCGATGCCCATGAAGCCGCTAGGCTGGAGGCCGCGATGTTGGCTGCGGCCTTCGGCAACACGAAGAGCCCCAAACACACCAGAAATGGCGCCACCCTGCGCTCGATCTGAACCGCCGCGTAAGCGATAATGGGCCTCCGTCATCTAGACTGTCTAGATGCGCCCCAGCGCGCTTTTTCCTTATGCGGCGCATACTTACAGGATATAGACACTGTGGCGAGTATTAATAAAGTCATCCTCATCGGCAACGTCGGCAAAGACCCCGAGGTTCGCTACAACCCCAGCGGCGGCGCCTGGGTCACCCTCAGCCTGGCCACCACCCGCAACTGGAAGAACCGCGAGACCGGCGAGCGCCAGGAAGAGACCGAATGGCACCGCGTCGTCTTCAACGACCGCCTGGCCGAGATCGTTGGCGAATACGTCAAGAAGGGCCGCCCGCTGTACGTCGAGGGCCGCCTGAAGACCCGCAAGTGGCAGGACAAGGAAGGCCGCGACACCTACACCACCGAGATCATCGCCAGCGAGATGCAGCTGCTGGGCGGCCGTGACGGCGGCGGTGGCGACGAAGGCGGCGGTGGCGGTGGCTACAGCCGCGCGGCCGGCGGTGGCGGTGGCGGCTACAGCCGTGGCGGCGCCGAAGGTGGCGACGACTTCGGCGGCGGCAGCGCCCGCCCGGCGGCTCGCCCGGCCGCACCGCGCCCGGCCCCCCAACGCGCCCCGGCCCCGGCGCCCAAGGCGTCGACCGGGTTCGACGACATGGACGACGATATTCCGTTCTAAAAAACCGCCTTCGGGCAGTTTGTCGACATCAGGCCCGCAGCCCCATGGCTGCGGGCTTTTTTCGTTCTGCCACCTGACGCCGGCGCATCTTCTGGCGCGCAAGTTCAGCGGGCCGTGCTCACCCGTGGTCGCCGCAGCCGGTGCAGCGGCTCGCATGAAGGCTGGATGGCCGGTGCGCGCGGACTCCAAGCTACGCAACTGTGCAATCCACGAATGCCCTAAAAACTATGCATGGCGCCTCCGCCACCGATCACGGAAAGTTACTCTTTGGCGATAAATGAGGAGGATAGCCATGCGTGACAACGGACCCGTGACCCAGCAAGAGTACGAGCTCAGTGCCGACTCCCCCCTGGTTTCCACCACAGACCTCCAAAGCCGCATCACGTACTGCAACCCCGCCTTCGTCGCGGCCAGCGGCTTCGACCGCAGCGAGCTGATCGGGCAGCCGCACAACCTCATCCGTCACCCGGACATGCCGGCCGAGGCCTTCCGCGACATGTGGGAGACGTTGAAAGGTGGCGAGCCCTGGACGGCGCTGGTCAAGAACCGGCGCAAGGACGGCGGCTACTACTGGGTGCGCGCCAACGTGACGCCGGTGCGCGACGGCACGGGCATCAGCGGCTATATGTCGGTGCGCACCAAGCCGAGCCGGGAGGAAATCGCCGGCGCCGAGGCCTTGTACGCCCGCATGCGCGAGGAGTACCGCGCCGCCGGCGGCGGCAAGAACCCGCGGCTGGCCACGCAGCTCAGCAAGGGGCACCTGCGGGTGCGGGGGCTCGCGGGCGTGGGCGCCTGGCTGGCCCGCCACACCTCGCTGTGGCTGGACGGCGCCGCGCTGGTGGCCGCCGGCACGGTGGCGGGCGGCGTGGCGATTGCTGCCTCAGCGCAATTCGCGCTGAGCCCGGCGCTCGCGGCGGTGATCGCGGCGTTGGTGACGGCGCTGCCGATGACGGGCTGGCTGCGCCGCCGCCAGGCCCGCGGGCTGCTGGCGGCGGCCCAGGCGGCCGAGCGCCTGGCGTCCGGTGACCTGACACAGCGCCTGCAGTCCCACCGGGAGGACGCCGAAGGCCGCTTGATGCGGGCGCTGTCGCAGCTGAACGTGAACCTGCAGGCCGTCGTGGGCGACGTGCGCCGCGAGGTGGAGGGCGTGAACGTGGCCTGCAGCGAGATCGCGGCGGGCGGGCGCGACCTGGGCGAGCGCACCGAGCAGCAGGCCGGCAATCTGCAACAGGCCGCTGCGGCGCTGGAGCAGGTGGCCGCGACCGTGCGGCACACGGCCGATGGCGCCTTCCAGGCCCGCGACCTGGCCAAGGACACCGCCGCCGCCGCGCGGGCCACCGGCAGCACCAGCGCCGAGGCGAGCGTGAGCATGAGCGCCGTGCGGGACGCGACGATGCGCATCAACGAGATCGTCTCGGTCATCGACGGCATCTCGTTCCAGACCAACATCCTGGCGCTGAACGCCGCCGTCGAGGCCGCGCGGGCGGGCGATGCCGGGCGCGGTTTTGCGGTGGTCGCGACCGAGGTGCGCACGCTGGCCAGCCGCACGCGAGAGGCGGCGCAGGAGATCAAGCGACTGGCGGAAGACTCGCGCAGCCGCGTCGAGGAGGGCGTGCGCATCGTCACCGACACGAGCCGCTCGGCCAAGGAGGCCGAAACCGCCGTCGACCAGATGAACGCGCTCATCGGCCGCATCAGCGTGGCCGTGCAGGAGCAAAGCGGGGGCATCAGCGAGGTCAACGGCAGCGTGGCCAGCATCGACGGCATCACGCAGCAGAACTCGGCACTCGTGGAGGAGCTGGGCGCGTCCGCCATGTCGCTGGCGCAGCGTGCCGAGCTGGTCACGCAGGCGGTGCGGGTGTTCCGCCTGGGTGACAACGGCCGCCACGCATGACCCCGGCCGGCCGGCAGCGCTGGCGGTTCGCGCTGGTGCCGGCGCTGGCGGGCGCGGTGCTGACGGCGCTGCTGCTGGCGGCCGCGCGGCACGAGCTGGCCGAGACGGCGACCCGCCTCGCGCTGGCCCGCAACCAGCAACGCGCCGACCTGCTGGCGCAGCAGCTCCAGCAGTCGCTGCGCGACGCCGTGAACCAGGTGCGGCTGCTGGCCCGCTCGCCGCTGCTGCGGCCTGGCGCGGCCCCGGCGCGGCGCCAGGCCGAGCTCGACGGCCTCGTCGAGCACTCGCCCCGCTTCGTCTGGGCGGGCGTTGTGGCCGCCGATGGCCATGTGCTGGCGGGCAGCCACGGGGCGCTCGCCGGGCAGTCCATCGCGCACCGACCGGTGTTCCGGGAGGGCCGTGACGGCCTGCTGAGCGATCTGCACCCGGTGGTTGCGGCGGCCCCTGCGGGGGCGAGCACCCGGCCCGCGGACGAAGCCGCCGGGCTGATCGACATCGGCGAGCCGGTGCTCGACGACAGCGGCGCGGTCGTCGCCATCGTCACCGCCCATCTGGGCCTGGGCTGGGTGCGCGAGCAGCTGGCGCTCAGCCTCGGGCCGGCCGACCGGGCCGCCGCCGACGGCCTGCAGGGGCTGGTGGTGTCGTCGCTGGACGGCCGCAGCGCCGTGCCCGGCATCGCCGTGCCGGCCGGGCTGCCGACGGGGCTGGGGCCCGCCCGCCTCTGGCAGGACGCGCAGGGCCGGCGCTGGCTCAGTGCCCAGGCCCTGCTGCGTGGCGGCTCGGGTGAAACACCGCTGCTGCCCTGGCGCACCATCGTGCTGCAGAGCGAGGCCACCGTGCTGGCGCCGCTGCGCGCCGTGACGCTGTCGATGGCCGCGCTGGGCCTCGCCGCGAGCCTGCTGCTGGCCGGTGCGGGCCTGTGGCTGGCCCGTCGCCTGACGCCGGTGTGGGACCCGCAGTTCGACACCGCGCTGGCCGGCCCGGTGGCGGCCGACGGCAGCCAGGTCGCCAGCCGCGTGCAGGCACTGCTGGCCGAGCGCGCCAACGGCGCGTCTCCCACGGAGCGGCTGCTGGGCTGGCTGGCGAGCGACGCCGCCCTGCAGCACCAGGCGCTGGCGCACCTGCCCATGGCCGTCGCGCTGGCCGATCGGGATTACCGCATCGGCGCGCTGAACCCGGCCTTCACGCGCCTGCTGGGCTGGACGACCGACACACTGCACGGCCGCCCCGTGCTGGAGCCGCTGCTGGAGAACGGCGAGATCACACCATGGGCGCGGTTGCTGCATGAACTGCAGGCCGAACCCGGCGAGTTCGTCTGCCGGTTGCAGGCGCTCACGGCCAGCGGCACACGCGTGCCCGTGCAATGCCATCTGGTGCCGATGTTCGACGCGCCCGGGCACCTGCTGGGCGCGCTGCTGCTGGTGCAGGACCTGCGCGCCCCGCCGGCTGCGGCGACCTGACCCGCACCGCCCGGATGGGTGACAGGCAATACCCGAGGGTGCTGCGCAACAGGCGGTGTTACGTTGCCCACTGCGGTGAAACATCAAAGGAGGCAGACATGACGTCGACGAGACATGGGTGCAAGACGGCGGCGCTCGCAGCATTCACGGCGCTGGCGACACTGGTCGCGCTGCCGGCGCGCGCGACCGGGGACGCCGGCTTCGAACGCCCGGCGAAGCCCGACATCACCTTCGTCCAGTTCGAGTCCCCCAACCTCGCGGCACCGGGCGTCCCGCTGACGCTGCAGGGCAAGTTCAGCCGGCCCCATGCCGCCGAGCGGCATGGCGGGCATGGCCAGCGCAAGCTGCCGGCCGTTCTCATCCTGCACGGCTCGGCCGGCATCGACGCACGCGGTGACTTCTACGAGGCCGCGCTGAACGCCGCCGGCATCGCGACGCTGCAGATCGACATGTGGCAGGCCCGCGGCTACACCAGCCCGGGCCAGCGCCCCAGCGCGCCCATCCTGACCTACCCGGACGCGTTCTCCGCCCTCGCCTTCCTGGCCCGGCAGCCCGGCATCGACGGCAGCCGCGTGGGCGTGCTCGGTTTCTCGTGGGGCGGCCTCGTCAGCCTCGGCGCGGCCGAACGCCTGTATGCCGGCCAGTTCGGCAGCGGCCTCACCTTCAAGGCCCATGTGGCGCACTACCCCGTCTGCTACGCCTGGAACAACACGGCGCTGCTGGCGGCCGTGCACAGCACCCCAGCGCAATACGGCGTGCAATGGCTGGCGCTCACCGGCGCGCCGGTGCTGATCCAGGTCGGCACCCGCGACGCCTACGACAACAGCAGCGCGCCCTGCGAGGCGCTGGCCCAGGCCGCCAACGCCAGCAACGGCGGCGTCGTCAGCGTGGCCACCTACCCCGACGCCACACATGGCTGGGACCGGCTGATGGTGCCCATCTCCGTGACGGACCCGTTCGCCAACCAGGGCAGCTACTTCAGCACCGGCGTGCCGCCGACGGTGCAACTCGCGCCCGACGCCCGGCAGGCCTACCAGGCGCGCGAGCGCGTCGTGCGCTTCTTCTCCCGTCAGTTGTAGGCAGAGACGCGACACCTCGCCATCGCCTGCTGCCAACCCGTCGTCAGCATTCACGCGTGAATTAGGGAGCGCGCCGACCGGTTTCGTGTCCCACTATTAACCCATGTTCCGCTCCGCCCACGCCCGCTTCACCGCCACGCTGATCGTGTCGGTGCTGGGCTTCGTGTTGGCGCTGGTCGTGCTCCCCGCCAGCGGCCTGCTGGACGAGCCTCTGGTGATGCTGTCGCCACCGCATTAGGGCCTGTCACGGCATGGCGTGGCGATACTCCCGCCATGCATCACCTCTCCCTGCCCTCCGCATGACGCCCGCTCGCTGCCGCCAGGCCCGGCGTGCGCCGCGGGTCCTGTTCGCACTGGCCGCCGGGTGTGCGCTGGGCGCCGCACTGGCCGCGCCGCTGCCCCCGGCAGCGCGCGCCGAGGTCGACGCCTTGCTCAACCGGCTGCAGTCCTCCGGCTGCGAGTTCAACCGCAACGGCAGCTGGTATGCCGGCGCCGAGGCCCGGGCCCACCTGCTGAAGAAGCTCGACTACCTCGAAGGCAAGGGCCAGGTGCAGACGACCGAGCAGTTCATCGCGCTGGGCGCCTCCGCCAGCAGCATGAGCGGCCAACCCTACCTCGTGCGCTGCGCCGGCAAGCCGGCCATGCCCAGTGCGGGGTGGCTGAGCAGCGAATTGCAACAACTGCGCACAATCCGCGCCCCCTCGGCGCCCCACTGAGCGCTGCCGCCATGCCCTAAGCTTCCGGTCCAGCGCAGCGCCGGTCGCGCGCCGCCAGCCTACCCGGAACCACCATGCGCGCCATCGCCGCCCCACTGCTGCCGTCCCTGAGCCTGCCCGGCCGCGGCATCGCCGCGGAGCGATGTCGCCGTCGTGCGCGCGCCCCCGCCCGATCGCCGTCCTGACCGATCCGCCGACAAACCGGCCTCCATCCCGCCCGACCGGCACTCTTCGGTAAGCTGCCACGCCTGGCGCCGAAGATGCCGCCCCCTGCTGCCCAAACGTTCCCTCTTGATATGAACGAGCTGCTGATCCTGATCCTTGTCGCCGCACTGACGGTGGCCATGTTGTTGTTGGTGTGGGGCCGCCGCCGGCGCCAGCAACGCGCCCGCCAGGAGGCCAAGCGCCGGGAAGCGCAGCAGCGCCACACGGCAGGACAGGCCGCCCATGCGGCCCACGCCCAGCGCCTGGCGGCGGAGCGTCAACTGGCATCGGCCCCCGACGAAGCCGCCCGGCGTGACGAAGCCGCGCGACGGGACGCGGCAGCCGACCGTGAAGCGGCCGAAATCGTCCGGCGCATCGCCGAAGCCGAAGTGGCCCGGCAGGCCCGCACCCGCCCGGAGCCCACGCCGCCAGCCGTCGACACCGCCGCACAGGCCCGGGCCCAGGCAGAGCGCGAGGCCGCAGAAGCCCAGGCCCGCGAAGAGGCCGATCGCCTCGCCCGGGAGCAGGCGGCTCGAGAAGAAGCCGAGCGCGCCGCCCATGCGGCGGCCGAGGCGCAGGCCGCGCGCCTGGCCGCCGAAGCCCGGGCCCGTGCAGAAGCCACGGATCGCCTCGCCCGCGAGCGGGCCGAACATGAGGCTGAACGCGCGGCCGAACGCGAGGCCGCCCGTGCCGCCGCCGAAGCCGAGGCAGCCCGCCTGGCCGCCGAAGCCCGGGCCCGTGAAGAAGCCGCCGCGCGCCTCGCCCGCGAACAGGCCGAGCGTGAGGCCGCCGCGCAAGCCGCTCGTGCCGCCGCCGAGGCCGAGGCCGCCCGCCTGGCCGCCGAGGCCCGGGCCCGTGAAGAAGCTGCCGAGCGCCTCGCCCGCGAACAGGCCGAGCGCGAGGCCGCCGCGCAAGCCGCCCGTGCCGCCGCCGAAGCCGAGGCCGCTCGCCTGGCCGCCGAGGCCCGGGCCCGCGAGGAAGCGGCGCGCCTGGCCCGGGAGCAGGCCGAGCGTGACGCGGCCGAGCAGGCGGCCCGTGCCGCCCAGGAGCTGGCACAGGCGCAGGCCGCCGCCCCCACCCGCGAACTGCGGGCGGACGAAACCCTGGTGCTGGTGGCCGACGACTCCAAGATCGTGCGCGTCAAGCTCAATCGCCTGCTGGTGAGCCAGCACTACCGCGTCGCGCTGGCCGAGAGCGGCGAGCAGGCGCTGGAGCTGATGGCGGCGGAACGCCCGCATTTGCTGATCACGGACGTGGAAATGCCCGGCATCGACGGCTTCGAGCTGACGCGCGTGGTGCGCGCCACGCCCGCCACGGCCGACCTGCCGGTCGTCATGATCACCGGCTCGGATGACAAGCACGAGCAGGCGCGCGCCGCCGGCGTCACACAGCTGCTGGGCAAGCCCTATCCGGAAGAGGCGCTGATCGCCGCCATCGAATCCGCCCGGCTGGCGGTGCGCGTCCCCGCCTGACGCCGGGCGTGACCCCGCCACCGCGTTGCCGGTGCGGGGCGCCCGCCCGGGAGATCTCGCGACGGTCGCGGGAATGCCGTGCATGCCAGGCGCCGGGATGCGCCGTGACGGCCTCGCGAAATCTCCGGGCTACGTGGGCTGCCGGTAGCGCTGGCCCTTGAAGCGCAGCACCAGTTCACGCGGGCGGATCTGCTCCAGCACGAGGTCCTTCGTCAGCTTGGCGCCTTCGTGCTGCACCTCGCCATTGACGATGACGAGCCGGCTGGCCGGATCATCGGAGTAAACCGAGCCACCGATGGCCAGCGTCGGCAACTCCCGGCGCACGCCATCGGGCAGTTCGGACACGCGCGGCAAGGGCGCCTCGGTCGCGCCGGCCCCTGCCGGGGGCGCGGGCGGCCGGGCCGGCGAGGCGCCGGGCGCCGCCGGCCGCGGCGCGGGGGGCGCCATGACCGTGCCGGGCGGTGGCATCGGCGGCAGGTAGGGCGAGGCGGCGCCGACCGGCGGCAGGCGCCCAGCGTCACCGCCCGGCGGTGGCAGGGTCTGCGGCGGCGTGCCGACAACGGCGGTCACTGGCTCGGCAGGCGGCGGCGCGGCAACCACGGGGGCGGCTGCCGGGGCCGGCAAGGGCGGCGGGGGTTCGTGCGAGCCGCCCGCCAGCCAGGTACCGACGCCGACGCCGGCCAGCAGCAGCAGGCCACCGCCAGCCCACGGCAGCCAGCGGCGACCGCCAGCCGGCGAGGCCGTGCCGCCAACGGACAGCGGTTGGGCGTGCAGGCCAGGAACCTGACCGCGCTCGCGTTCGCGATCGGCTTCCGCACGGCGCAGGGCTTCGAGGATGTAGGACATGGTGTTTGCGTCCGTCGATTCTCAACGAGCCACGTCCAGGCGGGGCTCGGCCACACCTGTTGCGCGGTTGATCTGCATCAGCGTGACCGGGCCGATGCGCCCGTCGGGGGGCAGGCCCTGGGCGGCCTGGAAGGCCTGGACCTGCCGGGTCAGCTCCGCCACGCTGGGGGTCGCACCCGCGGCGCTGGCGGGCAGGCCGGGCACGCGGGCGAGCTGCGCGGCCAGCCAGTTGCGCAGCGGGCCCATGTTGTCCGCCCGGTTCACATAGCCCGGCGGCGGGCGCCAGAAGGTGGCGAATTCGCCACGCCATGCTCCCGCCAGCTCGGCCACCGCGACGCGGCGCAGCCGGCCCTCGACGAGCAAGGTGGCCTGCGGCCCGTCCAAGCCCACCAGTGCCGCCAGCCCGCCCGGCTGGCCCGGGCGCTGCAGGGCCAGCAGCACCGGCCGGTCCATCAGGCGGATCAGCGACAGGCTGCCGCCATTGTTGCGATAGCACTGCAGGCCGCGTTGCACCGCCGCGAGGCAGGCATCGGCGCCGGCCGCCAGCGGCAGCCCCCAGCGCTGGGCCAGCCCCTCCCAGGCGTCGCTCTCGCGCGGCTTCCAGTCGGCCAGGCGCAGCGGCTCGGCCGCCGGCGGTGCGCTGGCCAGCGCGGCCGAAGCGGGTCTCGCCGCGGGCGCCATGGCTGCCGATGCCGCGGACGCTGCTGATGCTGCGATGGGCACCGCAGGCCGCGACGCAGCGCCGGAGGCCGACACGGCAGCCACCGGTACCGAGGCGACGCGGGCCGCCTGGCGGCCCGCCTGCCACTGCAGCCACCACGCCAGGCCCCCACCGGTCAGCGCAGCCGCCGTGACCACGAGCGAAATGCCCAGCACGTCCGGGCGGCGCTTGGCCGGGGGCGCTTTGCGCCGCACCTCGAACACCTCACCGGCGGCGTGCTGCACGATCTCGGCCGTGATCAACGCCTGGCCGCTGCCGTAGGCGCCGAGCAATGCGCGGTCGCACAGCAGGTTGATGCGGCGGGGCACGCCGCGCGTGAGCTCGTGGATCAGCCGCATGGCCTTGGCGTCGAACGGCACGACGCCCGTCAGGCCGGCAACTTTCAGCCGGTGCTGGATGTACTGCGCCGTCTCGGCCTCCGACAGCGCGCCGAGGTGAAAGCGCGCGACCACGCGCTGCGCCAGCTGCTCCAGCCGCGAGCGGGCCAGCATGCGGCGCAGCTCGGGCTGACCGATCAGCACCACCTGCAGCAGCTTGCGCTCGCTGGTCTCGAGGTTGGTCAGCAGGCGCAGCTGCTCCAGCACGTCCGCCGACAGGTTCTGCGCCTCGTCGATGATGAGGACGTTGTTGCGCCCGGCGGCGTGCTGCGTGAGCAGGAAGGTGTTCAGCGGATCGATGTAATCCTTGACCGTCTGCGCACCCGGCGGCACGAGGACATGGAACTCGTCGCAGATGGCCTGCAGCAGCTCCATGACGGTGAGCTTGGGGTTGAAGATATAGGCGACGTTGCAGTTCGCCGGGATTTGCTCCAGGAAGCAGCGGCAGACGGTGGTCTTGCCGGCCCCGATCTCCCCGGTCAGCAGCACAAAGCCGCCCCCGCCGTCCAGCCCGTACAACAGGTGAGCGAGGGCCTCGCGGTGGCGCTCGCTCATGAACAGGTAACGAGGGTCCGGCGCGATCGAGAACGGCGGTTGCTTCAAGCCGAAAAATGGCGCGTACATAGGGCGGCAGGATAACCACCCCCGCAGCCCCGGCCGACCAACACCTGCCGCTGCAATGCTGCGGCAGCGGCTCAGTCGTCGTTGAACAGCGGCTCGGGCAGGTAAAGACCGGGTTCGACGGCCATGCCGAACAGGCTGCCGGACAGCGGGCGGGACATCAGCTCGGCCGTGCTCAGCCCCTCGCGGGCCGTCGTCACGAGCAGCTGGTCGCCCGCCGGGCCGCCCAGGGCCGGGCAGGTGGTGTTGGCGACGGGCACCGTGTAGCGGCCGAGCAAGCGGCCGTCCGGCCCGTAGCGGGCCACGGTGCCGGCGCCCCACTCGGCATTCCACAGGCCGCCCTTGGCGTCGATGCAGGACCCGTCGGGAAAGCCGTCACCGGCGTCCTTGCGGACGAACACGCGCGGCTCGCTGACGCGGGCGCTGGCCGAGTCGTAGTCGCACACCATGATGCGGCGGGTCGGCGTGTCGGCGTAGTACAGCCGCCGGCCGTCGGGGCTGAAGCACAGGCTGTTGGCGATGGCCACGCCGTCCAGCGCCAGGCGGCGCAGACCGCGGGCCCGGCTGTACTGGTAGATGCCGCCGATGGGCCGGCGCGGCTCGGCCTCGTTCAGCGTGCCGAACACGAAGGCGCCGCTGCGGTCGCAGCGCCCGTCGTTTGCGCGCGTCGTCGGCAGCTGCGTCTCCAGCGGGGCCAGCGTTTCGGGCTCGGCGTCGAGGCTGCCGGTGGCCTGCAGGTCGGGCAGCACGAGGCGGGCGACGCGTTTGGCCATGGCCAGCAGCAGCGCGCCGGAGCGGGCATGCACGAAGCAGCCGACACGCTCGGGCAGGCGCACCTGCAGCGCGGTGGCGGCGCCGGGGGTCCAGGCGTACAGGCAGGCGCTTTCGATGTCGGTCCACCACCAGCGGCCCGACGGCGCATGCCATTGCAGCCCCTCGCCGAGGCGGTTGGCCTGGGCGAGCGCCAGGGCGAACGGGTGCTCAGGCCTGCTCATCGGGGCGGACCTCCAGCTGCGCGCGGGCCTGCTTGCGGGCGACGGCCGCGGCGTGGCGGCGGCGCTCCTCCGGCGTGAACGGCCGCAGCGGCGCGACCGCCACGGGCTTGTTGTCGTCGCCCACGGCCACCATCGTGAAGTAGCAGCTGTTGACGTGGCGCGAGGCCTGCGTGCGGATGTTCTCGGCCACCACCTTGATGCCGACCTCCATCGACGAGGTGCCGGTGTGGTTGATGCTGGCCAGGAAGGTCACGAGCTCGCCGACGTGGATGGGCTGGCGGAAGATGACGCGGTCCACCGACAGCGTGACGACGTAGCGCCCGGCATAGCGGCTGGCGCAGGCGTAGGCCACCTGGTCCAGCAGCTTGAGGATGTTGCCCCCGTGGACGTTGCCGGCGAAGTTGGCGGTGTCCGGTGTCATCAACACCGTCATCGTCAGTTGGTGGGCGGGGAGGTCCATGGTGCTTGCAACTCCGGTCAGAGGAAGCGGTGGATTGTCGTGCTGCGCCAGACCTGCCCCGGCCGCAGCACGGTGGTGGGCCAGTCGGCGCTGGCTTCGTGGTGCGGCGAGTCGGGGTTGTGCTGGGTTTCCAGGCACAGGCCGTCGCCCTGGCGGTAGATGCGGCCCTGGGGCCCGGCCAGCGTGCCATCCAGGAAGTTGCCGGAATAGAACTGCATCGCGGGCTCGCTGGTGAGCACCTCCATGCGGCGGCCGGAGGCGGGGTCTTCCAGCGTGGCGGCGTGGCGCAGGCCGTCGGCGTCGGCCGGGCCGTCGAGCAGCCAGTTGTGGTCGTAGCCCTTGGCGACAAGCAGCTGCGGGTGGGCCTGGCGGATGCGCGCCTCGATGGCCGTGGCGGTGCGGAAGTCGAACGGCGTGCCGGCCACCGGCGCGTGGCGCAGCGGGATCAGGTGCCGGTCCACCTCGCTGTAGCGCGACGCCGGGATCGTCAGGCGATGGCCCAGCACCGAGCCCTCGCCGGCCAGGTTGAAGTAGTCGTGATGGGTGAGGTTGATGACGGTGGCGCGGTCGGTCGTGGCCTCGTAGTCGATGCGCCAGCGCTTGTCCGTCGCGCTGATGCCGTAGCGCACGCTGACCTGCAGCTCGCCGGGAAAGCCCTGCTCGCCATGCGGGCTGGTGTAGCGCAGCAGCAGGGCCTGGGCCTCGCCGGGCCGGGGCGCCACCGGCTCGGCCTGCCACAGCCGGTGGCCGAAGCCCTCGGTGCCGCCGTGCAGGCAGTTGGGGCCGTCGTTGCGGCTCAGGGCGTGGGTTTGGCCGTCGAGCTCGAACTGCGCGCCCGCGATGCGGTTGCCGTAGCGGCCCACGATGACGCCGAAGGCCGGGTTGCGGTGGACGTAGTCGTCCAGGTTGTCGAAGCCGAGCACGACGTTGCCGCTGCGCCCCTGCGCATCCGGCACCCACAGCCCAGTGACGATGCCGCCCAGCGTGATGGCGGTCAGCGTCAGGCCACAGCCGTTGCCCAGCGTGTATTCATGCACCACGCGGCCATCGGGCAGCGTTCCGTAGTCGCGACGATTCATCTGCACCACCTCCGGCGGCGTTGCGGCACCACCGCCGCACAACACAAAGCCGCGCCAGCCCGCTCGGCGCCGGGCGAAGCCGCTCATTATTCGTCATACTTTTCTGGCTGAGTGCCGCCGAATTTCGGGTTTACCCCAGCCGCCGCCGCCAAATAGTCATACTTTAATGAGCGATCGCCGACGGCCACCGTCGGCCCGGCGCCCCCGCCCCGCGCCGGCACCCACAAGCCCCAGAGACAAGGGATCGCATCTTGAGCGCCTCCGCCACCCGCCCCTATCGCGGCGTCTTCCCGGTCGTTCCGACCATCTTCCACGCCGACGGCACGCTGGACCTGCCGGGCCAGCTGCGCTGCGTGGACTTCATGATCGACGCCGGCTCCACGGGCTTGTGCATCCTGGCCAACTTCTCCGAGCAATTCGTGCTGTCGGACGCCGAGCGCGAGACGCTGACCCACGCCATCCTGGGCCACGTGGCCGGCCGCGTGCCCGTCATCGTCACGACGACGCATTACTCGACGCAGATCTGCATCGAGCGCAGCCAGCTGGCTGAAGCGCTCGGCGCGGCGATGGTGATGGTCATGCCGCCCTACCACGGCGCCACGTTCCGCGTGTCGGAAGGCCAGATCGAGAGCTTCTACCAGCGCCTGTCCGACGCGATCGCTATTCCCATCATGATCCAGGACGCCCCGGTGGCCGGCACGCCGTTGTCCGTGCCGCTGCTGGCGCGCATGGCTTCAACCATCGCCAACGTGAAGTATTTCAAGCTGGAGATGCCGCAGGCCGCCAGCAAGATGCGCGAGCTGATCCGCGTGGGCGGCGCGGCCATCGAAGGCCCGTGGGACGGCGAGGAAGCCATCACGCTGCTGGCCGACCTGGACGCCGGCGCCACCGGCGCGATGACGGGCGGCGGCTTCCCCGACGGCATCCGCAAGATCTTCGACGCCTTCCACGCCGGTGACCGCGAGACCGCCGTCGCCGAGTACGGCCGCTGGCTGCCGTTGATCAACTACGAGAACCGCCAGGGCGGCATCCTGACCGCCAAGGCACTGATGAAGGAAGGCGGCGTCATCCACAGCGACGCGCCGCGCCACCCCTTCCCCGAGATGAGCCCCGAGGTGCGCGCCGGCCTGCTGGACGCCGCCCGCCGCCTCGACCCGCTGGTGCTGCGCTGGGGCCGATAACCCACCCGCCCGCCACCCCGGCGCTGCCGCCCAGCGCCTTTGCCGGCCCCTGTTCGCTGTGAGACCCGCCATGCGCTTCATCGCCCCGCTGCTGCTCGCCCTCCCCGCCGTGGCCCACGCCCTGGCCCCCACGCTCGGCAGCCCCGACGGCCAGCTGCAGGTCGACGTCTCGGTCAACGACCGGCAGCAGCTGGTCTACACGGTGCAGCGCGCCGGCCAGCCCGTGCTGCTGGCGTCGCGGCTTGGCCTGGTGCTGGCGCAGGGCGACTTCGCCAACGGGCTGACGCTGGTGGCCACCTCCGCCGTGAAGCCGCACCGCGAGCGCTACACGCTGGCCGCCGGCAAGCGCCACCAGGTCGACGTGCGCGCCAACGAGCAGCAGTTCACCGTGGCCAACGCGGCCGGCCAGCGCATGGTGCTGACGCTGCGCGCCGCCAACGACGGCCTGGCCCTGCGCTATGCGGTGCCCGGGCCTGGCCGCAAGCAGTTCGTGGACGAGCTGACGAGCTTCGCCTTCCCGGCCGACGCACGCGCCTGGCTGCAGCCCATGTCCGTCGCCAAGACCGGCTGGAAGCGCACCAACCCGTCGTACGAGGAGCACTACCAGACCGACATCCCGGTGGGTACGCCGGCACCGTCGCAGGCCGGCTGGGTCTTTCCGGCGCTGTTCCGCACGGGCAGCAACTGGGTGGCGCTGACCGAGGCCGGCATGGACGGGCGCTTTCATGCGTCACGGCTGAGCCACGATTCGGCCGGCGGCACCTACCGCATCGGTCTGCCGGAGCCCAGCGAGGTGTTCACGGGCGGCCACCGACTGGCCGAGGTGGGCGGGCCTCTGACGACGCCCTGGCGCGTGCTGGCCATCGGCCCGCTGAAGACGGTCATGGAGTCGACGCTGGGCACCGACCTCGCGGCCCCCGCCGTCATCGACCCGAAGCAGATCAAGCCCGGCCCCGCGTCGTGGAGCTGGGCGCTGCTGAAGGACGAGGGCACCGTGTTCGATGTGCAGAAGCGCTTCATCGACTACGCGGCCGACATGCGGTGGCCCTACACGCTGGTGGACGCCGACTGGGACCGCAAGATCGGCGACGCCCAGATGAAGGCACTGGCCGCCCACGCCCAGGCCCGCGGCGTGGGGCTGCTGGCCTGGTACAACTCGTCGGGCGCCTGGAACGACACGCCCTACACACCCAAGAGCGCGCTGCTGACGAAGACCGACCGCGCTCGCGAGTTCGCGCGCATGAAGGCCATCGGCGTGAAGGGCCTGAAGATCGACTTCTTCGGCGGCGACGGCGCCTCCATGCAGGCCTACTACGTGGACCTGCTGAAGGAAACCGCCGCCGCCGGCCTGCTGCTGAACTTCCACGGCGCCACGCTGCCACGCGGCTGGAGCCGCACCTACCCCCAGCTGCTGACGACCGAGGCCGTGAAGGGCTTCGAGTTCGCCACCTTCACGCAGGCCGACCAGGACCGGGTCGCTCGCCACGCCGCCATGCTGCCGTTCGCGCGCAACCTGTTCGACCCGATGGACTTCACGCCCGTCGTCTTCCACGACATCCCCAACATCCAGCGCGCCACGCGCAACGGCTTCGAGCTGGCCGAGAGCGTGATCTTCCTGTCCGGCATCCAGCACTACGCCGAGACGCCCGAGGGCATGGCCACCGTGCCGCCCTACGTGAAGACCTTCATGCGCGAGCTGCCGCGCCGCTGGGACGACGTGCGCTTCCTCGACGGCGAACCCGCCCGCTACGTCGTGCTGGCGCGCCGCGCGGGCAAGGAGTGGTTCATTGCCGGGCTGAATGCCGACGACACGCCGCGCGAGGTGACGCTCGACCTCGGCTGGCTGGGCACCCGCGAGGGCCAGCTCATCACCGACGGCGCGGGCCCGCGCGAGTTCACCGAAGGCCGCCTCGCCGGCCCGGCCGCCACGCTGACGCTGGCCCCGCACGGCGGCTTCGTCGCGCGCTTTCGATAATGCAGCCTTTACTCGCCAGCCCGGCGCCGATGAAGACCCGCGCGGATCACGCCACCTACAGCGCCCAGCCCGAGGGCAAGAGCCAGCACGGCCGCATCGTCGGCGAACTGGGCCTGGCCATCGTCGGCGGCGACCTGCAGCCCGGCGACAAGCTGCCCCCCGAGGCCCAGCTGCTGGAGCGCTACGAGATCAGCCGCCCCGTGCTGCGCGAGGCGGTGCGCGTGCTCGTCGCCAAGGGGCTGGTGGTGTCGCGCCAGCGCGCCGGCGCCATCGTGCGGCCGCGCAACGAGTGGCACTTGCTGGACCCTGACGTGCTGTACTGGCTCATCCAGGCCCGGCCGCCGCGCGACTTCGTGCAGACCTTGCTGGAGGTGCGCCAGGTCTTCGAGCCCGCCGCCGCCGCGCTGGCTGCCCGCGCCGCGACGGACGAGCAGCTCGCCGGCATCGCCCAGGCCTACGAGGGCATGGCCGCGGCCCGCACGACGGCCGAGCTGCTGGAGCCCGACCTCGCCTTCCACCGCCGCATCGCCGAGGCCACCGGCAACGACCTGCTGGCCTACATCGGCAACATGCTGTCGCTGGCGCTGCGCGAGTCCATCACGCTGTCGAGCCAGCTGCCCAACACGCACGAACTCTCGCTGCCGCGCCACAAGGCCATCCTGACCGCGCTGCAGGCCCGCGACCCGCTGGGCGCCCGCCAGGCCACGCTGGTGCAGCTGGACGAGACCGGCGACGACATCAACAGCGTGCTGGCCAACGATGGCCGGGTGAATCTGGCTTGATGCGCATGCCGATGGACGACGATGACAGCACGACACCCGGCGCGTTGACCGACGCCAGCCCCAACCCCAACTGGTTTCTGCGTGCACGGCTGAAAACGCGCCAGCTGCTGCTGCTCATCGCGCTGGACGACGAGCGCAACATCCACCGCGCCGCCGAGGTGCTGTGCATGACGCAGCCCGCCGCGTCCAAGCAGCTCAAGGACCTGGAGGACATGCTGGACGTGCGGCTCTTCGAGCGCCACCCACGCGGCATGGCCCCCACGCTGTACGGCGAAACCATGATCCGCCATGCGCGCATGGCGCTGACGTCGCTGTCAGCCGCCCATGAAGACATCGTCGCGCTGAAGCACGGCCTGAGCGGCCGGGTGGAGGTGGGCGTCATCATGACGCCGGCCATGGGCCTGCTGCCGCGCGCCATCTCACGCATCAAGCAGCAGGCCCCGCAGCTGCGCATCGGCGTGCACATGGAGGCCAGCAAGCTGCTGCTGGACATGCTGCAGCGGGGCAAGCTGGACTTCATGATCGGCCGCATCCTCGAAGAGGAAAACGCGGGCGGCCTGCACTACGAGGAGCTCAGCGTGGAGCCGGCCTGCGCCGTTGCGCGGCTGGGCCACCCGCTGCTGAAAGCCGACAACCTGAAGCTCGCCGACCTGGCCGACCAGCCCTGGATCCTGCCGCCGCAAGGCAGCGTGCTGCGGCACCGCTGGGAGCTGATGTTCCGCCGCGCCGCGCTGGAGCCGCCATCCAACTGCGTGGACACGACGGCGCTGCTGCTGATCACCGCGCTGCTGCAGCAGACCGACTCCCTGCACGTGATGCCGGTGGAAGTGGCGCGCTACTACGCGTCGCTGAAGGTGCTGGGCATCCTACCGATCGAACTGCCCTGCCACATGGACGCCTTCGGCATCATCACCCGCGAAGGCCACCTGATGGCGCCGGGCGCCCGGCAGCTGCTTCACGAGGTGAGGCTGGCGGCGCGGGATTTGTATTGAGCCGAGGGAGCCGCGTTGCAATGTGCCAGCGTCTTTTCCGTGCGCTGCGCTCTGTTAGGCCTCTGCGAGCGCCAGGATCCTCAGCTCCCCGCTCACCGAGCTGCCTAGAAGAACCCTGGCGGACGCGCCAGGCGGCAGGCGAGACAAGACCAACTCGGGCCTGAGGATCTGTACGCGAACCGTGTTTGGCGTGGCGCGATCTCCGTCCACAGGCCAGATGCGGGCGGTGAAGCCTTCTGTGCCTAGCAGCAAGACAACATTGAGCGCCTTAGGATGGGCCTCGCGAAGAGCGGCCTCGGCATCTGCACCAAGGTTGGCGATGGCCGTGAGGTGAGCGGAGAGCGCCGTTTCTGAGCTGAATCCCGGCGGCTGAGTCAAGACCGGGGCGCGCTTCTTCGCGAACCAAACCACGAACCAAGCGACGCCCGGTAGCCAAGCGATCATGAAGGCTTGGCCCAGGCTCTTGGCGCTCGACCGTTCAGGTGCGAATGTGTTCAGCAGCACGCCCACGACCGCGAGGCCCACAAATACGGCTATGGCGCGCTTGCGCCGAGTGGATAGTTCGCTTGGGGTCATCGTTCGACGCAAGGGGCGGCGCGCTTGCGGGGCGCCCCCTTGACGGATTGGTTGGGCGTCACTTCGCAGGCGGTTTGGTTGCCTCAAGCTTCGAGTCATTCTGCTCGACCCATGTCTCTAGTGCCTCAAGAGCAGACGAAGACTCATCGTCGTACTCATGCAGGAAGACTTCAAAGCACGCATTCAGCGCGGCTTCATGGCCTTTTCCGTGCATCTCGCTCCATCTGTTCTTGAAAGTAGTGACGTGGTTCTGGGTGTCGGCAGTCGAGTACGCGACAAGCATTCCCTCATAGTTGGGGTGAGCGCTCTCGGACAATGCGGCATACCAGTCTGAGAGGCCAGGGTATCGCTTGTTTGCCCCATCGAGGACCGTGAGGATGCTGATTGACTCTGTGGTTGTTGTCTTGTCTCTTGAGCCGAGGAGAAGTCTCGATGTCTTCTCCGAGAAGATGTGAAAGTCCAGGCTGCCGGCCACAACGCCGCGCATGGACCTGTTCAGGTAGATCAGCATAGCCAGTGTTTCGAATGCTGATCGAAGCAATATTCGTGCTCCAAGTACATGGCCCATTCGTGAGAGCTCAAGCGACTGTTCGAGAAGATCCTGCAGTCGCCAAGCTACAGCCTCTCGCAGCAGTAGCGCTCGCCAGGGCGCCTTCCACTTGTATGCGATGGCGCTTCTAGCAAAGAGTCCGCCGACGTCTACCTGCTTGCACAGCGCAGACTTGAATGCCTGTAGGACTGCGGAGAAGTCGGCCATGTGACGCCTAACGTGCAAGCTCAGCCGCCGCCGAAGGCGGTCGGCTGCAGCGAAGGGTTAGGCGGCACCTACCGCAACCCGCAGCGCAAAGACGACAGAAGCTACTTTGCATACAGAAGTGCCAGCACGATCACCCAGACAACGAATCCGAGAAGCAGGCCTGCCTTGACTGCAGAGTAGTTTGCAAGCCACTTTGAGTTTGGGGTCAGCTTCCGCAAGTCTTCGAGTCCTCGTTGCGCCAGGGTTGCCCGAGACTCACCCATGTAGGGGCGCTTTGGTAGCTCCTTGACTAGCGGACCGAAGGCCTCGCCCACAAGAACAATGCACCCCATCGGATAGACGAAGCAGGCCGCCAAGAATGAGCCGTTCTTCTGATCAACGGTGTATAGCCAGATCGAGCCTGCAATCAGCGCGATGGCTGAAAGCAAGCAGAACACGCGCATAGCTTTGGACATGATGCCTAACTATTGGTTTATTCGGCAGCCCGTGCCGCAGAACTCCGCCGCCTGCTGCTTAACCAGGCTCGCATGATTCGCCATAGAGCGTTGTTGCACATGGAAAATTTTTCCGGCGGACAGGGTGTGGACGGTCATTAAATTGATGCAGAAAGCGGCGCACCGCTACAAGCTCTCGTCGAGCCGAGCCCGCTTCGGCGAGGCCCGGATGATGCCAGCCAGGATTCCCTCGAAACCGGTGAGAACTGCCCGCGCACGGCAGCCAAGGCATGGGCCGCCGGGCGCGAAGAAATTCGGGGTCAGGTCTCAAATTTAAACCCCTCCCTCCCGTACTGAACCCCCTGAATGCCCAGCGGCCGCCCTGCATCCCTTCAGCCTCAACGCTGGTCGGGCGCCAGCACCACGCCGAAGGCGCCGTAGGTGACCACCCTGTCGTTGAGCGTGCTGTACGAGGCGATGCCGACGCTGTGATACGTCGACACAAAGGCGGCGACGTCGCCGATGTGGAGCACCGAAGCGAGTTGGCTGCGCTCGGCCATGGCCTGGCTGAGCTTGTCGCGGTGGGCTTCGGGCTTGGGGTTGAGGGCCCAGGCCAGGCCCAGGACGGCGATCACGGCAATCAAAAGTTTGAGCATGGCGGTGATGCTAGTCCAGCGAATCAGTGAACTTGGTGGTGCGTGAGCCCCTGGCCAGCGGCAATCAAGGCGCAAGCGCGCAGGCGTGTAGGCACCCGGCAAGCGATGCCAAATTCAGCCGAACTTGGTGGGTGAGCGATATTGGGTGTCAGGCCTCAAATTGAAGAACGCCACGTTGTTATGAAGGCCGGCCATTAGGCGAGGTCATGAACACCGCCGGGTACTGCCTGCGGTACCAGTCGGCCACCTCGTCGTGGCCCAGCGACAGGAATTCCTTCAGGCGTGGCACGGCCAGGAAACCCAGCACGCTGACGGCCATCGCCACACCCCAGGCGGTGTAGACGCGGCTCACGTCAAAGTGCACGAGCGCCGCGCCCACCAGCGCCGGCCCGATGGCGCCGGATACCTTCGTGGCCATTGCGCCGGCGGCGAACATCCGCACCCGGTACTCGCGCGGGATGGCCAGCGCGCGGTGGGTGGCGCCCACCAGGCTCATCGACGCGTTGCAGAACCCGGCGGCCACCAGCCCGGCCACCAGCAGCCACGGCGATGCGGCCAGGCCGACGAGCGCCAGCGCCACGCCTTCGAGGCAGCCGAGCCCGACACGCACCCGGTACCGCCCGAACCGCTGCACCAGCGCCTGCGAGCCGAACAGGCTGCCCAGCAGCACACCGAGCGACAGCGCCCCCAGGCTGAAACCCAGCCATGGGCCGGCCAGCCCGAGGGACTGCACCTTGATCGGGATCAGCAGGCCCACCGCCGGGCCCTGGAAGATCCAGACGACGAAGTTCACGACCGTCCAGCCGCGCTCCATCGGCAGCTGCCACTTGGCCGCCATGCCGGCGCGCAACTCCCGCCACCAGCGCGAGAAGCCGGCCGGCGTCGCTGCCGCCACCGTGCCCGGCAGCCGCCAGGCCGCCAGCAGTGCAGCCGCCAGCAAGCCGCCGCAGGCGCACAAGGCCCCGGGGACGCCGGCCACCCCCAGCGCCGCGCCCGCCAGCACGGGCCCCAGCAGCCCGGCCAGCGCATGGGCCGTCTTGCGCAGCTGCAAGGCCTGCGGCAACTGCGCGGGCGGCACGAGCTCGGCCAGCACGGCGTCGCGTGCGGGGTCGACGATGGCCGCCGCCAGGGCCTGCAGCACGGCCAGCGCGATCAAGGCCGCGAGGCTGAAGACGCCCGCCCCTGCCAGCGCCGCCAGCCCCCAGGTCAGCACACCCAGGCCCAGCAGCCCGGCGCGGATCTGGCGGCTCTTGCAGACGCGGTCGCCGAACGGCGCCACGGCCGGGGCGATGACGAAGCCGGCCAGCGCCAGCGCCACGCTGAACGTGGCCAGCGCCGGCGCACCGCCATGGCTGTTGATCCACCAGGGCAGCGCCACCGCCAGCCCCAGCTCGGCCAGCAGAACGAGGAAGTCGGTCAGCAGCAGCCGCCGCAGCGTGGCAGGCGCGGCCCGCAGCGTGAGCAGCGCAGGTGAGAGCAAGCTTGGCGGGCTCGGCGGCATGCCACCATTGTGGGTGCCGCTTGCGCCACCTTCGGCGGCGCCGAGCCACAAGTGAGCGCAGGCTCACGCGGCAGGCGCACAAAACCTGTCATCGCACGGCGAACACCCCGCGTTGAAGCGGGTCCCGCGCCGGTGTTTGCCGGCCAGCAACCGACGGCACGCGTCTAGCCGCCCTCCGACGACGGAATAATCCCGACATGCACCGCCTCCGTTCCCCGTTCCTGATCCTGCTGCTCGGTTCACTGCTGGCCGGCTGCGGCTCGATGCCCGCGTCCTCGGCCGAGAAGGCGGCGGGCAAGGTTTACCAACGCGAGAGCTTCAGCGCCGAAGAGACCTTCTCGCGCCTGTTCGACGCCGACGTGGCCACCACGTGCGAGGCCGCGCGCCGCGCGCTGCTGAGCCAGGGCTACGTGATCAGCAGGGCCGAGAGCGGTGTCGTGCGCGGCAGCAAGCACTTCCAGCCCGGTGGCGAGGCGCATGTGGAGATCGCCTTCAACGTCGTCTGCGTGGGCGACGGCCCGGCACAGCAGATCGCCACAGCCTATGTCAGCGCCCAGCAGGACCGCTATGTGCTGAAGAAGAACCCGCAGGCCGCCAGCCTCGGGGTCAGCGCGCTGGGGTCCATCTCGGTGCCGCTGTCCTCCACCGAAGACTCGTTGGTGAAGGTGGCCTCCGAGACCATCCCGGCCGGCGAGTTCTACGACCGCTTCTTCACGCTGATGCAGCGCATGCTGCGCGAAAACGCGGCGGAACGCTGATGCGCCGCCTCGCCCTGGCGCTGGCGCTGGCGCCCGCCGTGTTGCTGGCCGTGGTGGCCGGCGCGCAGGCCGCCCCGGCGGCACTCGCCACCCACGCCGAACGCAGCGGTTTCACGCAGACGGGCCGCTACGAGGAGGTCGACCGCCTCTGCCACGAGTTCGCCCGCGCACACCCGCGCGAGGTGCGCTGCACGCCTTTCGGCCGCACGCCGCAGGGCCGCCCGATGTGGGCGCTGGTGGCCAGCCAGTCCGGCGCGCTGACGCCCGAGGCCGCGCACCGCGCCGGGCTGCCGGTCACGCTCATCCAGGGTGGCATCCATGCCGGCGAGATCGAGGGCAAGGACGCCGGCTTCCTCGCGCTGCGCGAGCAGCTCGCGCGGCCCGGCGCGCTGCGTCACCAGGTGCTGGTGTTCGTGCCGGTGTTCAACGTCGACGGCCACGAGCGCTTCGGCGCCTGGAACCGACCCAACCAGCGCGGGCCCGAGCAGATGGGCTGGCGCACCACCGCCCAGAACCTCAATCTCAACCGCGACTACGCCAAGGCCGACGCGCCCGAGATGCAGGCCATGCTGGCCTTGGTGAACGCCTGGGACCCGCTGGTGGCGGTGGACCTGCACACCACCGACGGCGCGCAGTTCCAGCACGACATCGCCGTCATGGTGGAGCCGGTGCAGTCGGGCGACGAGGCGCTGCGCGACGCCGGCCGGGCCTGGCGTGACGGCGTCATCGAGCGGCTGCGCGCCCAGGGCGGCCTGCCGCTGCCGTTCTACCCGTCCTTCGTCGAGATGGACAACCCGGCCAGCGGCTTCCGCGACAGCGTGTCGCCGCCGCGCTTCTCCACGGGCTACTTCGTGCTGCGCAACCGGCTGGGCATGCTGGTGGAGACGCATTCCTGGCGCCCCTACCCCTACCGCGTGCGCCAGACGCGCCAGACGGTGGACGCCGTGCTGGCGCTCGTCGCCACGCACGGCCGCGCCTGGCTGGCGCTGGCCCGCGAGGCCGATGCCCGCGCCGCCCGCCTGACCGAGCTGCCGCTGGCCTGGCGCACGCTGGACGACGCGCGCACGATCGACTTCCTCGGCTACGCCTACACGCGCACGCCCAGCGACATCTCCGGCGCGCTGATGACGCGCTATGACGAGACCCGCCCCGACGTGTGGCAGCTGCCGCTGCGCGACCGCATCGTGCCCGACCGCATCCGCCCGGCGCCGCGCGCCGGCTACCTGGTGCCGGCCGAACACGCCGGCTGGGTGGGCGAGAAGCTGGCGCAGCACGGCATCCGCTTCGAGCGCCTGGCCGAGGGCCGCAGCGCGCTGGCCGTGCAGGCCTTCCGCGCGACGGCCGTGAAGCGCAGTGCCGCGAGCATCGAGGGCCGCCCGCGGGTGGACCTCACGGGCGCCTGGGCGCCCGAAACCCGCAGCGTGCCCGCCGGCAGCCTCTTCGTGCCGCTGGCCCAGCCGCTGGCCCGGCTCGTCATGAACCTGCTGGAGCCGGACGCGCCCGATGCGCTGGCCGCCTGGGGCCGCTTCGACGCCGCCTTCGAGCAGAAGGAATACATGGAGCCCTATGTCGCCGAGCAGGTGGCCCGCGAGCAACTGGCCGCCAGCCCGGCGCTGGCCGCCGAGTTCCAGGCCCGGCTGCGCGACGACCCGGCCTTTGCCGCCAGCGCGGAGCAGCGGCTGGCCTTCTTCCACCGCCGCCACCCGAGCTGGGACGACCGCCTCAACCTCTACCCCGTGCTGCGGGTGGACGCGCATCCATAGCCCATGGCGCGGCGGCCACGCGCGGACCATCACCACGTCTACGTCGTGCTGCTGTCGCCGCAGGTCTGGAACGAGCCCGCCTTCCGCCGGGCCAACCCCGACCACGACATCACCAAGCCCTGCCTCTACGTCGGCATGACGGGGCTGGACCCCGATCTGCGCTTTGACCGCCACATGGCCGGCGTCCAGGCGAACCGCTTCGTGCTGAAGTACGGCGTGCGGCTAGTCCCCGAGCTCTACGAGGTCTACAACCCCATGCCCTACGACGCCGCCCGCGACATGGAAGTGGAGCTGGCCATCGGCCTGCGCGAGGCCGGCTACGGTGTCTGGCAGGCTTGAGCCGCGATCTCTCCCTCCGCCCCGCATGCCCATGACCCGACTCGACGCCGAACTGCAACGCCTCTACCCCCTGCCCGTGCCGGGCGCCGCCGGCAGCGCGGGCGTGCGCGCCCTGGTGCTGGAACTCGGGCAGCCCGCCGACTGGGAGGCGCTGGGCCGCGTGTGGCGCGGCGTGCAGGCCGACCTGCAGCTGCCCGCACCGGCCATCGCCGTGTCGGGCCTCGACGGCATGCAGCTGTGGTTCTCGCTGCAGCAGCCCGTGTCGCCGGCCGAGGCCGCGTCGTTTCTCGCGCGGCTGTGCGCGCACTACCTGCCCGGCATCGCGCCCACGCGGCTGCGCACGACACCGTCGACGGGCGGCGTGGCCAGCCCGCTTCCCGTCGTGCCGGCGCAGCAGCCGGGCCTGGAGCAGTGGTCCGCCTTCGTCGCGCCCGACCTGGCGCCCGTGTTCGTCGACTCGCCATGGCTGGACATCGCGCCCGGCGCCGAGGGGCAGGCCGACCTGCTCGCCGGGCTGCAGAGCACCAAGCCGGCGGCCTTCGATGCCGCGTTGCGGCGCCTGCCGCCCGTTGCCGAACCCGTGGCGGCTGTGCAACCGGCCGAAGCGCCGACGGGCCGGCCCGCCGAGGCGACGGCTGACGTGGACCCGCGCCAGTTCCTGCAGCGCGTGTTGAACGACGAGACGGCGCCGCTGGCGCTGCGTGTCGACGCGGCCAAGGCGCTGCTGCGGCGCTGACGGCGTCGGCCGCGCCCGACGGCCATGCGGCATGCGCGCTGACGACGCACGCCCCACGCGCCCATCACCATCGCAGCATGAAATCACTGCTGCGAGCCCTCTCTGCCGTCCACGCGCTGACCGCCGTGCTCTTCGCGCTGGCGGCCCTGGTGCTGCTGGGCATCGCCTGCCGGCTGGGCTTCATGGCGCTGGGCGTCGACCTGGACCGCACGGCGGCCCAGCACATCATCGAGGCCATGGGCGTGCTGGCCGCCGCCGTGGTGGCGCTCCAGATCGCGCAGACCATCCTCGAGGAAGAGGTGGTGCGCGATGCCCACGTCAGCGGGCCGACGCGCGTGCGGCGCTTCCTCTCGCGCTTCCTGGTCGTCATCGTCGTGGCGCTGGCCATCGAAAGCCTGGTGGCCACGTTCCGCAGCGCCCACGCCGACGAAGCCGGGCTGCTGCGGGCCGCGGCGCTGGTGGCGTCGGTGGGCCTGCTGCTGGTGGGCTGGGGCGTGTTCATCCGCATGAACCGCGCCGCCGAGGAGCTGGAGCCCGAAGCGATGGAAGACGCCAAGAGCGAAGACCGCAAGCTCGCGTGAGCGAGCGGCGTCAGCGCTCGCCCTTGAGCTGCCACACCGCCAGCCCGCCCGCCAGCGCCGCCATCGCCAGCACGGTGGCCACCGTGGCCGGCCAGCCGGCAAACACATAGACCAGCCCGCAGGCCCAGCCGAAGCAGCTGGAGCCGGCGTAATAGAACAGGTTGTACAGCGACGCCGCCTGCGAGCGCCCCACCGTGGCCCGGTAGCCCACCCAGCCTGCGGCGATGGCGTGCGCCGCGAAGAAGCCGGCCGTGAACAGCACCAGGCCGACGATGAACACGGCCGTGTGCAGGCTCAACAGCAGCGCACCGCCCGTCATCTGCAGGGCGATGGCACCGCACAGCACCTTCAACCGCCCCAGCCGCCTGGCCAGCCAACCCGCCAGGCTGGCCGACCCCGTGCCGGCCAGGTACGAGAACAGCAGCAGCGCCACCACCCGGGGTGCCAGCAGGAATGGCGGCCCCTCCAGGTGGAAGGTCATGTAGTTGTAGATGGTGACCAGCCCGCCCATCAGCAAAAAGCCCTGCAGGAACAGCACCAGCAGGTCGGGCCGGCGCAGGGAGGCGGCCACCGCGCGCAGCACGGGCAGGTGATGCGCCCCACCCCGCCTGTAGCCGCGGGCGGGGGGCACCATGACGACGAACACCGCCGTGCCCACGGCCGCGATCAGCGTCACGCACAGCAGGGCGGTCCGCCAGCCCCAGGCGTCGGCCACGGGCACCGCCACCACGCGGCCCAGCAGGCCGCCCAGCGTGGTGCCGGAGACATACATGGCCGCAGCCATCGGGGTGCTGTGCGGATGCACCTCCTCGTTGAGGTAGGTGATGGCGGCCGCCGGCAGGCCGCCCAGCGCCAGGCCTTGCAGTGCGCGCAGCAGCAGGATGAGCTCGAGGCTGGGGGCCGCCGTGCTGGCCAGCCCCAGCAGCGTGGCCAGCACGAGTGACGCCTTCATGGCCCAGGTCCGGCCGAAACGGTCGGACAGCCAGGACCACGGCAGCACGCCCACCGCCAGGCCGATCGTGGCCACCGAGATCATCAGCGCCGCCTGATCGGCGCGCACATGCAGGCTCTCGGCGATGCGCGGCAGCACGCCTTGCGGCGCGTACAACTGCGCGAAGGTGGCCACGCCCGCGGCGGTCAGCGCCACCAGCACCTGGAAAAAACCGCGCGAGCGGGCCGTGTGGCCGGCCCAGGACGTCATGGCATCGGCAGCGGGGGAGACGGGATCGGCGGGCAGCTTGGACATCGGGCAGCGGGGCATCTTCCCACGCCGCCGGCGGGCCGCCGCCGCGCGTCAGTCGGGCACCGGCGCCAGCGTGTGCGCGTCGCGGGCCAGGCGCCACCGGCCATCCGCGTCGCGGCGGTAGACGGTGAGCCGGTGGCCGGCCAGCTGGACGCTCGCGCCGCCGGTGCGCGGTGTCAGCCGCAGCTCGTCGCGGGCACAGGTGTAGGCCACGTCGCCGGCGACGGTGATGCTCAGCGGCTCACTGCTGCAATGCAGCTCGAACTGGCGGTGCGCGCCGGTGAACAGGGCCGGGAAGCCCTCGCGACCGACGGGCGGCTGATCGGGATTGATCAGCACGACGTCATCGCTCATCAGGCTCATCAGCTGCGCCAGTTCGCCCGCGTTGACGGCAGCGATCCAGGCGGCGTGCGTGGCCCGGACTTCCTGCACCGCCCGGTCGGGAACATTCATCGTGCGTCTCCGGCAAAAACGTGGATCAACTGGCCAGGCGCGTGGCCCGCGCCATCAGCAGCGTGCGCTGCACGTCGTTGTCGGTGAGCTCGGCCGCGCACAGGTAGGCGTCGCGCGCCTCCGTCACGCGGCCCAGGCGCTCCAGCACATCGCCCAGCGCACCGGCCAGGAAGGGATAGCGTTCGAGCTGCGGCTCGGCCGCCAGGGCCTGCAGCAGCGGCAGCGCGGCTGCGGGCCCGCGCGCGTGGCTGATGGCGACCGCCCGGTTCAGCGCGATGACGGGTGACGGGTTCAGCGCGAGCAGCCGGTCGTAGCCGGCCACGATGGCCGGCCAGTCGGTGTCTTCCGCGCGGGCGGCCCGCGCATGGCAGGCGGCGATGCTGGCCTGCAGCGTGTAGGGGCCCGGCTCGCCCAGCGCCAGCGCGCGCGCCAGCGCCGCGAGCCCGCGCTGGATCAGCAGGCGGTCCCAGCGGCTGCGGTCCTGGTCGGGCAGCAGCACCGGGCGGCCCTGCGCATCCAGCCGCGCGGGCAGGCGCGAGGCCTGGATCTCCAGCAGCGCAGCCAGCCCGTGCACCTCGGCGTCGCCCGGCAGCAGGTGCTGCAGCTGGCGGGCCAGGCGCAGCGCCTCGTCGCACAGCGCGGGCCGCAGCAGCGCAGCGCCGCTGCCGGCGCTGTGGCCCTCGTTGAAGATGAGGTAGACGACCGCCAGCACGGCCCCCAGCCGCTCGCCGCGCTCGGCCGCGCCGGGCAGCTCGAAGGCCTGGCCCGCCAGCGCCTTCTTCGCACGCACGATGCGCTGCGCCACCGTGGCCTCGGGCAAGAGGTGCGCGCGGGCGATCTCGGCCGTCTCCAGCCCGCCCAGCAGACGCAGCGTCAGCGCCACCTGGGCCTCGCGCGGCAGCACCGGGTGGCAGGCGATGAAGATCAGCCGCAGCAGCTCGTCGCCGATCTCGGCCTGGTCGCGCGCGGCGTCCAGGTGGTCGACGAAATCCGGCACGACATGCGCGCCGGCCGCCTCGTCGTCGGCCGCCAGGTGCTCGTGCTCGCGCTCCAGCATGGCGCGGCGGCGCAGCCGGTCCAGGGCCTTGTTGCGCGTGACGGTCATCAGCCAGGCGGCGGGGTTGGCGGGCTGGCCGTCGCGCGGCCAGACGTCCAGCGCCGCCATGAGCGCGTCCTGCGCGCAGTCCTCGGCGTCGTCGAGGTCGCGCAGCAGCTTGGCGGCGGCGCCGACGAGGCGGCTGCGTTCGATGCGCCAGACGCCGGCGGCGATGTCGGCATGGCTCACGACGCCCTGACCCGGTGAGCCCAACACACGGGCCGAGCGCGGGGCCGCTCCCAAGCCGGCCCGTCATGGCGATGGGCGTGCGGCTCAACGCGGCGCGGCTGGACGAGGGGCATCATGCCTGCGGCATGCCGGACATGTGGACCAGCTCCCAGTGGTGGCCGTCCAGGTCCTCGAAGCCATGCCCGTACATGAAGCCATGGTCTTGCGGTTCGCCGGGCACGTGGCCACCTGCGGCGCGGGCCTTGGCCACCAGTGCGTCCACCTGTTCGCGGCTGTCGCAGCTCAGGCACACCCAACCGGTGGTGGCGCGCTTCGGGTCGGGGAACTCCTTGCCGGTGAAGGTGCGTGCGAAATCCTGGGCCAGCAGCATGGCGTACAGGTTGTCGCCCAGCTCCATGCCGGCGCCCTTGTCGTTGGTGAACTGCGGGTTGAAGCGGTAGCCCACCGCCTCGAAGAAGGCGCGGCTGGCGGCCAGGTCCTTGACGGGCAGGTTGACGTAGATCTGCTGGTGCATGCTCATCGGCCTCACAGGGGTTGGACGAGATGGATCAGGTTGCCACAGCCGTCCTCGAACATGACGGCCTTGATGGGCCCCATGTCCACCGGCTCGCCACGCACGACGACGCCGCGTTCGCGCAGCTTGCGCGCCTCGGCCTCGACGTCGGTCGTGACGAAGGCATTGAGCGGAACGCCGGCGTCGTACAAGGCCTTCTGGTAGATGCGTGACGCCTCCATCATCATCGGGTCCAGCGACAGCTCGACGCCGTCGATGCCCTCCGGCGACACCACCGTCAGCCAGCGGTAGCTGGGGCCCATCTGGATGTCGGCCATCTTCTGGAAGCCGAGCTTGCCCGTGTAGAAGGCCAGCGCCTTCTCCTGGTCGTCGACCATCACGCTGGTCACCTTGATCTGCATGTCAGTTCCTTTCAGTGAGAAGACTCGGCCAGCGCCTTCAGGCGCTGCAGCGCGCGGGGCCAGCTGTCGTTGAGGAAGGCATGGAAGCCGTCGTTCCAGCTCTGCAGGTGGACGGCCAGCCGCGTGCCGCCGCCGGCATTGGCGCTGAACTCATAGCGCTCGCGCGCCGGCTGGGCGTGCAGCGGGCTGCTGGCCACCGGCCGACCCTGCTGGATCTCGCCCACCAGCCGCAGCGAAAGCCGTTCGAGCGGCCGGCGCTCGTCCACGATGGCTTCCATGCCGAAGCCGGCGGCGTCCAGGAAGCGCAGGCGCTGGCCCGCTTCCCAGCGCCCCTCGAAGTACGAGCCTTCGGCGAACGCGCGCGTCCAGTCGCGGTAGGCGGTGTCGTCGAACATGCAGTCCCACACGCGCGCGACGGGCGCGGCGATGTCGATGCCGAACTGAAGGTCTTTCATGGCGCCGCTCCCGCGCCGCCTTCGGCCAGCTCGCGCAGGTTCTGCAGGCCGGCCTCGAAGTCGCGGCCCACCATCTGGTCCATGTCGATGAACACGCCCATCAGCTTGCTCAGGAAGGTGGCCGGGCCGTGCATGCGCCAGCGCACCTCGGTGGCGCCATCAGCCAGCGGCTGCAACGCGAACTCGGCCACGTTGTGCGCCTCGAAGGGCTTGATGAAGTCCAGCTTCAGCCGCACCGCCTGGCCCGGCTGCTGGTCGACGATCTCCAGGCTGCCGGCCCCCACCACCTGGCTGTCCCAGTCGTAGCGCGAACCCACGCCGCGCTCGGCGCCGCTGTAGGCGCCTTTCATCAGCGGGTCCTTGCGCTCGTAAGGGTTCCAGCGGCTGAAGGGCCGCAGCTCGCTGACCAGCGGCCACAGTGTGGCGGCCGGCGCGGCCACGCGCAGCCGGCGCTCGACGCTGAACTCGTCAGGCCGTGTGGCGGCATAGCCCAGCAAGGCCAGCAGGGCGAGGCCCAGCGCGATGAAGAAGTAGGAAAGGATGCTCATGACGCCTCCGCTCAGTTGGTGCGCAAGGCCATGTCGCCGCCGGGCGCGAAGTCCGCGTCCTCGTACAGGCGGCGCACCTCAATCTCGCAGGGAATGCCGACGAAGGGCATGGGGAAACGGCTGGCCCAGGCCTGCGCCTCTTCCTGCGAGCGCACCTGGATCAGCGTGTAGCCGGCGATGAGTTCCTTGGTCTCGGCGAAGGGCCCGTCGACGACCTCCCGGCTGCCATCGGCGGCGTAGCGCTGGCGCCAGCCATCACGGCTGGGGCGCAGGCCTGCACCGTCCAGCAGCACGCCCGCGCGCGCCATTTCGTTGTGGAACGCACCCATGGCCTCGAACAATGGCGTGTACTCGGGGCCGGGCGGCTCGCCCCGCTCACTGACGGCGGTAGCGCGGACCTGGATCATGAATCGCATGTGGGACCTCTCCTGCGTGGGAAGCAGCGCGTCGGCTGCCTGCATGTCCACGACGATCCATGCGCTGGGGTTTCGACAGCCCCTGGGTAACTACCAAGTCAGCCGGCCAGCGGAGGGGAGCGCGCTCAGGTGTAGCAAGGCCCCACGCCGCGAATCTCCACCGTTGCCCATTCCGCGGCCGGGCAGCGTTCGGCCCAGGCCAGGGCGACGGCCGGGTCCTCGGTGTCGAGCAGGAAGTAGCCGCCCACCATCTCCTTGGCCTCGGCAAACGGGCCGTCCAGCACCTGCGCTTGCCCATCGCGCCGCGAGACGCGGCGGGCGGCCGAGCCCAGCGAGTTCACGCCCAGCAGCAGGCCCTCGGCCTGCAGCTCGGCCGCGAAATCCAGCATGCGGCGGTAGGTGGCTTCGCCGGCAACCACGCCCCGCTCGGCACGCTGGCCGAGGGGTTCGACGATGAGGAGCAACTGAGGCATGAAGGGCTCTGGAGCAACGCGACGCGCGATTCTGTACCGCAGCGGACCGGTCTGGGTCAGCTCAGGCGCGATTCCTTGGGCAACCGTGCGGCCAGCCATTCATGCACGTCCGCCCGGATGCGCCGGCCCTTGAGCAGGAAGTCCTCGAAGCGGCTGGGCACGTAGGGTGTGAACAGCAGCGGCATGTGTGCTTCCTCCGGCGTGCGGTCGGCCTTGAGCGCGTTGCACGCGCGGCAGGCGGCCACCGTGTTCATCCAGCTCAGCGGGCCACCGCGCGAAGCCGGCAGGATGTGGTCGACAGTCAAGTCTCGTACATCGTGCAGGCTGCCGCAGTACGCGCAGGTCTGCCGGTCGCGCCGCAGCACCTTGCCCTTGCTGAAGCACGGCGTGATGTCGAAGAGGTTCAGCCGCGAGTTGCCGCGCAGCGCGAGGATGGCCGGTACTTCGAGCACGGACTGCTGGCCCGTCGCGATGTTCATGCCACCACGCAGGACGGCCAGCGGCTCGTCGCCTAGCGACCAGGCCACGGAGCTTGTGGCGACGTGCACCGCCGCCTGCTCGACCGAGATCCAGGCCTGCGGGAGGCCGGTGATGTCCAATTGCAATACGTCGTGCATGGCGTCCTCCTTTCTGTGGCGGGCACGGTTCACTTTGTCTGGCAGAGGCGGCAGGGTTCGAACCTGCAACCGCGGACTCAATGTCCGCGGCTCTTCCCATCGAGCTGCACCCCACCTGGTGTCCATGTCGGCGCGGGATCAGCGCCGGTAGTGATGACGGTTCACGCCATCAAAACAGCCGCTGTTCAGGCAGCAGCGCTTGAAACGTCCTCCCGGAGCCGCAGGGGCAAGGGTCGTTGCGGCCGAGCTTCTCGAGCAATTCCTTGTGGCCACCGACGATGCGGTCACGCGCTTGACCTGCGTCTCAGACGGGAAACCCTTGCGACGCTTGCTCATGACCTCGAAAGCTGTGGTTGTTCTGGTTCTTCATGGTGTTCTCCTGGCTGTGTTGGTCCCCTCGGCCCGGGTCGAACGGGCATGCCTTGCGGCCACGGCTTCTGAGACCGTTGCGTCTACCATTTCCGCCACGAGGGGTGCGAATGCGCTTGGGGTTGACCGACCGGATTCGAACCGGTGATGTAAGGGTCACGACCTTGAGCCTTAGGCCACTAGGCGACGGTCAACCCCAAACACACTTCATCTTCAAACTGGCGCCGCCAACGGGCTTCCAACTGAGCGATCGCGGCTACTTCCGTACTGGCCCGTGCGGCAGGATTCGAACCTGCAACCCTCTTCGCAGAAACAGCAGCGCTCCCTGTTGCGCCACACACGGGTCATCCGTCAAGGCTCTGAATGGTTGTCGGTGACGGGTTCCGACGCCGCCCAATCGTTGCGGCCGGTTTGCGCCTGTCGAAGCGTGAGCTCGACAACAGGCTTCTGGGTCTAGTAGCCCGATTTCTTGGTGGACGCTGATGGATTCGAACCACCGTGCCATGAGGACCTGGTTTACAGCCAGGCGCAATCGACCAACTCTGCCAAGCGTCCGTGATGCGAAGTCGAGCTCCGCTGTGTCTGGCGCCTCGTGAAGGGTTCGAACCTCCGACCTCCGGCTTCGTAGGCCGGCGCTCTTCTCCACTGAGCTAACGAGGCGATGTCATCTCGGCTGTGTCCGCACGCGATCCTGGCGAGGTGAGCTCGGCTGAATCGCTGCATGCCGGCTCCGTCTGCAGAACGTGCTGGGGCACACATGCACACCAGGCTGGCCAGTGCTTGTGCACGGGCACACCCGAGATGGCATCGGGTACGACTCATCCCTTGCCAGCGCCCGTCGGCGCTCATGGAGATAAGTCGACTGAACAGCAGGAGCCAAACAAAAAGCCCGGTTCCTGCGGGAGACCGGGCTTCTGAGGATCGCGAGATCCCTGGAGGTTGAAAGCTTCAGTGGGCTGGAGCTTTCCCCGGTGGTGTTGCATCACCCTCGTATCGGTAATGGCGCGGCTGGCTCAGTGCCAGCGCGGCCTCATGTCGACCCGCAGCGACGCACAAGGCCATGTCGCCCGAGAAGGGGCGCTTGGCGTTGGTGACGAGGGTTAGGCGGAACATGATGAGACCGAATGGGTTGGGGGTTGAATCAACGAATGAGTGGATTGTGAAGAGTGTTCACACAACCGTCAACCCAATGCGAGCACCTAGAATCAATGTGAAGTGTTTTCACAACACATGCCGTGTCCAGCATCTCGACCTTCCGCCGACTCAACGCCCTCTCGCTCTTCCAGGCTTTCGCCGAAGAACGCATCACGGCGGGCGACCCGCCCAAGGGGTTGGAGGCGGCCTGGGCCGCTCGGGTCGAGGTGAGCGGCGCCACGTGGTCGATGGCCAAGAGCGGGTCCCGGCCGATCGGTGACAAGCTGGCGCGCCAGATTGAGCAGCACTGCGGCAAGGAGGCCGGCTGGCTGGATGAAGAGCGGGAGCCTGCGGGGTTGTCGGCGGGCGAGCAGCAGTTCCTGACGCTCGCCCTCAAGACCTACCGCGGCACGAACAGCGACGGTCGGAAACGCCTCAAGCAGTTCCTGAAGGCGTTCGGCGGTTAGCGGCGACCCGGAGCGCTATGAAGTTCAGAACTCAATGAACTTCGACACACGTACGCCGCCAAAATGTCGAAGTTCCTTGAGTGCCGGACCGTGTTGACGACGACTGAAATTTGACCCACCCGTGAGGGCCCTGCCGACCGAAATTTGACCCAGGTGTTCGACCTACCCTGCCCGAGATATCCACAGCTGGGCGGGGGTTTGAGGAGTGATCACCATGGTGATGATTGGCAAGGTCTTGCGGATGCACCACCGCGAGAAGAAGTCGGTGCGGGAGATCGTCAAGGCGACCAGCCTGGCGCGGAACACGGTGCGCAAGTACCTGCGGCTGGGCACGGCGGAAGCGCCCCAGTACCGGCGGCCGGCGGTGCCGACCAAGCTGGCGCCGTACGTCGAGCAACTGCAGCAATGGCTGCGCGCCGATGCCCGCCGACCGAAGAAGGAGCGGCGCAGCGTCAAGGCACTGCTGGAGCAGTTGAAGGCCGCGGGCTATGGCGGCGGCTACAGCCGGCTGACCGACTACATCCGCGCCTGGAGATTGGCCCAGGGCAGTGCCGCGACGGGCGACGCCTACGTGCCGCTGAGCTTCGAACTCGGCGAGGCCTTCCAGTTCGACTGGAGTGAGGAGCCGCTGGTCATCGGCGGCGTGTACCAGCGGCTGCAGGTGGCGCACACGAAGCTGTGCGCCAGCCGCGCGTTCTGGCTGGTGGCCTACGCGAGCCAGGGCCACGAGATGCTGTTCGACGCGCACACGCGCAGCTTCGCAGCCCTGGGCGGCGTGGCGCGCCGAGGCATTTACGACAACATGAAGACGGCGGTGGACCGTGTCGGCCGCGGCAAGAAGCGCGACGTCAACGACCGCTTCGCCGCGCTGTGCGCGCACTACCTCTTCGACCCGGACTTCTGCAACGTCGCCTCGGGCTGGGAGAAGGGCGTCGTCGAGAAGAACGTGCAGGACAGCCGGCGTCGCATCTGGCTGGCGGCGCGCGAGCAGCGCTTCGGGTCCTTGGAGGAACTCAACGCCTGGCTGGGCGAGCGCTGCAAGGCGCTGTGGGCGGAGCTGCGCCACCCCGAGCACAAGGCCTTCAGCGTGGCGGAGATGCTGGAACTGGAGCGCAGCCACCTGATGCCCAAGCCCGTGGACTTCGATGGTTACGTGCAGGACGTCTCGCGCGTGAGCAGCACCTGCCTGGTCACCGTGGCGCGCAACCGCTACTCGGTGCCGTGCGAGTTGGCCCGGCAGACGGTCAGCACGCGGCTGTACCCGCAGCGCGTGGTCATCGTGGCCGATGGGCATGTGGTGGCCGAGCACGCGCGGCTCGGCGGCAAAGGCCACACCGCCTACGACTGGCAGCACTACGTGCCGCTGGTGCAAAGGAAGCCCGGTGCGCTGCGCAACGGCGCTCCGTTCGTGGACCTGCCCGAGCCACTGGCCAAGCTGCGTCAGGCCTTGCTGCGCCATGCGGGCGGTGACCGGCTGATGGCGCAAGTGCTGGCGCTGTGTGCGACGTCCGGGTTGGATGAGGTGCTGGTAGCGGTCGAGCTGGCGCTGGAGCGCGCCGGCCCCAGCGGGCGCGTCAGCCCGGAGCACGTGGCCAACGTGCTGGCACGGCTGACCGCCCCCGCGCGACCGCCCAACGTCGACACCCTGCTGAGCACGAGCACGCCCGTGCAGGCCGACCCGGGTCTGTACGACCGACTGCGCAAGCTGGCCAAGCAAGAGGCAGGGCAGCATGTCGAGCAGGAGGCCGACCATGGCTGACGTCATTGCAGAGCTGAAGGCGCTGCGCCTGCACGGCATGGCCGCCACCTGGGCCGAGCTCGGCGAGCAGCACAACGCCGAAGTCGAGCGTTCGCGCTGGTTGCTGGAACACATGCTGCAGGCCGAGGCCAGCGACCGCGCGACGCGCTCGGTGCAGCACCAGATGAGCGCTGCCCGGTTCCCGGTGCACCGCGACCTGGCCCGCTTCGACTTCGAGGCCTCGCCGGTTGACCGCAAGCTGGTCACGCAACTGGCCACATGCGAATTCACGGCTGCGGCGCACAACGTCGTGCTGGTGGGCGGCCCGGGCACGGGCAAGACCCACCTGGCCACGGCCATCGGCGTGGCGGGCATCGGCGCGCACGGCAAACGGGTGCGGTTCTACAGCACCGTGGACCTGGTCAACGCGCTGGAGCGGGAGAAGGCCGAGGGTAAGGCGGGGCGCATCGCGGCCAGCCTGCTGCGGCTGGACCTGGTGATCCTCGACGAGCTGGGCTACCTGCCGTTCAGCCAGGCCGGCGGCGCCTTGCTCTTCCATCTGATGTCCAAGCTCTACGAGCACACCAGCGTCGTCATCACGACCAACCTGGACTTCGCCGAGTGGAGCAGCGTCTTCGGCGATGCCAAGATGACCACGGCGCTCTTGGACCGGCTCACGCACCACTGCCACATCGTGGAGACCGGCAACGAGAGCTACCGCGTCACGCAGGCCACGGCGGCCACGCGCAAGCGCATCAAGGCCAGGGAGCAGGAGCGACGCAACAAGGGCGACGAGGCGGGCTGACCAAGCTCACCGCTACAGTTGTCCACAGCCGGCGTCAGCCGATGCCGGCCCCAAGCCCTGGGTCAAAGTTCAATCGGCAGGGTGGGTCAAATTTAGATCGGCGCCAACACCCCTGACGATCAATGGATCCGGTGCAAGTGGTCGTCCGTCATCCGCGGCTCAGCACGGAAACTGGGGCGCATCGCCAGGCTTGCCGGCCTCGACCCATGCCAGCTTCTCGGTCAAGAACGTGAGGGCTGCATCGAGTGCTGCGCGCTGCGATTGCAACTTGTCGATCTGGTGTCGCAGCACCTGTGCCGTGCGCGCGGCGGACTTCGCGCCCTGTCGGTACTCGCGGTTGAGCGCCGAGATCTCGCTCAACGAATAGCCCAGCGATTTCTGCAGCTGGATCATCCTCACCGCGGTCACGTCATCGGCCGAGAACACCTGATACGGATTGCTGCCACCCAGCACACCGCGACGCGGCTTCAGCAAGCCCTTCCCCACATAGAAGCGGACCGTCTCTGGCGACAGCCCCGTCTCCTTCGCGAACTCCGACAACAGCATGCCGCCTCCTTGACCACGTAGTTAACTACGTGCTTATAACAATGATTTCTCCACCCGGATCCGACGCCATGCAATCTCCTCCTACCCAACTTCCTCGCGTTCATCTCGGCACGGACGGCCCGCTCGTGGGCATCCAGGGACACAAAAATCACCATCAGTTACCAACCCATCGCGTGCGAAAAACCGCGCCTTCATCCAGTGAGTGGCCGAAAACGTCCAGCCTGCATGGCGTTATTCCGGTTTTGCATGGCTTGGGTGTGGCATCGAGTTACGGCGTGATTACATTGGCGGCCACGCTGCCGGCCGCCTGGCCTGGTGTGCTTGGGCCAGCTCCGGGGTTGTCCCAAACACATCCCCATGATCGGAGCTTTCCCATGAACCAACCCGCCATGCAGGGCTTGCAGCTGAACCTGCCCGCCTATGTCAAGAACGCCCGGCTCATCGCCTGGGTCGCCGAGATCGCCGCGCTGACCGAAGCGCGCGATGTCTACTGGTGCGACGGCAGCACGGACGAGTACCTGCGCCTGTGCGAGCAACTCGTCGCCGCCGGCACGTTCAAGAAGCTCAATCCGGTGCTGCGGCCCGGCAGCTACCTCGCCAATTCCGACCCCAGCGACGTGGCTCGCGTGGAGGACCGCACCTTCATCTGCTCGGCTCGCCAGCAAGACGCCGGCCCGACCAACAACTGGATGGCGCCGGCCGAGATGCGCGAGCTGCTGCAGACCGGTGACAAGGCGCTGTTCAAGGGGTGCATGCGCGGCCGCACGCTGTATGTGGTGCCGTTTAGCATGGGCCCGCTGGGCTCGCCCATCGCCCACATCGGCGTGGAGCTCAGCGACAGCCCGTACGTCGCCGTCAACATGCGCCTGATGACGCGCATGGGCCGCGCCGTCGTCGAGCTGCTGGGCGCTGACGGCGAGTTCGTGCCCTGCGTGCACACGGTGGGTGCGCCGCTGCAGCCGGGCCAGCAGGACGTGGCCTGGCCCTGCAACAAGACCAAGTACATCGTCCACTACCCCGAGACGCGCGAGATCTGGAGCTATGGCTCCGGCTACGGCGGCAACGCGCTGCTGGGCAAGAAGTGCTTCGCGCTGCGCATTGCGTCGACCATGGGCCGCCAGGCTGCCCAAGGGCCCTCCGGCAGCCCGGGCTGGCTGGCCGAGCACATGCTGGTGCTGGGCGTGCAGAGCCCGACGGGCAAGAAGATGCACGTGGCCGCCGCCTTCCCCAGCGCCTGTGGCAAGACGAACTTCGCGATGCTGATCCCGCCGGCCGCGTTCAACGGCTGGAAGATCACCACCATCGGTGACGACATCGCCTGGATCAAGCCCGGCGCCGATGGCCGCCTGTATGCGATCAACCCCGAGGCGGGTTATTTCGGCGTCGCCCCGGGCACCAACTCGCACACCAACCCCAACTGCATGGCCAGCCTGCAGCGCGACGTGATCTTCACGAACGTGGCGCTGACGGACGACGGCGACGTGTGGTGGGAAGGCATGACCGACACCCCGCCGGCCCACGCCATCGACTGGCAGGGCAAGGACTGGACCCCGGCGATCGCCAAGGAAACCGGCGCCAAGGCGGCGCATCCCAACGCGCGCTTCACGGTGGCCGCCACGAACAACCCCGCGCTGGACCCGAACTGGGACAACCCGGCCGGTGTGCCCATCGACGCCTTCATCTTCGGCGGCCGCCGCTCCACCACCGTGCCGCTGGTGACCGAGGCGCGCGACTGGACCGAAGGCGTCTACATGGCCGCCACGATGGGTTCCGAGACCACCGCCGCCGCCGCCGGCCAGCAGGGCGTGGTGCGCCGCGACCCGTTCGCGATGCTGCCCTTCATGGGCTACAACATGGCCGACTACTTCCAGCACTGGCTGGACCTGGGCGCCAAGCTGAAGGCCGTCTGCGACAAGACCGGCGCCAAGCTGCCGGCCATCTACTGCGTCAACTGGTTCCGCAAGGACGCTTCGGCCAAGTTCGTCTGGCCCGGCTACGGCGAGAACATGCGCGTGCTGAAGTGGATGCTGGACCGCCTGGAAGGCCAGGGCGGCGGCCAGGAGCATGTGTTCGGCGTCACACCCTCGTATGCCGACCTGAACTGGGACGGCCTCGCCTTCACGCAGCAGCAGTTCGACACGGTCACCCGCATCGACGCCACCGAGTGGCGGGCCGAGATGGTGCTGCATGCCGAGCTGTTCGCGCAGCTGGCCGAAGGCCTGCCGGCGGAGTTGCCAGCCACCAAGGCGCGCATCGAGGCGCGCCTGGCCGAGCTGGGCTGAGCCAGTCGGGGCGGGGCGGGCGCCGGCGTGGTGCTCGCGCTTTCAGGCGACAGGCCCGGCCGGCCGCGCCCCTGCGCTTCGGGGGGCCGCGTCGCCGGCCACCTCGCGCCGCCCCGCTAAGCTCCTGCCGCCATGCCTGCCGCCCCGCCCGCGCTCAGCCCAGCCGCCCTCGCGCGCTGCATTCCCTTCGCCGTCTTCATGGCCTTGCTGGCCCTGCGCGGCTATCTGCCCGGCAGCCTGGGCCTGGACGCACGCTGGATCTACGGCGCGCAAACCTTCATCGTCGCCGGGCTGCTGGCCTTCTACTGGCGCGGCTACGGCGAGCTGGCGCGGCAGAACCTGCCCGAGGCACGCGAAGTCGGGTGGTCCGTCGTCGTCGGCATCGCGGTGTTCGCGCTGTGGGTGCAGCTGGACGCGCCATGGATGCAGCTGGGCCAGGCCGCGGCCAGCTTCGTGCCGCTGGACCTCAACGGCCAGCCCATCTGGACCCTGATCGCGCTGCGCCTGGCGGGCGCGGCGCTGGTGGTGCCGGTCATGGAGGAGTTGTTCTGGCGCGGCTTCCTGATGCGCTGGGTGCAGCACCCCGCCTTCGAGCGGGTCGACCCGCAGACGGTCGGCTACAAGGCGGTGCTGCTGTCGACCTTCGTGTTCACGCTGGCGCACACGCTGTGGCTGGCCGCCATCGTCGCCGGGCTGGCCTATGCGCTGCTGTACCGCCGCACCGGCAAGCTCTGGACGGCCGTCATCGCGCACATGGTGACCAACGGCCTGCTGGGCCTGTGGGTCATCTGGACAGGGCGCTGGGAATTCTGGTGAGCCCGGCGTCACCGGCGCCGCGCGGCCGGCGTCAGCCCCGCCGCAGCCCCAGGCCGGGTCGTTCGAGGTCGCGGAAGGCTTCGAACACCCACGACCGCAGGCCGATGACGACGCTGTAAGGCCGCTTCTCGGCGGCGGGCAGTTTCTGGTCCAACAGATGCTGGCGGGCGAAGTCGTCGGCGGTGCGCCGCAGGCGCTCGGCCAGCTCGCGCGCATGCCCGGCGCCGAACTCGCCGTGCACCAGTGTCAGCAGCTCGCCCTCGCCGTCGAAGCCGCCGGCAAAGAAGTCGGCCATCACCCGCTCGCGGAAGAACTGCATCACCGGCCCCTGCGGGCGCCAGCGCAGCGTCTTGGCCACCTTGAGCCGGTAGCGGTTGTGCGGGCGCAGTTCGATCACGCCCAGCCGATCCAGCTGGGCCAGCGCCGCGACGCCATCCGCCTCACTGAGGCGGTAGCGCGCGAGCACGTCCTCCAGCGCCCATTGGCTCAGGCAGCAGATCGCCACCAGCAGCAGCTTGGCATCGGCCACGACGGCCTTCTCCTGCTCCAGGCTCAGCTCGCGCTGTGCGGGCGCGCGGTTGCCCAGGCGCGCGGCCAGCTCCACGAACTCCAGCTCCAGCACGCGGCAGATCTCGTCCACGCGTGACAGCGGCATCTCGCCGCCGGGCGCCAGCATGCGCTTCACGCTGGACTCCGACAGCCCCAGCTCCCGCGCCAGGTCGGCATAGCTCAGGCCCTGGGCCTTCAACTCGCCCTTGAGCAGGGCGACGAGGGATTGCGTGCTCGACATGGGGGCGAACGGTAGCGCATGACGGCACCTGCAGCGGCGAGTTCGCCCCAGAAACCGCCCACGGGTAGCGCCGAACGCTACCGGCCGGGTCTCGGCATGCACCTCGGCAGGATTCGCCGCACCAAACGCGGCAGCCGCACGCATCATCCGGCCCATTCCAAGCCATACGGAGTTATTTCATGTCCTCCCCCATGTCCATCCGCCGCGACACCAGCGCCTGGCGCCTGCAGGTCTGGGTGTCCTTCGGCCTCAGCGCGCTGCTGTGCGCATCGGGCCTGGCCTGGCTGCCGGGCGCCGACCTGGACCGGGCTTTCATGATCATGGGCTATGTGTTTTGCCTGTCCACGGCCTTCGCGCTGGCCAAGTTCGTCCGCGACAACCAGGACCGCCGCGTGGACACGCCGATGTGGCGCCTGGTCGTGTGGGGCGGTTTCGCACTGGCCATGGGCCTGACGGGCTGGGGCCTGTACCGCATGGAGATCCAGCCGGTCTGGAAGGCCTACCTCGGCGTCTGCTGGCTCTACCTCATCTCGAACGTCTTCACGCTGGCCAAGATGCTGCGCGACGCGCACGAGGCCGACCTGATGGCCGCCCGCCTGCACGGCCGCCGCGAAGCGATGGCCGCCACCGCCGACAACACCTGACCCGGAGCCCGCCATGAAAGCCCTGCTTGCCACCTGCACCCTGTCGCTGGCGCTCGCCGCGCAGGCCCAGTCCGAACTCAGCGCGATCTCGGTCGCCCCCGCGGCCTTGTCGGCCACGGCCGTCAGTGCCACCGGCGCGGCGCTGAGCGTCGCCCCGGCCGCGCTGCTGGTGTCGGGGGTGACGCTGGTGGTCGTCAGCGTGGAGGTCGTCGGCGGCGCCACCGTGTGGGTGCTGGCGCGGGCGTCCGACGGCGTGCGCATCAGCCTGCGCACCGCCGGCCGGCTCGCCGAGGGGCTGGCCGTCTCCGCGGGCACGGCCGTGTCGGTCACCGTCATCGGCTCGGGCGTCGTGCTGTCGGCGCTGGGGGAGGCCATCGCCTTCATCCCCAACGAGATCGGCAAGGCGCTGCTCTACAACGAGCGGGTGAGCCGGTGAAGGCCGCCGCCGCTGCGGCGCTGCTCGTGGCGGGCGCGACTGCCCATGCCGGCCGCCCCTGCGAGGAGAAGCCGCCCACAGTTGGCCAGATCGAGCAAGGCCTGGCCCTCGCCCAGGCCACCGCCCGCCAGCTCGACGCCAGCGGCGCGCAGGTCGTGCTGCTGGCCCGCGCCGGGCAGGACCTGTCCAAGTACGGCCTGCAGTGGTCGCACCTGGGTTTCGTCTACAAGGACGCGACGGCCGGCGCCTGGCGCGTCGTGCACAAGCTCAACCACTGCGGCACCGACCATGCCGCGCTGTACCGCCAGGGGCTGGGCGAGTTCTTCCTGGACAACCCCAAGCGCTACGAGGCCGCCTACGTCGTGCTCAGCCCCGAGCTGCAGCAGGCCCTGTTGCCGGTGCTGGCCGACAACGGCCGCGTCGCCCGGTTCAACGAGCGCCGCTACAGCATGGTGGCCTACCCGTTCGCAACGACCTACCAGCAAAGCAACCAGTGGGTGCTGGAGACCCTGGCCGGCGCGGCGGCGCCGGGGGTCGGCAGCCGGCGCGATGCACAGGCCTGGGTGCGCGCGCAGGGCTACCGGCCCACCGACCTGCACCTCTCCACGCTGACGCGGCTGGGCGGGCGGCTCACACAGGCCAACATCGCTTTCGACGATCATCCGAGTGCGCGCCGCTTCACGAGCCATATCGACACGGTCACCGTGGACTCCCTGTTTGCCTGGCTGCCGCGCGTCCAACTGTCAGATACACCGCATATCGTCCGGAAATGAGCACCGAACACCCGAACCAGTTCGCCCTGCTGGGCCAGCGCCGCTTCGCCCCGTTCTTCTGGACGCAGTTCCTCGGCGCGGCCAACGACAACATCTTCAAGTTCGCCTTCACGCTGATGGTGACCTACCAGCTGCAGCTGAGCTGGCTGGAGCCGAAGATGGCGGGCCTGGTCATCGGCGCGCTGTTCATCCTGCCCTATGTGCTGTTCTCGGCCACCAGCGGCCAGCTGGCCGACAAGCACGACAAGGCGCGGCTCATGCAGCTCGTGAAGAGCCTGGAGATCGCCATCATGGCCATCGCGGCCTGGGGCTTCTGGACGGTCAACGTGCCGGCGCTGCTGGGCTGCGTGTTCCTGATGGGCCTGCACTCCACGCTGTTCGGGCCGGTGAAGTACGCCTACATGCCGCAGCAGCTCAACGAGCGCGAGCTGACCGGCGGCAACGGCATGGTGGAGATGGGCACTTTCGTCGCCATCCTGCTGGGGCAGTTGCTGGGCGGCGTGCTGGTGGACACGCCCGTCGTCGGCCCGCAGCACGTGGCGATCGCCTGCCTGGTGCTGGCCGTGCTGGGCCGCGCGACGGCGCAGGCCATCCCGGCAAGCCCGTCCACCGACCCCGGCCTCGTCATCAACTGGAACCCCATCACCGAGACCTGGCGCAACCTCAAGCTCGCGCACGAGCACCTGGCCGTGTTCCGCTCGCTGCTGGGCATCTCGTGGATGTGGTTCTTCGGCGCGGTGTTCCTCAGCAACTTCCCGGCATTCGCGAAAGAGGTGCTGCATGGCAGCCCGCAGGTGGCCTCGCTGCTGCTGGCGGTGTTCTCCATCGGCATCGGCATCGGCTCGCTGCTGTGCGAGGTGCTGTCCAAGCGGCATGTCGAGATCGGCCTCGTGCCGCTGGGCGCCATCGGCATGAGCGTGTTCGCCATCGACCTGTATTTCGCCGCGACCGGCCTGCCCGCCGCCGATCCCTACACCGTGGCCGGCTTCCTGGCCGTGCACGCGCACTGGCGTGTGCTGGCCGACCTGGGGCTGCTGGCGCTGTTCGCCGGGCTCTACAGCGTGCCCATGTATGCGCTGATCCAGCTGCGCGCCCAGCCCAGCCACCGCGCGCGCATCATCGCGGCCAACAACATCCTGAACGCGGTCTTCATGATCGCCAGCAGCGTCATCGCTGGCGCCATGCTCGGCGCGGGGCTGACGATTCCGCAGGTCTTCCTCGCGGTGGGTATTGCCAACGCGGTGGTGGCGGCCTACATCTTCCTCATCGTGCCGGAGTACCTGCTGCGCTTCGTGGCCTTCGTGCTGACGCGCATCGTCTATCGCTTTCGCATCGTGCATGACGAGCGCCTGCCCACCAAGGGCGCCGCGGTGCTGGTGTGCAACCACGTCAGCTTCGTCGACGCCGTGCTGCTGATGGCCGCCAGCCCCCGGCCCATCCGCTTCCTGATGGACCACCAGATCTTCAAGATCCCCGTGCTGGGCTGGATGTTCAAGCTCGCCAAGGCCATTCCCATCGCGCCGGCCAAGACCGACCCGGCCACCTACGAGGCCGCCTTCGCCGCCGCGCGCGCCGTGCTGCAGGACGGCGAGATGGTCTGCATCTTCCCCGAGGGCGGCATCACGCGCGACGGCACGTTGCAACCGTTCAAAGGCGGCGTCATGAAGCTCATCGACGGCCTGCCCGATGTGCCGGTCATCCCGATGGCGCTGGGCAACCTGTGGGGCAGCTTCTTCTCGCGCGTCGAGGGCGGCAAGGCCATGACCAAGCCGCTGCGCCGCGGGTTCTGGAGCCGCATCAGCCTGACGGTGGACGAGCCGCTGAAGCCGGCGGATGTGTCGCCCGAGGTGCTGCAGGAGCGGGTGGCCAAGTTGCTGGCAGCGCCCACCGCATGAGTTCCGAGTTGCCACCTGTCGCCCGCGCGTTGATGGTCCTTGCGCTGGCGGCGGTCACGTTGGGCTTTGGGGCCATCGGGCTGTGCGGCGGCTATTTCACGTTGATGACCATCCCGGCATTGCTGCAGGGGCACGTCGACGCGACGATGTTCCTGATCATCTCCGTGCCCTGCCTGATCGGCGGTATCGCCGTGATCAAGGTCTGTGCCGGCAAGATGCGGCGCCTGATGTCCGCGTCACGACCGCCGGATCGTCCTCATGAGTGAGGACGCCGGTTCCAAGATCGGCCGCTTCATCGTCGCCGCGCTGCTGATGGTCGGCACACTGGGCTTCGGTGCAGCCGGCCTGTGCGGTGCGGCGTTCACGGCCCTGTCGCTGCCGGCGCTGCTGTCGAGCGGCACCGACAACTATGTCGGCGCGGTGTTCGTCATCGCGATTCCCAGCCTGCTGATCGGCGGCGGGCTGGCCTGGTGGTGTGGACGCCTGCTGCTGAGGCAGGCGAGGCGCAACAACTCATCGAGACCCGAGGAGCAGTGATCCATGCGTGACGTGATCGTCTTCGTGCTGAAGGCTGCGGCAACCGGCTTTCTGCTGCTCTTCGTGCTGGGCTTCGGCGCCCTGGGCCTGTGCGGGACGATGGGCCTGGCCAGCCATGAGTTCTTGACGGGCCTGCTGTTCGTGGTCGTCGCCGGCGCGGCGATCTGGGGGCTGATACGGCTCATCATGGGCCTGTGGTCATCGGGCGACGACGACCGCGACGGGCCGGCTGACGATGACGCTTGACGCCCAACTGGCGGGTTGGGTGCACAGCGCCTTCGCCTGGGCCGGCATGGCCTGGGGTGCGGCCATGTGGCGGGCCACGCTGAAGCGCCAGCCCACCGGCGGCGCGCTGGCGCCGGGCAATTTCGCCGTGCTCGTGGGCCTGCTGCTCGGCGCGGCGCTGGGCAACAAGGGCGTGTTCCTGATGGAGCGGCCCGACGTGGCGCTGGCCATGTGGCAGGGCCAGCCCGTCTGGCCCGGCCAGAGCATCGTCGGCGGGCTGCTGGGAGGGCTGATCGGCGTGGAGATCGCCAAGGCGCTGACCGGCCAGACCCGCAGCACCGGCGACGCGATGGTGTGGCCCATCGCCGTGGGGCTGGCCATCGGCCGCGTCGGCTGCTTCCTCGCCGGCCTGCATGACGACACCTACGGCCTGCCCACCACGGCGCCCTGGGGCGTCGATTTCGGCGACGGCGTGCCGCGCCACCCGACGCAGCTCTACGAGATCGCCGCCGTGCTGCCGCTGGGTTATGTGCTGCACCGTGCCCGCTTCGCCACGCCGGGGCTGGCGTTCAAGGCCTTCCTGGCCGGCTACCTGTTGTGGCGCTTCGCCATCGAGTTCCTCAAGCCGGTGCCGGTGGCCTGGCCGCTGGGCTTGTCGGGCATCCAGTGGACCTGCGCCATCGCGCTGCTGCTGTACGCCCCCTTCCTGGCCCGCGCCTGGCGGGCCGAGCGCCGGGCCGCCCCAGGCCGGCCCACCGTCCCCTCGGGGGACCGACCGGCCTACCCGCCGGGCCAGAGGCAGAGATGACCCGCAAAGTTCGCCCCTACCTGTTCTACGACACCACGCAGTCCGTCTGCACGACCTGCCTGCGCCCCGTGGAGGCCAAGATCGTCATCAAGGACGGCCAGGTCTTCATGGACAAATGGTGCCCGGCGCACGGCACCGAGCGCGTGCTCGTCAGCGACGACGCCGACTACTACCGCCTGTGCCGCGAGGTCTATGTGAAGCCGCCGGAAATGCCGCAGCGCTTCGCCACGCCCATGCAGTACGGCTGCCCCTACGACTGCGGCCTGTGCCCCGACCACATGCAGCACAGCTGCCTGTCCATCGTCGAGATCAGCGACCACTGCAACCTGCGTTGCCCCACCTGCTATGCGGCCTCCGGCCCCGAGCGGCTCACGCACCGCACGCTGGCGGAGGTGACGGCGATGCTGGACGCCATCGTCGCCAGCGAGGGCGAGGCCGACGTCGTGCAGCTCTCCGGTGGCGAGCCCACGCTGCACCCGCAGTTCTTCGACATCCTCGACGCGGCGAAGGCCCGGCCCATCAAGCATCTGATGGTCAACACCAACGGGCTGCGCATCGCGCAGGACCCGGCCTTCGCCGAGCGGTTGGCGAGCTATGCGCCGGGGCTGGAGGTCTACCTGCAGTTCGACTCGCTGCGGCGCGAGGCGCTGATGGACCTGCGCGGCGCCGACCTGCGCCGGCCGCACGACGAAGCGCTCGCGCGGCTGGAGGCACTGGGCCTGTCCACCACGCTGGTGATGACCGTCAAGCGCGGCGTCAACGACGACGAGATCGGCGACGTGATCCGCCACGGCCAGGCGTTCACCTGCGTGCGCGGCGTGACGCTGCAGCCCATCCAGAACGCCGGCCGCGTGGAGGCCTATGACGCGGCCAAGCACCGCCTCACGGTCAGCGAGCTGCGCCGCCGCATCGCCGAGCAAAGCGGCGTGTTCACCGCCGCCGACGTATTGCCCGTGCCCTGCAACCCCGACACGCTGGCCATGGCTTACGCCATCCGGGGTGAAGGCGGCCTGGTACCGCTGACGCGCTATCTCGATGCCGCCACGCTGCTGTCCGGCGAGCGCAGCACCATCGTCTTCGAGGGCGACCCGGCGTTGAAGGCCGCCGTGTTCAAGCTGTTCTCCACCAACCACTCGCCCGAGAGCGGCGCCAACTGCCTGTCGGAGCTGCTGTGCTGCCTGCCGAAGATCGCTGCGCCGCAGCTCAGCTACCGCGACGTGTTCCGCGTCCTCATCGTGCAGTTCATGGACGCGCAGTCGCTGGACATCCGCGCGCTCAAGAAGAGCTGCATCCATTTCGCGCGCCCCGATGGGCGGCTCATCCCGTTCGAGGCCTACAACCTGTTCTACCGCGACGAACGCCAGCGTGAACTCGCCGCCATCCGCGCCGAGATCGACCAGGCGCGCGTGGCGCGGCGGGTTGCCGGTGGCGTCCCTGTCGCATTCAGCCCACGCGTCGTGGTCGATTGACGCGCCCGCGGCGGCGCAGGAGTTCACGCTCCAGGGCGCCAACAAGGGCAAACACCGGGTGCAGCCCCACGCAAGGCTGCGAAATTCGCGGGCCATGACCACAATGGGTGCCCGAACGTTCTTCAACGCCGCAAGACCGATGAAAGCCTTCGCCCTGCTGCTGGCCGCAGCCAGCTTCGCGCTGCCCTCGCTCGCGCAGACGGAGTACCGCTTCTCGCCGGTCAATCAGGCCAACCTGGCCACGGCGGCGGCCTACTGGAATCCCATCGTCGCCTACGTGTCGGAGAAAAGCGGCGTGCGACTGTCGCTCAAGCTCGGGCGCACCTCGGTCGACACGACAGCCTTTGTGCTGGCGCAGGAGGTGGAGTTCGCCTTCACCAACCACCTGTTCAGCCCCGAGCGCGAGCAGATGGGCTGGAAGGTGTTCGGCCGGCGCAACACGCCCCCGCTGCACGGCCAGATCGTCGTCGCGGCGGACTCGCCCATCCGCAACCTGGCCCAGCTGGCGGGCAAGGACGTCGGCTTCCCCGGCCCCGAGGCCTTCATCGCCTACAAGACCACCTATGCCCAGCTGCTGCAGCAGAAGGTCGACGTGCACCCGGTCTTCTGCGGCAACATGGACGGCGCCTTTGCCCAGCTCGTCAGCGGCAAGGTTGCCGCCGTGGGGGCGAACTCCCAGCTCGTCGAGGGCTATGCCCGCCGCGAGGGCCGCAAGTTCCGCGTGCTGTGGACGTCGGAGCCCTATCACGACCTGGCACTCATGGTGTCGCCCAAGGTGCCTGCGGCCGATGCGCAGGCGGTGGCCCGGGCCTTCATCGGCATGGCCCACGACCCGCAGGGCCGGCAGGTACTGGCCGCCGGCGCCCAACTGGTCGGGCTGCCGGCCGATGCCCATTTCGTGGCCTCCGATGGGCGCGAATACCTGCCCTATCGGCGCTTCTACGAGGCGGCGCCAGCGGCGCTGCGCTGATGGCCGCGCCGCCGTCGCCCGCCACCGGCTGATGAACTCGGCGATGCCCCGGATCCACGCGCTGCTGCCCCGCTCCCTGCTGCGACGGGTCATGCTGCTGTATGCGGCGGCGCTGGCGCTGCTGGTGGTGTCGGGCTTCGCGGTCTTTCTGAGTTATGCGGCGTCGGCCATGCTGGAGGACGCCGAGGGCGATGCCCAGGCCATGATGGCGCTGCTGTCGCCGGCCGTCGCCGACGCGGCCGTCATCGGCGACTACGACACCATCCAGCGCACGCTGGACCGAACCATCGCCCATCCGCTGTTCAGGGGCGCCGCCTTCATCGACCTGAAGGGCGGGCGCATCGAGGTCGCGCGCCGGGGCCATCCCACCCCGGTGCCGCCGGGCTGGTTGACCCGGCTGGTGGCCACGCAGGAGGCGCCGCTCAGCGTGCCGATCAATGTCGGCGGGCGCCACTATGGCGACGTTCACCTGGCGATCTGGAGCGAACGCGTCGCCGCCGAGATCTGGGAGGTGGCGCAGCTGACGGCCGTGCTGGCCAGCATCGGCATCGTGGCGGGCGTGTCGCTCGTCTGGTGGCCGCTGCGGCGCTGGCTGGGCCAGCTGGACCGCGTGCGCGACCTCGGCGCGCGCTTGCAGCAAGGTGGGCAGGCCGTCCTGCCGATGGCCACCGACGAGGCGCCGCTGGAGTTCCAGCGCACCTTCGAGGTGGTCAACCAGGTCGCGGCGTCGCTGCAAGCCGAGCGCGCGCAGGCGGCAGTCACGCTGGCCTCCATCGCCGAGGGGGTGGCCACCGTGAACCGGGCCGGCGTGGTGGTGCTGGCCAACCCGGTGCTCGGGCGGCTGCTGGGCTGCGACAGCAGTGCGCTGCTGGGCCAGCCCATCGCCCAGCAGCTGCCGGAGCTGTCGATCGACGCAACGCCGGACGACGGCTGGCACGGCCGGCGTTTCGAGCGCGGCGAGCGCGTGCTCGAAGCCAGCCTGGCGCCGGTCCGCTCGGATCGGGGCGAGCCCGCCGGGGCGGTCATCGTGCTGCGCGATGTCAGCGAGCAGCAGGCCCTGGAGAACCGCCTGCGTGCCGAGCTGGAGGCCCGTTCGCATGCGATGGACGCCATGAGCGAGATGCTGGGCGCGGCCGGTGCGGCGGCAGCTGGCGCGCGCGCCGGGGCGATCGAGCAGCTGTCCAGCCAGGTCGGCGATCTGGTGACCCGGCTGCGCCGCCAGACGGGCCAGCTGCATGCCATCTTCAACCTGACACCCGATGGCTTCATCGCCTTCGATGCCCAGCGCCGCGTGCAGTACATCAGCCCCGCCTGTGTCTTCCTGACGATGCTGCCGGACCGCGACCTGCTGGGCAAGGACGAGGCGGGCCTCGCAGCGCTGCTGCAGGGGCGCTTCGCCGAGCCCGAGACGCAGCGCCCGCTGCGGCTGCAGGAGCTGCGCGAGGCGCCGCGCATCGTGCAGATGGCCAAACCCATGCAGCGCATCCTGTCGCTGGCGCTGCACGATGGCGGCGACGAGGAGACGCCGCAGCTGCTGCACATCCGCGACATCAGCCAGCAGTTCGAGCTCGACCGGCTGAAGAGCGAGTTCATGACAGCCGCGGCCCACGAGCTGCGCACGCCCATGACCAGCATCTACGGCTTCGTCGAGTTGCTGATCCACCGCGAGCTGCCGCCCGAGCGCCACCGCGAGCTGCTGCAGCGCGTGCACCGGCAGAGCCGCGCGATGATGGACATCCTCGACGAGCTGCTGGACCTGTCGCGCATCGAGGCCCGGCGCGCGCTGGACTTCAACTTCCAGCCGGTGTGCCTGGACGACTTGCTGCGCCACACGCTGGACGACTTCGGCGTGCCGCCCGAGCGCGAGCCGCCCGCGCTGACGCTGGCGGCCGAGCCGCTGTGGGCGCAGGTGGACGCCGGCAAGCTTGGCCAGGCGCTGCGCAACCTGCTGTCCAACGCCTACAAGTACTCACCCGACGGCGGGCCCGTGGCCATGCGGCTGATGCCGGTCGGCGAGACGCATGTCGACATCGAGGTCGAGGACCACGGCATGGGCATGACGCCGCAGGAGTTGGACCGCGTGACCGAACGCTTCTACCGCGCTGACCGCTCCGGCGCCATTCCGGGCACCGGCCTGGGCATGGCCATCGTCAAGGAAATCATCGAGCTCATGGGTGGCAGCCTGCTGCTGCGCAGCGAGCCCGGACAGGGCACGACGGCCACGCTGCGCCTGCGCCGCATCGCAGCGCCTTGACCTGGCTGGACTTGCATTGACGCCTGGCAGCGGCTTCAGCCCCCCCGCCAGGCCCGCCACCGGCGCGCCACCCGGCGCTTGACCGCGCGGGCCATGCGCCACACGGCACTGGCGCGCACCCACGCGAGCAGGTCGGCCTTCCAGGCCGTCCAGCGGCCGTACAGGCGAGCGAACCATGGCAGCTGCATCAGCGCCGGCTGGATGAGCTGGAAAAGCCAGGCCAGCAACGCCGTGCCGAACAGCTTGGCGCCAATGATGATGAGCACCCCCAGCAGCGCATGCCCCTGGGCCACCAGCCAGACGGCCGCCAGCTTGATCGGCAGGATCAACAGGCTGGGCAGCACCAGCACGACGAAGGCCCAGCGCGGCGGCAAGCGCTTCAGCAGCGCCTCGACCTGCCGGATGACGGGCAGCTTCGCGATCAGCGCAAACACGCGCCGCAGCGGCTCCCAGCCCCATTCCTCGAAGAGGATCAGCAGCGCCAGGAGGGCACGAACCAGCCAGCGCAGTGGGGCGAGCAGGGTTTTCAGCATGCCGCTATGTTGGGGCCGCTGAACGGATTCACCAGGAGGTCAGATGCCCCGGGCCCGGTCCGCGTGGAACTGCTGCTTCCAGGCCTCGAAGCGGCCGGCGTCGAGCGCGTCGCGGATCTCCTGCATCAGGTTCAGGTAGTAGTGCAGGTTGTGGATGCTCGTCAGCATCGGGCCCAGCATCTCGCCGCAGCGGTCCAGGTGGTGCAGGTAGGCGCGGCTGAAGCCCTTGCAGCATTCGCAGCTGCAGGTCTCGTCCACCGGCTTCTCGTCGGCCTTGTAGCGCGCGTTGCGAAGCCGCAGGTCGCCGAAGCGCGTGAACAGGTGGCCGTTGCGCGCGTTGCGCGTGGGCATGACGCAGTCGAACATGTCGATGCCCTGGCTCACGCCTTCCACCAGGTCTTCCGGCGTGCCCACGCCCATCAGGTAGCGCGGCTTGTTGGCGGGCAGTTGGTGGCCGGTGTGCTCGAGGATGCGCTGCATCTCGGCCTTGGGCTCGCCGACCGACAGGCCGCCGATGGCGTAACCGGGCAGGTCCAGGGCCGTCAGCCCGGCCAGCGACGCGTCGCGCAGGTTCGTGAACATGCCGCCCTGCACGATGCCGAACAGCGCGTTGGGGTTCTCCAGCCGGCCGAACTCGTCGATGCAGCGCTTGGCCCAGCGCAGGCTCAGTTCCATCGACGACCGGGCCTCGCGCTCGGTCGTCAGCACGCCCTTGGTCTCGTAGGGGGTGCACTCGTCGAACTGCATGACGATGTCGGAGTTCAGCACGGTCTGGATCTGCATGCTGACCTCGGGCGTCAGCAGCAGCTTGTCGCCGTTGACGGGCGACGCGAACTTGACGCCTTCTTCGCTGATCTTGCGCATGGCGCCCAGGCTCCACACCTGGAAGCCGCCCGAGTCGGTCAGGATGGGCTTGTGCCAGCTCTCGAAGCGGTGCAGGCCGCCGAACTGCGTGATGACGTCCAGGCCCGGCCGCATCCACAGGTGGAAGGTGTTGCCCAGGATGATCTGGGCGCCCATCTCCTCGAGGGAGCGCGGCGTGACACCCTTGACCGTGCCATAGGTGCCCACGGGCATGAAGATGGGGGTCTGCACGACGCCGTGGTTGAGCGTGAGCGTGCCGCGGCGGGCGCGGCCTTCGGTCTTGAGGAGGTCGAACTTCAGCATGGAGCGCGGATTGTCGCAGCCGCGACCGGACAATGCCGTGCATGGCCCTGACCCTGAGCGCCCCGGCGCAGTACGAACTGGTCGTCAAGAAAAGCCGCTTCCTCGGCTGCGTGGAGCCCTGCGCCGACCGCGCGGCGGCGCTGGTGCGCGTGGCCGAGCTGCGCGCGCTGCACCCTGGGGCCGCGCATGTCTGCTGGGCGCTGCTGGCGGGCGGGCACTCCGCCGCCAACGATGACGGCGAGCCCGGCGGCACGGCCGGCCGGCCCATGCTGGACGTGCTGCGCCACCAGGGCCTGGACGGCGTGCTCGCCACCGCCGTGCGCTACTGGGGCGGCGTGAAGCTGGGGGCGGGCGGCCTGGTGCGGGCCTACACCGACTGCATCGCGCAGGCGCTGCTGACGGCCGACAAGATCGTCACCGTGCCGATGCGATCCCTGCGATGCACGCTGCCATACGCGATGGAAGGCATGTTGCGCCGCGAACTCACGCTGAGCGGTGCTAAGTTGCTCAGCATGAAGCATGGCGCACAGGTCGAGCTGGAGTTCCGCCTCGCCGACGACGACGCCAAGGCCCTCGTGGAGCGCCTGGGGGAAGCGGGCAACGGCAAGATCGGGTGGCTAGATCCCACATAGGATGTTGCGGGCGGGATATCCCGCGCGCAACATCCCTCCGGGCCCTCGCTGCTAGCCGCACCGATTCATGGTTAGTACCAAGCACGGAAAAGCACCGAGACGGCGAATCAAGATGGCAACACTCATCCCGACTTTGGGAAGCTGCGTTTCCCGCATGACCAGTGGCGAACGCCGACTGGCAGAGCGCCTCGAAGCGAAGTTGGACGATGACTACCTCCTTTGGTACGACGTGCCGATGGGCCCTAGCAATGCCCATCCGGACTTCTGCGTGCTGCATCCCCGGCGCGGCATGCTCATCCTGGAGGTCAAGGACTGGCGGCTGAGCACCTTGCACAAGATCGACCGGCACACCTGGGAGATCCTGGTCAACGGGCAAACCAAGTGCGTGATCAATCCCTTGGAGCAGGCGCGCCAGTATGCGCATCAGGTCGTCAACGCGCTGGAGCGCGACCCGCAACTGGTCCATGCCGAAGGCAGCCATCGCGGCAAGCTGGCCTTTCCGTGGAGCTACGGCGTCGTGCTTGCCAACATCACGCGACGACAGTTCGAACAGGCCGAATTGCAGCACGCCATCGACCCGGATCGCGTGCTCTGCCAGGACGAGATGCTTGAGGGCGTCGAGCCCGAGGCATTGCAGAGCCGGTTGTGGGGCATGTTCCCATTCATGATGCGCGGCGTGATGAGTCTGCCCCAATGTGATCGCGTGCGATGGATCATGTTCCCGCAGGTGCGGGTTCCCTCGTCTGACGATCTGTTCGACAGCGATACGAACGAAGAGGCAGAGCTGCCCGAGATCATGCGGGTGATGGATCTGCAGCAGGAGCAGCTGGCCCGGTCACTGGGCGACGGCCATCGCGTCATTCACGGCGTTGCTGGGTCCGGCAAGACGATGATACTGGGCTACCGCGCCGAGTTGCTCGCTCGCACCAGCGGCCTGAATAGCAAACCCATCCTTGTCTTGTGCTTCAACGAGCCCTTGGCGGTCAAGCTGGCTGCCACGATGGCCTCCAAGGATCTGGGCGGTCGCGTGCATGTACGCCATTTCCACAAATGGTGTCGCGATCAACTGGTCACCTTCGGCCAGACCTTGCCCGGAAAGATGGGCGCCCAGCAGTACGTGCAGGCGCTGGTCGATGGCGTCATCCGCAGCGTCGAAAACCGACAGATCCCGAGCGGTCAGTACCAGGCCGTCCTGATCGACGAAGGTCACGACTTTGCCCCTGAGTGGCTCAAGCTGGTCACGCAGATGGTCGACCCGAGCACTAACAGCCTGCTGTTGCTCTACGACGATGCGCAGAGCATCTATGAACGCCGGCGTACGCAGCAGTTCAGCTTCAAAAGTGTCGGCATCCAGGCCCAGGGGCGCACGACGATATTGAAAGTCAACTATCGCAACACGCGCCAAATCCTGCAGGTGGCTGCTGCCATCGCCGCCGACCTGCTGACGCCCGACGACAGTGATGAAGACGGCATTCCACTGCTCAAGCCCATCGGTTGCGGTCGCGACGGCGAAGCCCCGTTGATCATCCGATTGCCCACACTACACGAAGAGGTGTGGGCCATCGCCACCTCGTTGAGACAGGCGCATCAGCAGGGCCACGCTTGGGGTGAGATGGCCGTCCTGTGTGCCGACTGGAAGACCATGGACCTATGCGCTGCCGTCTTCGCGGAGCAGCGTCTGCCCAGCAATGTGCGCAAGGGGACGGGTGACTACAGGCCCGATGCGAACGTCATTCAAATCATGACCATGAGGGTCAGCAAGGGCTTGGAGTTTCCAGTCGTTGCACTGCCTGGCATCGGCCACCTGCCTGCGACAGGCGATGACGAGAAGGAGGCTGCACGCGTGCTGTATGTCGCCGCTACGCGAGCAACCGAAAAGCTCGTGCTCGGATTGGGTGGTAACAGCAGCTTCGCGGCACGCCTGAGCGCACAAGCACGCACCGGAGTCAAGTGACTGCGGTCGCCGCTCCACCTTCCTGACGCTCCAGCAGCATCGCGTCCCCGTAGCTGAAGAAGCGATAGCGCTGCGCAATCGCGTGGCGGTACAGCGCCATCACCTGGGCATGGCCGGCCAGTGCGCTGACCAGCATCATCAGCGTGCTCTTGGGCAGGTGGAAGTTGGTGACGAGGCGGTCGACGACGCGGAACTCGAAGCCGGGCGTGATGAAGATGTCCGTCTCGCGGGCGCCGGCCTGCAGCTGGCCGCCGCGCGCGGCGGATTCCAGCGCGCGCAGCGTCGTCGTGCCCACGGCCACCACCCGGCCGCCCCGCGCGCGGCAGGCGGCCACGGCGTCGACGGTGGCTTGCGGCACGTCGAACCATTCGCTGTGCATCTTGTGGTCGGCCAGGCGGTCAACGCGCACCGGCTGGAAGGTGCCGGCACCGACGTGCAGCGTCACGTGCGCGCGCTCCACACCGCGCTCGGCCAGGCGCGCGAGCAGCGCCTCGTCGAAATGCAGCGCGGCGGTTGGTGCCGCCACCGCGCCGGGCTCGCGGGCGAACACCGTCTGGTAGCGGCGTTCGTCATCGGCGTTGTCGACATGCTCGATGTAGGGCGGCAACGGCACGTGGCCGTGGGCCTCCAGCAGCGCGAACGGATCGCCGGCAAAGCGCATATGGAAGAGGCCTTTGTCCGGCCCGCAGCGGCCCAGCACCTCGGCGTCGAAGGCGTCGGCAAAGCGCACGCGGCTGCCCGGCTTGGGGCTCTTGCTGGCGCGTAAGTGCATCCAGACCTCGCCTGCCGGCGCGGGGCCGCCCCGAGCCGGCTGCGCCCCCTCGGGGGGCAGCGGATGCGCAGCATCTGCGGGGGGGCTCGTGGAGCAGCCGGGCAAGACGCGCTCGACCAGCGCCTCGACGTTGCCGCCCGTCGCTTTCACGCCGTACAGCCGCGCCTTGATGACGCGCGTGTTGTTGAAGACGAGCAGGTCGCCGGGCGACAGCAGCTCGGGCAGCTCGCGGAACACGCGGTCCACGGGCGCAGGGCCGGTGGCGTCCAGCAGCCGCGAGGCGCTGCGCTCGGCGGCCGGATGTTGCGCGATGAGTTCGGGCGGCAGATCGAAGTCGAAATCGGCGACGGTGTGCGCGGGGGCGGCGGGAAGATTCATGGTGTATTTGAGGGCCTGACAGACCCGTGCCAAAGGGCAGGCATTCTCCCTCGCCCACTCTTGACCCACCTCAAAGAGCGCGGGCACCGGCAGTGGGAGCATGGGCTCAGGAGGTTCCATGAGCACATCCCTCACCCCCGGACAACACGCGCTGCTGGAAAGCGAGCTGCAGCTTGCGCGGCGGCAGGCGCATGCCGCGCTGCAGGCTCAGCGCGACGGCGGCGACCGCCTCGACCACGCCGCCGCCCTGGTGGCGGAGGACCCGCGCGAGCTGCGCGAGCACGAGGCCGACCGTGAGCTCGACCAGATCCGCGACGCCCACCTGGTGGCCGAACTGCAGGCCATCGACAACGCGCTGGAGCGCCTGAAGCAACCCGGCTTCGGCCGCTGCATCGACTGCGCTGCCGCCATTCCCTTCGACCGCCTGCAGCGCCAGCCCCAGGCGCTGCGCTGCGTCCCCTGCCAGTCCGCCGCCGAGGCGGCTCGCTGAACCTTTCCGTCTTTCGAGGAGAAAACTGATGTTCCACGCCGTCGTCCATCTCGATCACCACCACGCGCAGGTGCTGCATTTCGATGCCCACCAGGTTCACGCGGCCCGCATCGAGCCCCACAACCGCCGCCCGCACGGCCATGACGAGCGGGCCGAGCACGCGCTCTTCGAGGCGGTGTGCCAGGCCGTGCAGGACACGCCCGAGGTGTTGGTGACCGGTGCCCATGTGGTGCTGGGCCAGCTGCGCCACTACATCGAGGAACACCGCCCGCAGCTGGCGCCGCGCATCGCCGACTACCGGCCCGCCGCCCCGCTCAGCGAAGGCCAGCTGCTCGCGCTGGCACGCCAGTTCTTCGTCTCGTACGACCGCATGGCCGGCGTGCCGACACCGACCTGAGCCCCCACGGGCGCCCGCACAATGCGGGCCATGCCCGAGGCCTCCGCCGCGCCCCCACCCGCCAAGCCGAGCAAATCCGCGCCGCAGAAGGCGATGGAGAAGCTCGGCCTGGTGCGTGACATCGACCTCGCGCTGCACCTGCCGCTGCGCTACGAGGACGAGACGCGCATCACCCCCATCGCCGCGCTGCACGACAACGAGCCCGCGCAGGTGGAAGGCGTCGTCGTGGACTGCCAGGTTGAGCTGCGCAGCCGCCGCCAGCTGCTGGTGCGCGTGAAGGACGACAGCGGCACGCTGCTGCTGCGCTTCCTGCACTTCTACCCGTCGCAGCAGAAGCAGATGTCGGCCGCAACGCGCCTGCGTGTGCGCGGCGAGGCGCGCATCGGCTTCTTCGGCCGCGAGATGGTGCACCCGGTCGTCAAGGTCGTCGACGACGACACGCCGCTGGCCGCATCGCTGACGCCTGTCTACCCGGCCTCGGCCCAGCTGCCGCAGGCCTACCTGCGCAAGGCCGTGGCATCGGGGCTGGCGCGGGCCGACCTGCGCGAGATCCTGCCGCCGGGCGTCGTGCCGCGCGGGTTGCCGTCGTTGAAGGACGCGCTGAACTATCTGCACCACCCGCCGCCCAGCGCGTCGCAGGAGGCCCTGCACGAGCACCATCACCCGGCCTGGCACCGGCTCAAGTTCGAGGAACTGCTGGCGCAGCAGCTGTCGCAACTGCAGGCGCAGCGCGAGCGCGCAAGGCTGGTGGCGCCGGCGCTGCAGGGGCGGCCGGGCGGGCTGCACGAGAAGCTGCTGGCCGTGCTGCCCTTTCAACTGACCGGTGCCCAGCAGCGCGTGGCCGAGGAGATCGCCCGTGACCTGGCCCGGCCCCAGCCCATGCACCGGCTGCTGCAGGGTGATGTGGGCTCGGGCAAGACCGTGGTCGCTGCGTTGGCGGCTGCCGTCGCCATCGACGCCGGCTGGCAGTGCGCGCTGATGGCGCCCACCGAGATCCTGGCCGAGCAGCATTTCCGCAAGTTGATCGGCTGGCTGGAGCCGCTGGGCCTGCGTGTTGCGTGGATCACCGGCAGCGTGAAGGGCAAGGCGCGGCAGAAGATGCTGGAGGCGGCCGCGTCGGGCGAGGCCCAACTCGTCGTCGGCACGCATGCGGTCATCGAGGACAAGGTGAAGTTCGCGAAGCTGGGCCTGGCCATCATCGACGAGCAGCACCGCTTTGGCGTGGCTCAACGCCTCGCGCTGAGGAACAAGCTCAAAGCAATGGATTTGGAGCCGCACCTGCTGATGATGAGCGCCACGCCCATCCCGCGCACGCTGGCGATGACCTATTTCGCCGACCTTGACGTGTCGACGATCGACGAGTTGCCGCCCGGCCGCAGCCCCATCGTCACCAAGGTGTTCACCGAGTCCAAGCGCCACGACGTCGTCGACAAGATCCGCATGGCGGTGGCCGACGGCGCGCAGGTGTATTGGGTCTGCCCGCTGGTCGAGGAGAGCGAGGCCATCGACCTGCGCAACGCCACCGAGACCCACGCGGAACTGAGCGCCGAGCTGGACGGCCACGCGGTGGGCCTGCTGCACGGCCGCATGTCGCCGGCCGACAAGGCCGCCGTGATGGCGCAGTTCTCCAGCGGCGCGATGAGCGTGCTGGTGGCTACCACCGTCATCGAGGTGGGCGTGGACGTGCCCAACGCCAGCCTGATGGTCATCGAGCATGCCGAGCGCTTCGGCCTGGCGCAGCTGCACCAGCTGCGCGGCCGCGTGGGGCGGGGCGCGAAGGCGAGCGTCTGCGTGCTGATCTACACGCCGCCGCTGTCCGACACCGGCAAGTCGCGCCTGAAGGCCATGGCCGAGACGACCGACGGCTTCGAGATTGCGCGCCGCGACCTGGACATCCGCGGCCCGGGCGAGTTCATGGGCTCGCGCCAGAGCGGCGCCGAGCTGCTGCGGTTTGCCGACCTGCAGGAGGACGCACCGCTGCTCGTCGCCGCGCGCGAGCTGGCACCGCGGCTGCTGGACGAGCACCCCGAGGCCGCGCAGCGCCAGGTGGCGCGCTGGCTCGGGACGAAGGCGGAGTTCCTGAAGGCATAGGGCCTGTTTACCCTACGGGAGTAGGGTAAACAGGCCCTAGCCGCTTACTTGCAGCTGAAGCTCTTGGCGCTGACTTCCTTGACGTTGCCGGCACCGCAGGCGAGCAGCGCGCGGTCGCTGTTCTTGGCCAGCGTGTCGGCGTCGGCGGCGTTGAACGAGCTGGAGGGCGGCGCGAAGACGCAGGCGCTGAGCAGGGCGGCGGCGGACAGGGCGACGCCCAGGGAAGCGATACGGGTCATGACGAGTTTTTCGTGGGAGTGAAAGACGGGCGCAGCCTAAGCGATGGTGCGAGCGGGGTCGCGCGGGCTGCGACGAGCTGCACGACGGCGGGGTCAGGCCGCAGCGCGGGCGGGTTCAGACGCCCAGGCAGATGCCCAGGTCGCGCGCGGTGGCCAACGTGTCGCCGTCCAGCGGCACGGCTTTCATGCGGCCGGCCACATCGGCCAGCGGCACGGGCTGCACGTCGCGGCCGGTCAGCGCCACCATGACCCCCTGCTGCCCGGCGGCCAGCGCACGCACGGCGGCCGCGCCGAAGCGCAGCGCGGCCACGCGGTCGAAGGCGGTCGGGCTGCCGCCGCGCAGCAGGTGGCCCAGCACGACGCAGCGCGCGTCCTTGCCGGTGAGCCGGCCCAGGGCCTGGCTGACCTGCTCGCCCATGCCGCCCAGGCGCTCGGCATGGCCGGCCTCGGCCGGCCCGAGCAGCGCGCGGTGGCCCTCGCGTGGGCAGGCGCCCTCAGCGACGACGACGAGGGAATAGGCTTGGCCCCGCGCCTCACGCGCGGCAACCAGCGCCGCCACGGCGGCCAGGTCAAACGGCAGCTCGGGCAGCAGGATGGCGTGCGCGCCACCCGCCAGCCCGGCATGCAGTGCGATCCAGCCGGCATAACGCCCCATCACCTCGACGACGATGATGCGGTGATGGCTGGCGGCGGTGGTGTGCAGGCGGTCGATGCACTCGCTGGCGAACGCCACGGCGGTGTCGAAGCCGAAGGTCGTCACCGTGCCATCGAGATCGTTGTCGATGGTCTTGGGTACGCCGACGACACGCAGCCCGCGCTGCGCCAGCCGGTGGGCGATGCCCAGCGAGCCGTCGCCCCCCACAGCCACCAGTGCATCCACGCGCTCGCGGGCCAGCGCGTCCAGCAGGTCCTGCGAGCGGTCGAGCGTCGCGACGCTGCCGTCGGGCCGCGGCGTCGGGTAGGCGAAGGGGTCGCCCTTGTTCGTGGAGCCGAGCAACGTGCCGCCCAGCGCCGCAATGCCGTCGACGCGCTCGGGCGTCAGCTCGACGCAGCCGTCTCCGGCGCGGTAGCGCTCGGGCCGCAGCAGGCCGTCGTAGCCGTCGCGGATGCCCAGGCAGGTCCAGCCCTGCTGCAATGCCGCGCGCGTCACGGCCTGGATGACGGCGTTCAGGCCGGGCGCGTCGCCACCGCCGGTGGTGAGGGCGATGCGGCGGATGGCTGGGGCGGCGATATCGGGCATGGCCGCGAGTCTGCCACCGGGCGCGCCCGCAGCGGCGGGTGGCGATGAGACAGGCCTTACTTCAGCCGCTGCATCCAGTACACCAGCACCTCGGTGCGCGGCTCGATGTCCGTCTGGCTGTAGGTGTAGGTCGGCACGACGTTGATGGCGTCCAGCGTGTTCAGGCCGGAGATGATGCGGCCGAACACCGCGTAGCCGGGGTTGCTGGTGCTTTGGTAGTCGAGGCTGGTGTTGTCCACGACGTTGAAGAAGAACTGGCTGGTGGCCGAGTCGGCCTCGCTGCGGCGGGCCATGGCGAGGGTGCCGCGCAGGTTGGACAGGCCGTTGTTGCTTTCCAGCTTGATGGGTGCGTACAGCGGCGTCTTTGCCACCATGCCCGAGGTGTAGCCGCCGCCCTGGATGACGAAGTCGCGGTCCACGCGGTGGATCAGCGTCTTGGTGTAGAAGCCCGCGGCGACGTACTTGTAGAAGTTGGCCACCGTCTGCGGGGAGTAGGTGTCGTACAGCTCGACGACGATCTCGCCGCTGCTGGTCAGCATGCAGACCGTGGGCCAGGTGCTGGCCGTGGATGCGGCCAGGCCGGCGGCACTGCACGACAGCGTGGGCGCATTCGCCACCGGGTTGGGGACCGGATACGGCGTGCCGCCGCCGCTACCACTGCCACCACCAACCTCGACGTCCACGCCGCCTCCGCAGGCGCTCAGCAGTGCCGTTGTGCAGAAGGCCACGGCAAAACTCGACAGGCGTTGGAACAGATTCATGGCGGTCTCCGGCATTGGGGGCTTAACGTGGGGCAGGACCAGGCGTTGACGTTGCCTTACAAGCCTTTACATCCGGTGGCTTCTATATAGTCTGCGCCGCCACCCGAACTGGGCGGTAGCCCCTTTCTTCACACATGCCCATGCTCGCCAACCATTCTCGCCGCCAGACTCTCCAGTTCGCCGCCAGCGCGCTCATCGCCAGCCTGGGCCTCGCCGCCTGCGGCGGTGGCGGTGGCGACGCCGGCACTCCTGCGGTCAGCGACCCGCAGGGCTGGCACACGGTCACTGCGCTGAAGACGGTCGACAACGCCGTGGGCACGGGCGCCCTGGCCGATGCCGGCAAGCCGGTGACGGTCACCTACACCGGCTGGGTCTTCGACATTCGCAATGCCGACACCAAGGGCACCAAGATCGACAGCAACGTCGGCGCCACGCCGTTGCCCTTCGTCGTGGGCGCCAATGGCGTCATCAAGGGCTTCGACCAGGGCACGCAAGGCATGAAGGTGGGCGGCAAGCGCACCGTCACCATTCCGGCGAGCCTGGCCTATGGCAGCGCCGGTGCCGGCACGGCCATCCCGGCCAACGCGGCGCTGGTGTTCGACATCGAACTCGTCGCTGTCGACCCCAATGGTTGGCTGGGCGTGACGGCCTTGACCACGCAGGACACCGTCGTCGGCACCGGCGCAAGCGCCGACACCGGCAAGACCGTCACATTGAACTACACCGGCTATCTGTACGACGCCCGTGTGACCAGCACCCGCGGCACCAAGTTCGATTCCGGCACCGCCTACTCGTTCAAGCTGGGCAGTGGTTCGGTCATCGCGGGCTTCGACGCCGGCATCCTCGGCATGAAGGTGGGCGGCAAGCGCACCATCACCATGCCGGCCAGCCAGGCCTACGGCAACCTGGGTTTCCAGACCATCCCGGGCGGCGCGGCGCTGGTGTTCGACATCGAGGTGACCGCCGTCAACTGAGCTCGAGGTTGTCGATCAGCCGCGTGGTGCCCAGCCGCGCGGCGGCCAGTGCCACCAGGGGCTGGCCTTCCGCGGCGGCGCCCAGGTCGTGCTGGCGGCGCAGCGTCACATAGTCCGGCGCCCAGCCGGCGTCGCGCAGGGATTGCAGCGCGTCGGCTTCCAGCGCCGCCACGTCGCGCTCGCCGGCCTGCCAGCGCGCGATCAAGGCCTTGAGCGTGCGCGACAGGCGCAGCGCTTCCACCTTCTCGGCCTCGCTCAAGTAGCCGTTGCGCGACGACAGCGCCAAGCCTTCGTCGCTGCGGCGCGTCTCGCCGCCGTGGATGGCGATGGGCAGGGCCATCTGCGCCGTCATGCGGCGCAGCACCATGAGCTGCTGGTAGTCCTTCTTGCCGAACACGGCCAGCGTCGGCTGCACGATGTTGAACAGCTTGTGCACGACCGTGCAGACGCCCGTGAAGAAGCCAGGGCGGAAGTGGCCTTCGAGGATGTCGGCCAGCTCCGGCGGCGGGCTCACCTTGTAGCCCTGGTGCTCGGGGTAGAGCTCCTTCTCGCTCGGCGCGAAGACGATGTCGCAGCCGGCACCCGCCAGCAGCTCGCAGTCGCGGGCCAGCGTGCGGGGGTAGGTGTCGAAGTCCTCGTGCGGCGCGAACTGCAGCCGGTTGACGAAGATGCTGGCGACCACGGCGCCCGCCGGGCCCACCAGCTCGCGCGCCTGCTTCACCAGTGCCAGATGGCCGTCGTGCAGGTTGCCCATGGTGGGCACGAAGCCGCGCGCGGCATGGGCGGCCAGCGCCTGACGCAGCTCGGCGATGGTGTGGATGACTTGCATATTCAGAATCCGTGCACGGCGTTCACGGGGAAGGCCCCGGCCTTCACCTCGTCGACATAGCCCTTCACGCCCGCCAGCACGGAGTCCTTGCCGGCCATGAAGTCCTTGACGAAGCGCGGCTTGCGGCCGGGCGTGATGTTGAGCATGTCGTGCAGCACCAGCACCTGGCCCGAGCAGCCGACACCGGCGCCGATGCCGATGACGGGCACTGGGGAAGCGGCCGTGATCTCGGCGGCCAGCGCGGCCGGCACCATCTCGTACAGCAGCATGGCAGCGCCGGCCTGCACGGCCTGCTGGGACTCGCGCTTCATGCGCGCGGCACTTTCCTCGTCGCGGCCCTGCACCTTGAAGCCGCCCAGGGCGGTGACCGTCTGCGGCGTGAAGCCCAGGTGCACGCACACCGGAATGCCGCGCTCGCTCAGGAAACGCACGGTCTCGGCCGTCCAGCCGCCGCCTTCCAGCTTGACCATGTGGGCACCAGCCTTCACCAGCGCGGCGGCACTCTTCCAGGCCTCCTCCTTGCTGACGTGATAGCTGTCGAACGGCAGGTCGGCGACGACGAAGGCGTACTTCACGCCGCGACGCACGCAGGTCGTGTGGTACAGCATGTCGTCCAGGCTGACCGGTGCCGTGGAGCCGCGCCCCTGCAGCACATTGCCCAGCGAGTCGCCGATCAGCAGCATGTCCACGCCCGCCTCGTCCAGCAGGCTCGCGAAGGCCGCGTCGTAGCAAGTCAGCATCGCAATCTTCTCGCCGCTGGCATGCATCTGCGCGAGGCGCGGCAGCGTCATGGGCTTGCGATCAGTCATGGCATCCTCTCAGTGAAAACCCTGAACCACCGCCCAGGGCGGGCGCAGTGTAGCGTTCGGGGCCTTGCCCTGAAGTGCTTGCCTGACCATGACCCTGACCGAGTTGCGCTACATCGTCGCCGTTGCCCGCGAGCGCCACTTCGGCCGTGCCGCCGAAGCCTGCTTCGTGTCGCAGCCGACGCTGTCGGTCGCGATCAAGAAGCTCGAAGAAGAACTCGACGTCAAGATCTTCGAGCGTGGCGGCAGCGAGGTGTCCGTCACGCCGCTGGGCGAGGAGATCGTGCGCCAGGCGCAGTCGGTGCTGGACCAGGCCGGCGCCATCAAGGAGATCGCCAAGCGCGGCAAGGACCCGCTGGCCGGTGCGCTGCGGCTGGGCATCATCTACACGATCGGCCCCTACCTGCTGCCCGAGCTGGTGCGCCACACGATCGAGAAGTACCCGCAGATGCCGCTGATGCTGCAGGAGAACTTCACGGTGAAGCTGCTGGACATGCTGCGCACCGGCGAGCTGGACTGCGCCATCCTCGCCGACCCCTTTCCCGACGCGGGACTGGCCACCGCGCCGCTGTACGAAGAGCCGTTCATGGTGGCCCTGCCCGCCGGCCATGCGCTGGCCAGCCGCACGAGCATCAGCGCCGAGGAACTGAAGGCCGAGACCATGCTGCTGCTGGGCAACGGCCATTGCTTCCGTGACCATGTGCTGGAGGTCTGCCCCGAGTTCGCGCGCTTCTCCAGCGACGCCGAGGGCATCCGCAAGAGCTTCGAGGGCTCGTCGCTGGAGACCATCAAGCACATGGTGGCCTCCGGCATGGGCGTGACCGTGGTGCCACGCCTGTCGCTGCCGCGCGAGCCGTCACCGCATTTGAAGTTCGTGCCCTTCAGCGAGCCCATCCCCACGCGGCGCGTCGTGCTGGCCTGGCGGCGCAGCTTCACGCGCTACGAGGCCATCGCGGCCTTGCGCAACGCCATCTACGCCTGCGAGCTGGACGGCGTGAAGCGGCTGAGTTGAGGCAAACCCTCCCCCCAAAACGGGGAGGAGGTCCGCCGGCGCGCACGCCAACCGGAACGATAGTTGTAGCTTCACATTCACCTCTTTTCCCTGCTTGCTAACGCGATAACGAGCGGGCTGGCGGCAGGGAGATTCCACCCAGGGAGAATCTTTGTGAAGCAGTCTCTAGCAGCATTGGCCGTGGCTCTGCTGGCCGCCGGCAGCGCGCACGCCGACTTCAAGTCTTTGTCGGGCAGCTACAGCGGCCTGAACTGGACCGCCAACAGCACCATCGTTGGCGTCACGTCCACCGGCACCGCAGCCTCTGGCGGCGATCCGCGCTACTTCGCGCCCCGGTCTCAGTACAGCGGCGTGGCGACGATCATCACGGACTACGGTGCGGCGGGTGCCTTCATCTGCTCCGGCACCTTGCTGGCCAACCAGCGCTCCATCTTGACGGCAGCCCACTGCGTCAGTGACGGCACTGCGGCTCGCCCGCTCAGCACCTCGGTGTACTTCTACACCGGCGCCAACCCCGACAACGTGACCTGGCAAGCGCCGACGTTCAGCTACGGCGTGACCAACTACTACGTGCACTCTGACTACACCGGCCATGTCATCGACCAGAACGACATCGCCGTGTTGACGCTGGACGACTTCGTCGACTCCAGCGTCAAGGCACACGGCCTGTACGGCGGCGACGATCTGACCGGGCTGGACTACAACATCGCGGGCTATGGCGGCCGCTCGACCGGTGGCGGTGACGTCGGTGTGAACGCCGGCACCGGTCGCCTGCGCCAGGGCGACAACCGCTACGACTTCCGCCTTGGCGACACCGACTTCGGCGGCCTGTGGGATGACGTGCTCAGCGAACCCGCCAGCCAGATCGAAAACACTTACCTGGCCGACTTTGACAATGGCACGGGCGCCAACGATCTGAGCTGCAACATCGCCGTCTTCGGCTTCGGCATCGCTCCGAGCGACAAGTACTGCAACACCGGTGTCGGTGCGGACGAAGTCTCCAGCGCGGGTGGCGACTCGGGGGGGCCGGAGTTCATCGGCGACCTGGTGGCCTCGGTGACGTCCTTCGGCCTGACCTTTGGCAGCGGCTGGGGCGACGTGGACGACGCGTTGAACAACAGCTTCGGCGAGTTCAACGGTTTCGTACCGGTCAGCATCCACCGCGACTTCATCGATGCCGCCATGGCCACCGTGCCGGAGCCGGGCAGCGTTGCGCTGGCGGGCATGTGCCTCGCTGTGATGGGCATGTCGCGCCGCAAGCGCCGCGCCTGAGAACGACGCGGTTTCGAAGGCGCCTGCGGGCGCCTTTGCTTTTTCTGCACCGGGCAGTTGGTGCGGGCCGCCGCCCCGGGCGAGCGCGGGCGCGGCGCATCCGTTAGGCTTGGCCCATCCCTTACGGAGCCTCCCAATGCCCAAGAAATCCTCTGCCCGCACCACCAGCATCAGCATCGGCATCAGCGACAAGGACCGCGCCGCCATCGCCGCCGGCCTGTCCCAGCTGCTGGCCGAGACCTACACGCTGTACCTGACGACGCACAACTTCCACTGGAACGTCGTCGGCCCGATGTTCAACACGCTGCACACGATGTTCATGACGCAGTACACCGAACTGTGGAACGCCGTGGACCCGGTGGCCGAGCGCATCCGCTCGCTGGGCCATGCCGCGCCCGGCAGCTACGGCCAGTTCGCCAAGCTCAGCGGCCTGCCCGACGCGCCCGCCACGCCGCCCAAGGCGCTGGAGATGGTGCGCATCCTGAAGGAAGGCCACGAAGCCGTCGCCCGCACGGCGCGCCAGCTCTTCCCGGTCGTCGACAAGGCCGGCGACGAGCCCACCGCCGACCTGCTGACGCAACGCATCACGGTGCATGAGCAGACGGCGTGGATGCTGCGCAGCCTGCTGGAGGAGTGAACGCGCCACTGGTGTCGGCTTTTGCGCAGCTGCTGCGCGCAGCGGGCCCGTTCACCCCGTTGACCCGCAGACCAGGCCTCGAAAACCTAGTCTGCGGGCGGACCGATTCGCGTCCGTCACGGGAGATCGATTGATGAAAGCCTCCGCCATCATTGCCGCCATCGGGGTCGGCGTACTCGCCACCGCGCTGGCCAAGCCCGAGGGCCTGCCGCCGGGCTGGTTGCAGACGGGTGACGCGCAGACTTGTAAAGGCGACGTCGCTTCCGTCGCTGGCGCCCCCAGCACCCGGGTCTTCAGCCTGGACTGCCAGCCCGGCACCACCGGTTTTTCGACACTGATGCAGCAGATCGCCGGCACCGATTACGCCGGCAAGCGCGTGCGTCTGAGCGCCCAATTGCGCGCCGACCAACTCGCAGCCTGGGGCGGCCTGTGGATGCGTGCTGACGTCGGCCAGCGCGCTGCGGCGTTCGACAACATGTACAACCGGCCGCTGCGCGGCAGCTTCGGCTGGCAGCCCGCCGAGGTTGTGCTGGACATCCCGGCCGACGCCACCGCGCTCAGCTTCGGCTTCCTGCTCAACGGGGGCGGCCAGCTGCAGGCCACGGCGTTCCAGCTTGAGGTGGTGGGCAACGGCGTGGCGGTTACCGGTGAGAGTGGCGCGCCGGTGCTGCCACGCCAGCCCCGCGCCATGACGCCGCCTTGACCACCGCAGCGTCCACGTTCGGCAACGATCTGGCCCAGGCCGTCCGCGAAGAGGGGGTGGGCTGGCGCCGGCCTGCGCCCTTGCTGGCCGGGCTGGCGCTGTTCGGGCTGTCGGCTTTGTTCCTTCGCGCCCAGCCCGCCTGGGCGCTGTCGCTGGGCTTGTGGGCTGGTCACGCCGCCGCCGACGGTCTGAGTGGCCTGCTGGCACGGCGCACCGGGCCGCAGGCCCGCGCGCTGCTGCCAGCCTTGCTGCTTGCGATCCTGCTGACGGGCGCTGCGCTGGGTTGGAGCGTCGAGCAAGCTCTGCTGCACGATTCGATGGCCGCCGCAGACCGGCTTACCCGCTTCTGGCTGCATCTGAGCTTCAACGCCGCGCTGCTGGGCTTGCCGCTGCTGCAAGGCCTGCGCCGCCTGCGAGCGGTGCGCCGTGTGGAGGCGGATCGCGCCCGACTGCGCGCCGAGTTGCAGATGTTGCAGGCGCAGATCGAGCCTCATTTCCTGTTCAACACGTTGGCCACGCTACGCAGCTTCATCCGCCAGGGGTCGAACCAGTCGCTGCCGCTGCTGGATGCGATCAGCGGCCTGTTCGACGTCGCGCTGACGCGGGCCCGCCAGACCGAAACCACGCTGGGCGAGGAATGTCAGCTCGTCGAGCACTACCTGGCCATCATGGCGCTGCGTCTGGGCGGCAGGCTCCGCTATCGCATCGACGTGGAGGCGTCGCTGCAGCACCTGCCGCTGCCGCCGCTCATATTGCAGCCACTGATAGAGAACGCGATCCAGCACGGCATTGAGCCCAGCGAGGCAGGCGGCGAGGTGCTGCTTTGGGCCGCACGCGATGGTGACCGGTTGGAGCTGGGCGTGGCCAACAGCGGAGCCCCGCTGCGCCGCGATGCCGAACCGGCCGGTCACGGCATGGCGCTGGCGAACCTGCGCCAACGCCTGAAGGCGCTCTATGGCGACGGCGGACGGCTGAGCCTCGCCACCAATGCGCGCGGACTCACCGAAGCCACGCTGACTCTGCCTCTGACATGACGACTGCGCTCATCGCCGACGATGAACCCCAACTGCTCGACGAGATCCAGCAGCTGCTGGCTGACGCCTGGCCCGACCTCACCATCGTGGCCCGGGCGCGCAATGGCACCGAAGCGCGCCGCCTGCTGGACGAGTTGCGGCCCGACGTCGCCTTCCTCGACATCCGCATGCCCGGCATCGACGGCCTCACGCTGGCCGGCCTGGCTCCTCAAGGCACGCGACTGGTGTTCGTTACCGCACATGCCGAACATGCCCTGGACGCCTTCGAACACGGCGCGGTTGACTACCTGCGCAAACCACTGACGCCCGCGCGCCTGGCTGCCACCGTTCAGCGGCTGAGGCAGCAGGGTGCCGCCACGCCTGAGAAGCTGCGCTTCCTGCAGGCCTGGACCGGCAACACGATGAAGCTGATGGACGTGGAGCACATCGCCGCGCTGCGCTCGGAGCTGCGCCACACGCGCGCGCTGAGCCAGGGCGGCGAGAACCTGCTGCTGCGCACTTCGCTGGGCGAGCTGATCGAGCAACTGGACCCGCAGCTGTTCTGGCAGATCCACCGCGGCTCGGTCGTGAATGCGCGCGCGATCGAGCGCATCGAGCGCCGTGACGACGGGGAGCTTTGGGTGCATTTGCGTGGCCAGATCCACCCGCTGCCTGTCAGCCGCGCGCAGCGCGGGCGGTTCAAAGGGATGTAGCGCGCCGCTCGACGGTCCTGCTTGGGGCCGGGCAGCCATCGGCACCTCCAGCACCGGCTGGCCGTTCGCCGTTCGGTTCGCCGACACCGACTTTGACAGAGCCCATGGCCTGCCGCATCGAATGCAAGGTTTGGTGCTGCAGCACAGGCTCGGGATGCCTGCCCTAATCGCCCAGCCGCCGCAGCGCCGCCTGGGCGGAGCCCAGGTTCGGTTGCAGTGCCAGCGCCTTGCGGTAGGCCTGGCGGGCTTGCGGCTTGTCGTCACGCATGAGATACACCTCGCCCAGGCTGTCCCAGGCATTGGCTGATTCGGGATACAGCTCGGTGTTCAGGGTCATCAGCGTCACGGCCGTGGCGGTGCTGCCGCCGCGCGCCAGCCCATAGGCCTGACGGTTCAGATAGGCCTCGCTGCCGGCTTCGTCGCCGCTGTCGCGCAGCACGCGGTAGGCAGCCAGCGCGCCGGCCTGGTCGCCGGCCAACAGCCGCTCGCGCGGCGTCTGCTGATCGTCTGGCAGCCTCGGCAGCAGCTGAGGGCCGCCCTGCGCGCGCTCCATGCGCAGCTGCCAGCGCCCGTCGGCATCGGGCTCGAAGCGGCGCGCCAGCTCTTGGTCGCGTTGCAGGTAGCGCCCACCCGCCACCTGCACCAGTTCGCTGGCCGGCTCTCCCACGGCAGCGATGAACAAGCGTTGCCCCTGGCGTGTGACCACCACGGCCTGCTCGGCGTTGACGCGGTAGCGGCCCGGCGCCTTGTCCAGCGCCTCGGCGCTGGCCGGTAGCGGCGTGAGGGTCTTGAACCCCGGCCAGCCGTATTCGTGGGCCACGGCGCGGCGCAGTTCGTCCATCAGCGCGGGCTGGTTGGCATTGATCAGGATGGCGGCGCCCTGGCCGCTGTTCTGGCTGGCCATCAGGCTGGCGCAGAAGCCCTCGTTCCAGCCACCGTGCGCGAAGTACGGCTCGCCCCCGACCGTCGGCAGGCCGAAGCCCAGGCCGTAGTCGCCGCCGACTCGGCCGGTGAGCATGCATAGCCCATGAAGCCGTGCACCGTCAGCCCGCCGGTATGGCTGAGCAGGTGGTCCAGCGTCACCGGCGTCTCGCGGGTGAACTCGTTCTCGGGAATGCGCCAGGATTTGAGCTGCTCGTTGACGGGGCGCTGCAGCGACAGCTTGCCCGCCTGCACCAGCGTCATCGCGCCGAAGGCGGTCACCGCCTTGCTGATGGAGGCGGCCTGGAACAAGGTGTCCGGCTTGACGGGCACACCGCGCTCGCGGTCGGCCAGGCCGTAGACACGCGTCCAGGCCAGGCCGTTGTGGTCGATGACGGTGATGGTGAGGCCAGGCACGCCGTAGTGCTTCATGCGGTCCTGCAGCGTCCAGGTGGCGTCGCCGACGAAGCTGACCGGCGGCCGCAGCCCGGCCAGCACGCGGGCGATGCGGGCTTCGGTGGCGTCGGGGGTGGCCGCCGTGGCGGCGGTGGCAGTGGCGGCGCACAGGGCCAGCATCAGCGGGCGGAGCAGGGGGCTTTTCATGGCGGGCGGAATCGGGCTGTCGATGAGAGGTTCAGCCTAATGGGGCAACCCGTGGACGCTCCAGCTTCACGAGACGGATTGCGGTTGCCGAGGGCCCAGATGCACCCAGGCCCGATAATTCGCAGTTCGCTCCGAGCCCACACCATGTCCGCCGATCTGCCGTCCCGCATCGAAACCGAAGTCCGCCGCCGCCGCACCTTCGCCATCATCAGCCACCCCGACGCCGGCAAGACCACGCTGACGGAAAAGCTGCTGCTGTTCTCGGGCGCGATCCAGATCGCCGGCTCGGTGAAGGCGCGCAAGGCGACGCGGCATGCGACCTCGGACTGGATGGAGATCGAAAAGCAGCGCGGCATCTCGGTCGCATCCAGCGTGATGCAGATGGAGTACCGCGACTGCGTCATCAACCTGCTGGACACGCCGGGCCACCAGGACTTCTCGGAAGACACCTACCGCGTGCTGACCGCCGTGGACGCGGCGCTGATGGTCATCGACGCGGCCAACGGCGTGGAGCCGCAGACGCGCCGCCTGCTGCAGGTCTGCCGTGCGCGCAACACGCCCATCCTGACCTTCGTCAACAAGATGGACCGCGAGGTGAAGGACCCGCTGGCGCTGATGGACGAGATCGAGCAGGAGCTGGGCATGACGGTCGTGCCCTTTACCTGGCCGGTCGGCATGGGCAAGCAGTTCCACGGCGTGATGGATCTGCGCCAGCAGCGCATGCGCGTGTTCGCACCCGGCGAGGACCGCGTGGCCGGCACCGAGGAAGTGCTGGAGGGCCTGGACAACCCGGTGTATGCCGAGCGCTTCGGCATGCAATACGACAACGCGCAGGGCGAGATCGAGCTGGTGCGCGAGGCCGCGCCCGCGTTCTCGCACGACGACTTCCTGTCGGGCAAGCAGACGCCGATGTTCTTCGGTTCGGCCGTCAACAACTTCGGCGTGCAGGAGGTGCTGGACTCGCTCGTCGAGCTGGCGCCCGCGCCCGATGCGCGCGACGCCATGCAGCGCACCGTGCAGCCGGAGGAGCCCAAGTTCACCGGCGTGGTCTTCAAGATCCAGGCCAACATGGACCCGGCGCACCGCGACCGCATCGCCTTCGTGCGCGTGGCCTCGGGCCGCTTCGAGCGCGGCATGAACCTCAAGGTGGTGCGCTCGGGCAAGACGCTGCGCCCCAACAGCGTCGTGACCTTCATGAGCCAGAAGCGCGAGCTGCTGGACGAGGCTTTCGCTGGCGACATCATCGGCATTCCCAACCACGGCGTGCTGCAGCTGGGCGACACCATCACCGAAGGCGAGGCGCTGCAGTACACGGGCCTGCCATTCTTCGCGCCGGAAATGTTCCGCGCCGTGGAGGTGGCCGACCCCCTGAAGACCAAGCAGCTCAAGGCTGGCCTGCAGCAGCTGGGCGAGGAAGGGGCCATCCAGGTGTTCCGCCCCATCGCCGGCAGCGTGCTGCTGCTCGGCGCCGTGGGCCAGCTGCAGTTCGAAGTGGTGGCGCACCGCCTGGAGCACGAGTACGGCTGCAAGGCGCGCATCATGCCCAGCCGCTTCCAGGTGGCGCGCTGGGTGACCTGCGACGACGCGGCGGAGCTCAAGCGCTTCATCGACGCCAACGACCACCGCATGGCCTACGACGCCGTGGACGCGCCGACCGTGCTGGTCGAGTACGCCCCCGAGCTGCGCGCCATCGAGGCCAACTGGCCCAAGATCAAGTTCCACGCGCTGCGCGAGCACGCGGGCCTCGTGTTCCAGCAGCGGCTGGACGGCTGAGGAACAACGCCCCTCGCCCAGCCGTGCGCCGCTGTGCGCGGGCACGCCTGATCGGTCCCCCGAGGGGACGGCGATGCAAGCGGCATGGAGCCGCTTGCACATCGCCACAGGCGGTCCGGCTTGGGAGCGGCCCGGCGCTCGGCCCGCAAGCCCATCCGCGGGACGCAGTGCTCAGCAGTCGCCGCCCAGCCAACGCCCTGTCGACAGCATGCGCTGGTCCACGGCCACACCGCCGTGAGCCTCGCCGGTGCGGCCGTCCACGGCGTTGCCGCGGCCGTTGAGCTCCAGCCGATAACTCGTCGGCCCGTAGGTGGCGCTGAACTTGCCTTGGGTGAGCCCGCCGCCGCTGGTGCGGCAGGTGTAGCTGCCATTGGCGGCGCTGCCGTCGAGCTGGCTCGTCTCGGCCTCGCAGCGCCAGGGGCTGCCCGTGTCGCGGAGCACCGTTTCCAGGTAGCGCGGCAGGTCGATGCGCGCCTGCTCGGGCGTGAGGCACGACGACTTTTCCGCCGCCTGGCGCCGATCGAGCTCGCGCTTCTGTGCCTCGGTCAGCTGGCCGCGCACCTGCGTGCGCAACGCGGTCAGGCCTGGCTTGAGCGACTGGCCGTTGATCCAGATCTCGGTGTCTTGCGACCACCGGCCCGGCTGCAGTTCGAGGACAGGCGCGGCCCCGGCGGCGGTTGCCAGCAGCAGAGCGGCGAGGGCACAGGGCCGGGAAGCGGGGAGACGAGGCATGAGGGAAGGTCGCACCTGGCGACGCGGGTTCAACACGCCACGATTGCAGCAGGCCGCCGCGCCGCGCGACATCCCCTGGTGACAAGGCGATACACCCGCTGCCCACTACGATGCCGCCATGTCCATCACATCGTCCCGCTCCAGGCCCTGCCCGTCCTGCAAAACCGCGCTGCAAGTGCACACGCTGCCGGCGCTGTACGGCGGCCAGGTCGAGATCGACTTCTGCTTCAGCTGCCAGGGCATCTGGTTCGACCAGATGGAGAACATGAAGCTGTCGCCCGAAGCCGTGGGCACCGTCTTCAAGGCGCTGCACGAGCACCGTGACACGCCCCGCACGCCGCTGGCCAGCCGCCTGTCCTGCCCCGAATGCCGTGGCACGCTGGTGCAGGGGTTCGACATCGTGCGCAGCGGCCGCTACATCACGCACCGTTGCGCCAACCGGCACGGGCGTTTCAGCGGTTTCTCGTCGTTCATGATCGAGAAGGGCTTTGTGCGGCAGCTCACCAAGACGGAGATCGCCGACATCGCGCGCAAGGTGGGCAGCATCCACTGCAGCGCCTGTGGTGCGCCCATCGACCTGCGCAAGGAAGACGCCTGCTCACACTGCCGCACCGCGCTGTCGCTGCTGGACCCGCAGGCCGTCGAGAAGGCCTTGCAGGCCTATGCCCAGGCGCCGTCGCGGCAGAACTGGGGCAGCCCGCCGGACGTGGCCGAGGCCCTCGTGGCGCTGGAGAAGGAACGCTCGCAGCAGCGCCGCGAGCAAACGACGGCGACGCTGGCCGCGCCGGGCGCCGGCCTGCTGGGCGTGGACTTGCTGTCCGTGGGCCTGAGGTTGCTGGGCACCCTGTTGACCCGCTGAAATCCTGCCGCCGCGTCTGGATGGGGTGCGGCTGCGATGATGCAGCCCCCTCCAGCCTCCGGCCGCTCCCCATGAACAAGCGTCTGCTTCCTCTCGCATTGGCCCTTGCGGGCGCCCTGGCCCACGCCGCCCCCGCGCTCGAAACCGTCGTCGAAGGCCTCAAGACGCCCTGGGCCGTGGCCTTCCTGCCCGGCGGCGAGTTCCTCATCACCGAGCGCGACGGCACGATGCGAACGGCGAAAGCCGGTGGCAAGCCCAGCGCGCCCATCCAGGGCGTACCGGCCGTCGTTGCCGAGGGCCAGGGCGGCCTGCTGGACCTGCAGCTGGACAGCGACTTCGCCCGTAACCGCACGCTGTACTTCTGCTTCGCCGAGCCCGGTGCCGAGAAGGGCACCAACAGCACGGCGCTGGCCCGCGCCAAGCTCAGCGGCGACAACAAGCGGCTGACCGACGTGAAGGTCATCTTCAGCCAGCAGCCCAAGGTGGACAGCAAGCTGCACTTCGGCTGCCGCATCGCCGAGGCGCCCGACGGGAAGCTCTTCCTGAGCCTGGGCGAGCGCTACAAGGGCATGCAGAGCGCGCAGACGCTGGACAACCACCTCGGCAAGGTCGTGCGCATCAACAAGGACGGCAGCGTGCCGGCCGACAACCCCTTCGTGAAGACGCCGGGCGCGCTGCCCGAGATCTGGACGCTGGGCCATCGCAATTCACAGGGCCTGACGATCGACGACAAGGGCCGGCCGTGGGAGCTGGAACACGGCCCGCAAGGCGGTGACGAGCTCAACCTCATCGCGCCCAAGCTGAACTACGGCTGGCCCGTCATCACCTACGGCGAGAACTACGGCGGCGGCAAGATCGGTGACGGCCTCGTCGCCAAGGCGGGCATGGAGCAACCCGTCGTCAAGTGGGTACCGTCCATCGCGCCGTCGGGCCTGGTCAAGCTCAAGAGCGCGCAGTACGGCCCGGCCTGGCAGGGCAGCTTCTTCACCGGCTCGTTGAAGTTCGGCTATCTGGAGCGCGTCAAGCTGGCCGCCGACGACCGGCTGGCCGAGCAGGAGAAGCTGTTCGAAGGCGCTGGCCGCATGCGCGATGTGCGCGAGGGGCCGGATGGGCTGCTGTACCTGGTGCTGGAGACGCACGGCCGGCTGGTGCGCGTGAAGCCCTGATGCTGTTTCTCGCCTGCGCGGCGCTGGCGGGTGCACCGGCGCAGCTGGACACGGTCGTCCTGAATGGCCGCGCCAGCGCGCCGACGCTTGCCGTCGAGCACATCACGGCCGAAACGCTGGCCCGCGACGCCGACGCGCAAGACCCCGCCCAGGCACTGGCCCGCACGCTGGCCCGCGTGCCGGGGCTGTACGCCGCCAATCGCGGCAATGACGCGCAAGACCTGCAACTGTCCAGCCGCGGCTACGGCGCGCGCGCCAGCTTCGGCGTGCGCGGCCTGCGGCTCATGGCCGACGGCATCCCCGCCAGCACGCCCGACGGCCAGGGCCAGCTGGGCCACTGGCTGATCGCGGATGCCGCGTCGCTGGAGGTGTTGCGCGGCCCGTTCTCGGCGCTGTACGGCAGCGCCAGCGGCGGCGTCATCGCGCTGCAGAGCCGCTGGCCCGCCCAGGACCGCACGCAGATGGGCCTCGCGCTGGGCGCCTTCGGCCTGCGCCAGGCCAGCGTGAGCGTCGACCGGCTGCCCGCCGTCGACCAGGCCTTCAACCTCGCCGCACAAGTCACCCACCGCGACGGCTGGCGCGCCCACAGCGAGAGCGAACGCCGCCTGGCCCAGGCGCGCTGGCAGCTGCGCACACCGGGGCAGCAGCTGATGCTCGTCGCGCAACTGCAAAGCCAGCCGGCGCAGGACCCGCTGGGCCTGACCGCCGAGCAGTTCGCGGCCGACCCGCGCCAGACAGCACCACAGGCCGAGGCCTTCGACACCCGCAAGACCGCCGGGCAGCAGCAGCTGGGCCTGCGCTGGCAGCGCGACCTTGGCGACCACGCCCGCGCGCAGGTCGCCGGCTGGTGGGGCCACCGCGCGGTGGACCAGTGGCAGGCCATCCCGCTGGCCGTGCAGAACACGCCCAGCCATCCGGGCGGCGTCATCGCGCTGCGCCGGGGTTTCGGGGGCCTGGATGCGCGCCTGATCTGGGCGCTCGGCACCGAGCACGAGCTGACCGCCGGCTGGGCCGTCGAGACCCAGCGCGACGAGCGCCGTGGTTACCTGAACCAGGCCGGCCAGACCGGCGCCCTCAAGCGCGACGAGACCAACCGCGCCACCAGCAGCGAGCCCTATGTGCAGTGGCGCTGGACGCCGGCCCCCGCGTGGGAGCTGCTGGCCGGCCTGCGCGCCAGCACGCTGCGCTTTGACAGCGCCGATCGCTACCTCGCCAACGGCGATGACAGTGGGGCGCGGCGTTTCAGCGGCGTGCAGCCGGTGCTCGGGCTGGCATGGCGACCGGCGGCGGGCCAGGTGCTGCGCCTGGCTGGCGGCCGCGCAGCCGAGTCGCCCACGCTGACCGAGCTCGCCTACCGCGCCACGGGTAACGGCTTCAACAACGAGCTGCGCGCGCAGCGCAGCCGGCAGGTCGAACTGGGCTGGGAAGCGCGTGACGGCGAACGCCGCGTTGCGCTGACCGCCTTCCACGCCGAGACGCGCGACGAGATCAGCGTGCTTTCCAGCAGCGGCGGCCGCAGCGTCTACACCAATGCCGCGCAGACCCGCCGCAGCGGCCTCGAAGCCGCTGCCGGCTTGCCGCTGGCGCCAGCCTGGCGGCTGGACCTCGCGGCCACCCGCCTGCAGACCCGCGTCACCAGCACCGGCCAACCGTTGCCCGGCGTGCCGGCCGCATTCGCCACCGCTGAGTTGCGCTGGCAGCGCGGCGTGCTGGACGCGGCGCTGAACGTGCAGGCACGCGCCCGCCTGCCGGCCGACGACGCCGGCACCGCGTCTGCCGCGGGTGGCGCGCTGTGGAGCTTCCATGTAGGCGGCCCGCTGACCACCGACTTGCGCTGGCGCCTGCGCGCCGACAACCTGCTCGACCGCGCCACGGCGGCCAGCGTCATCGTCAACGAGGCCAACAAGCGCTTCTTCGAGCCGGCGGCACCGCGCGGCTGGAGCGTGGCGCTGAACTGGCAACCGCGCTGAACCTCGGTTGAAGCCGGCTCGGGGTGGCCGGGCGGCGGGGTCTCGGCCCAACAGCTTGTTGTGTTGGAATCCGCAGCCATGTCGGCCGGCACCAGGCGGCCGCTTGCAGGCCCAGGGAGGTTTGATGAAACGATGGATTGCTCCGTTGCTGTGGCTCGTCCACGTCGCCGCGCATGCCGCGCCGCTGACGCCCGCCGAGCTGCCCGCCGCGTTGCGGGACTGGCTGCCGTGGGCCCAGCAGGGCCAGCCGCCGCTGGGTTGCCCGGCCGTTGCCGAGGGTGAGGCCGCGCCGTGCGTGTGGCCCGGCCGGCTGCAGCTGAGTGCCGGTGCGCGCGAGGCGACGTTCAAGCTGGAGGTGCAGGTGTTCGGCGCACCCGCCGCCGTCGCGCTGCCGGGTGAGGCCGGTGCATGGCCGCAGGACGTGAAGGCCGGCGGGCGGGCGCTGCCCGTCACGGCGGCCGATGATCGCCCCGCCGTGTGGCTGGCGCCGGGCGCACATGTCGTGGAAGGCCGCATCACCTGGGGCGCTCAGATGCCGCAGAACCTGGCCGTGCCGCCGGGCCTGGGCGCCATCGTCGTGACCAGCGACGGCGCCACGCAGGCCCGCGCGCCCGATGGCGAGGGGCGGCTGTGGCTGCGCGCCGTCATCAACGCCGAGGCTGCCAGCGACAGCGTGACCGTGCAGACGGTGCGCCTGATCGACGACGACCTGCCGCTGACCGTCACCACCGCCTTCGAGCTGCGCGTGGCCGGCCGCGCCCGTGCCGTGGAGCTGCCGCTGGCGCTGCTGCCCGGGCTGCGCGCGGTGCAGCTGGACAGCCCGCTGCCGGCGCGCCTGGCCGAAGACGGCCGCCTGGTCGTGCAGGCGCGGCCGGGCAACTGGCACATCGAGCTGCGTGCGCGGCTGGGCGCGCCGGTGCAGGCCTTGACGCTGCCGCAAGGCGCGCCGGACGAAGAAGTCTGGGCCGTCAAGGCCCAGCCCGCGCTGCGGCAGATCCGCCCCGAAGGCCCGGCCAGCGTGGACCCGCGCCAGGTCGAGATGCCCGAGGCCTGGCGGGCGCTGCCGGCCTTCCGCCTGAAACCTGGCGAGACCTTGAAGCTGACCGAACTGCAGCGCGGCAACGCCAAGCCGGCACCGGATGCGCTGACGCTGCGCCGCGCGCTGTGGCTGGACTTCGACGGCCAGGGTTTCACCGCCAGCGACCGCTTCGCCGGCACGCTGTCCTCGAGCGCGCGCCTGACCATGGCGGCGCCGGGCCAGCTGGGCCGTGCGGCGCTGGCGGGGGAAGACCAGCCCATCACCCGCCTCACGTCCGACGGGCCCGCGGGCTTCGAGGTGCGCCGCAGCGCCGCCCGCGTGGAAGCCGACAGCCGCTGGCCACGCGGCGGTGCGCTGCCGGCCAGCGGCTGGGCGGCCGACGTCAACCAGCTAGACGTCACCCTGCAGCTGCCGCCGGGCTGGCGCCTGCTGCACGCGCAAGGCCCCAGCCGCGCCGACGGCGCCTGGGTGTCGATGTGGACGCTGTGGGACTTCTTCTTCGTGCTGCTGGCCGCGCTGGCGGCCTACCGGCTGCTGGGCTGGCGCAGCGGGCTGCTGCTGGGTGGGGCGTTGGCACTGACCTGGCACACGCCGGGCAGCCCGCCGGCCGTGCTGTGGTTCGGCCTGCTGGCGTTGACGGCGCTGGCGCGCGTGCTGCCGGCGGGGCGTGCGCAGCGCACCATGGCCCATAGCCGACTGGCCGTGGCGGCCTTGCTGGCGCTGGTGCTGCTGCTGTTCGCGGTGAACGAGATCCGGCTGGCGATCTACCCGAGCCTGGAACGTGGACGCTCGATGGCGCCGCTGGCGGGGAACCTGGTCGAGGAAGACGTGCCTGCGGCGCCGGCGGCGGCACCGGCGTTGTCTGAAAGCGTGGCGCAGGAGGTCGATGTTTCGCGCCAAAGATATGCGTCGAAGTCACCGCCACCTGCCAAGATGGCGTCGCCCTACGGCAGCGACCTGGCCCGTGTCGACCCCGCCGCCCGCGTGCAGACCGGCCCCGGCCTGCCGACCTGGACCTGGCGCGCCCACCGGTTGTCATGGAGCGGCCCAGTCACACCGGAGCAGACGCTGAACCTCTGGCTGCTGCCGCCCTGGGCCACCGCGCTGCTCAAGCTCATCGGCCTGGCATTGCTGGGGCTGGCGCTGGCCGCAACCGCCGGGTGGACGCTCCCGCGCCTGCCGCGCCGGGCCACCAACACCGCCACGGCTGCGGCCGCGCTGCTGCTGGGGGTGGGCCTGGCGCTGTCGCCTTCGCCCAGTGACGCCGCGCCGCCCAAGCAGGCGGCCGACGTCGCCGTGCCGGCCAGTGCCGGCCTCGCCTGGCCCAGCGACGAGCAGCTGCAGGCGCTGCGCGGCAAGCTGGCCGCGCCGCCCGACTGCCAGCCCCACTGCGCGGACCTCGCCCGCCTGCTCGTCAGCGCGCAGGGCGCCAGCGTGCAGCTGCGTGCCGAGATCCATGCGCAGGCGCTCGTGGCCGTGCCGCTGCCAGGGCAGGGCACCGGCTGGCTGCCCGGCAGCGTGACGCTGGACGGCCAGCCCGCCGCCACGCGGCGCGATGACGAGGGCCGGCTGTGGGCCGCCGTGCCGGCTGGTGTGCATCAGGTCGTGCTGACGGCCGATGTGGGCCAGGCCAGCGGGCTGGACATCGCACTGCCACTGCCGCCGCGCACGCTGCAGTCCGACCTGAAGGGCTGGACGCTGGCGGGCCTGGACCCGCGCGGCCAGAGCACCGGGGCGATCACGCTGAGCCGCGACGCCGCCGGGGGCAGCGCGCGTGCCGAGGAAGCCGGCACGCAGCGCGACGCGCTCGCGCCGCTGGTGCGTGTGGACCGCCGCCTGGCGCTGGGCCTGCGCTGGCAGGTGGTGACGCGCATCGAGCGCATCGCCCCCAGCCGCGCACCGCTGCGCGTGCGCTGGGCGCTGCTGCCGGGCGAGGCCGTCGGCGACGCCGGCGTCACGGTGGCTGACGAAGGCGGCGTGAAGGTCGCGAGCTTGCAGCTGGGCGGCGATGACGCCGTCGAGGTGGCCAGCAACCTGCCGCCCGCCGATGCGCTGACGTTGGTGGCCGGCAAGGAGCCCAACCAGGTGGAGCGCTGGACGCTGGCGGCGTCGCCGCAGTGGCATGTGGAGGCTGCGGGCCTGGCCGCGACGGCGCTGCGCCAGGGCGACGAGTGGCTGCCCGAGTGGCGCCCCTGGCCCGGCGAGACGCTCAAACTGGCCGTCAGCAAGCCGGCGGGTGTCGGTGGGCAGACGCTGACGCTGGACAGCGTCACGACGACGCTGGAGCCGGGCGACCGCAGCACCAACGCCCAGCTGTCGATGACGCTGCGCGCCAGCCTCGGTGGCCCGCATGCCCTCAAGCTGCCGGCCGGCGCCGAGCTGCTGGGCGTGCAGATCAACGGCGAAGCGCTGGCACTGCAGCTGCGAGACGGCCAGCTCAGCCTGCCGCTGACGCCCGGCGAGCAGCGCGTCGACATCCGTTGGCGCGCGCCCGAAGGCATGGGGGCGCTGTGGCGCCACGCCGGGCTGGCACTGGGCCTGCCGGGCGTCAACGACCAGCTGCAACTGCAGGTGCCGCAGGACCGCATCGTGCTGGCCGTCGGCGGCCCGCTGATCGGCCCGGCGGTGCTGATCTGGGGCGCGCTCGTCGTGGTGCTGGTGCTGGCAGCGCTGGTGCCGCGTGGGCTGCCGGGGCTCATGGGCCGGCCGGCCTGGCTCGTCCTCGCGCTGGGCGTGGCGCCCGTGTCGCTGTGGAGCCTGGGCCTGCTGGCCGCGTGGTTCGGCCTGCTGGAAGCACGGCGCCGCTGGGCGGCAACGCCCGGCCCGCGCTGGTTGCGCATCGCCGTGCAGGTCGGCCTGGTGATGTGGACGCTGGTGGCCATCGGCGCCCTGCTGGATGTGCTGCGCGTCGGGTTGCTGGGCTACCCCAACCTGCTCGTCGCCGGGCCGGGCTCCAGCAGCCATCTGTTGAGCTGGGTGAGCGATCGCTTCGCCGAACACACCGCCAGCGCCTGGGTGGTCAGCGCGCCGGTGTGGCTGTACCGCGCGCTGATGCTGGCCTGGGCGCTGTGGCTGGCCACTTCGCTGCTGAAGTGGGTGGCCTGGGCCTGGCGCTGCTTCTGCGAGGGCGGCGCGTGGCCGGCGAAGGCAGCGGCGCCGAACGCGACAGTGGCCTCAGCGCAGGAACCAGCGCAGGGGCCCACGGAGCCGTGACAGCGCTACAGTCCGCGCCTCCAGGAAGACCTCGATGAGCCAAGATAACCCCTATGCGCCGCCACGGGCGGCGGTTGCAGACATCGGCACGGGCACGGGCACGAGCGCGGGCACTCCCTGCCCGCCACTGTGGAACCCGGGCGCTGCGGCATCGTGGAGCCTGCTGTTCAGCCCGCTCTTCGGCGCCCTGCTGCACATGAAGAACTGGCAGGCGATGGGCGAGCCCGAGAAGGCGGCGGCGTCGAAGACCTGGGCCATCGCCACGGCGGCTTTCCTCGTGCTCAGCATCGTGTTGGCCGTGGCTCTGCCCGAGTCGAAGGGGGCCGACCTGCTCGGCCGCGTGGGCGGCTTTGCGCTGCTGATCGCGTGGTACTACAACCTCGGCAAGTCGCAGCGCGCCGTCGTCATCGCGCGTTATGGCGAACACTACCCGCGCAAGGGCTGGGCCAAGCCGCTGGGGCTGGCGGTGGCCGCCATGCTGGCCTTCGTCGTTGTCGCCACGGCGGTCGGCTTCGCCGCTGCCATGATCACCGGCGCGATCTGACGGCGCGCGCACCGTTCTCCCGCCGCTCCGCCGCCGGGCGGCCGCGACAATCCGGCGCATGTCCGACTGGTTCTCCCCCGCCCAACTCTTTGGCTATGTGGCTTTCGTCCTCGGCGTGAGCTGCTTCCTGCAGACCGACGACCGGCGCTTCAAGTGGTTCATGACGGGCGAGTGCCTCGCCTACGTCGCGCACTTCGCGCTGCTCGGCAACCCGACGGCCGTGGCCAGCTCGCTGATCTCGATGACGCGCTCGCTGCTGTCGCTGCGCACGCGTGCCACCTGGGTGGCCGTGGCGGTCGTCGCGGCCAACATCGGCTTCGGCCTGGCGATCGCCACCAAGCCCAGCGACTGGCTGCCCCTGACGGCCTCGTGCCTGGGCACCATCGCGCTGTTCACGCTGGATGGCGTGCCCATGCGGCTGCTGATGCTGTGCGGCACGGGCTTGTGGGTGGCCAACAACGTCATCGTCGGTTCCATCGGCGGCACGGCGCTGGAGCTGGTGATCGCGGCGATCAACCTGACGACCATCGCGCGCATGTGGCGCGCTCGACCGGCGGCCTAGCCCCCATGGCTTGCGGCATAGGCGGCTGAGCTGCCTAGACTTTGCGCATGCCATCGCTTGGACCCGCGCTGATCGCCTGCTTTTCCCTCGCCTTCGTTCTCGGCACCGCCCGGGCCGACGACGCTGGCTCGCTGACGCTGCCATTGCAGGTCGAGGGCGGATTGCCGCTGGTCGACGCGCGCATCGATGGCCGCGCCGCTCGGCTGCTGCTCGACACCGGCGGTGCAGCGGCGCTGGCGTTGCGGGCGGACTGGGGCCCTGCTGGCGCCGCCAGCGCGCCGGCCACGCAGGACGCCCAGGGCCAGCAGCGGATCAACGTGGCGCTGCCGGTCGGCGAGGTGGTGTTGGCCGGCCAGTCGCTCACGCCGGTGCCGGCGGCGCAGACCTGGCACAAGGCCCGGCGGCCCGCCGGCGTGGACGGTTATCTGGGCTGGGGCTGGCTGCGCGAGCGGCGCTGGATGCTGGACTACGCGGCGGGCCGGCTGCAGCTGTTCGACCCGCAGGCCGCGCTGCCCGCCGCCTGCGGCACGGCGCCCCAGCCGTTCCGGTTGCTGGGCAGCCTGCCCGTGGTGCAGCTGCGCGCCGCCGACGGGCAAGTGCTGACGCTGGGCCTGGACACGGGCGCCACGCGCAACGTCATCCGGCCGGCAGCCGCGGCGGCGGTGGCCGGCCCCTTGGCACTGGACGGCCAAGTGCTGGCCGTAGGCGGCTTCGTCACGGTGCCGCTGCAGGTGCCGGGCCTGGACGGCTTCCTGGGCCAGGACTTTTTCAGCCGCCACCGGGTGTGCATGGCCCCGGCCAGCCAGCAGCTGTGGGTGCAGCCGCTGGCGCCGTGACGGCTGCTGCCGCTCAACGATTTGCGGAGTAGTTCACCGGCAGCCAGTCGTAGCCCTTGCCGTCCACGCGCAGCTTGCCGATGCCGGGGAAGCTGACGTGGGCGACGGCGACGTAATAGCCGTCCTTCGCCGCGGCCGCGTAGGCCTTCTCGCGCGCAGGACGGGCAGCCTTGGGGTCGCTGTCGAACTGGATGGTCACGGCCGGCTCGGGGAACTGCACGGCCGCCACGTGCATCAGGTCGCCCCAGAAGACGATCTTCTGGCCCTTGCTCTCGGCCACGTAGTTGCTGTGGCCGGGCGTGTGGCCATAGGCGGGCACGGCCTTCACGCCGGGCACGATCGGCACGCCGGCGGCGTCGCCCTCGAACGGCTTGAAGCGGCCGGCGTCGGCGAAGCCCTTGACCAGCGCGGCGATGGCCTGGCCGCCGTCGCCGCCCTTGGCCACCTGTTCGGGCGCGAGCCAGAAGTCGCTGTCACGCTTGTCGAGGCGCAGCGTCGCGTTCGGGAAGGTCGCGCTGGAGGCGCCGGCGATGTGGTCGCCGTGCATGTGGGTGATGACGATCTCGTCGACCTGCTCCGGCGCATAGCCGGCGGCCTTCAGGTTGGCCAGCACGCGGCCGGCGGTGGGGCCGAACAGGCCGGCGGTGCCGGTGTCCACCAGCACGATCTTGTCACCGGTGTTGACGAGGTAGGCATTGACCGAGGTCTCCAGCGGCACGCCGAGGTAGGCGTGCTGCAGCGCACGGATCGTCTTGGCGGCGGGTTGCTGCAGCAGCTTGTCGACGGGCAGGTCGAGGCTGCCGTCGGACAGCGCGGTGATTTCGAAATCGCCCAGCTGCAGGCGGTACCAGCCCGGCGCCTGCCCCTTGAGCTGCGGGCCGGCAGCGTGGGCGGCGGACGCGATGGCGAGAGCAAAGGCAGCGGGCAACAGGCGTTTGAGCATCTGGGTTCTCCGGGGGGCTGGTGAGGCGACGCAGCATAGCGACGGCCGGGCTGCTGCGCCGCTGCGGGGTTGTTGAAGGTGCCGGGCTTCGCCTTCGCGCTGTCATGCCGCTGCGCTAGGCTCGTAGCCCGATCTCGCCCGCCCGATGCTCTTGCCTGCTTCCGTTCCCGCCTGGGCCTGGCCGCTGCTCGCCACGGGCGTGCTGGCGGTGGCGGCCGTGGTGCTGCAGGGGCGGCTGCTGTTCGGCCGCACCTGGCGCATCCGCCGCACGGACCCGGGCCCCGCCGGGGCGCGCCGGCACAGCCATGCGCAGTGGCTGCAACGCCCCGGCGGCGTGCGGCTGCAGGGCTGGCTGACCGTGCCAGTGGGCGGTGCCGCACCACGCCGCCTGCTGCTGTGGCTGGGCGGGCGCAACGAGCATGTTGCCTGGACGCCCGATCTCGCCGGCTGGCTGCCCGACGACTGCGCGCTGCTGGCCTTCAACTACCGGGGCCTGGGGCGCAGCACGGGCTGGCCATCGGAGGCGGCCTGCGTGGCGGACGCCGAAGCCTGCGCGGCCTGGGGGCTGGCGCAGCTGGGCCTGCCGCCCACGGCGCTGCACCTGGCCGGCCGCAGCCTGGGCACCGGTGTCGCGATGCAGCTGGCCGCGCGGCTCGCCACGGCGGGCCGGCCGGCGGCGGGCCTCGTGCTGATCACGCCGCTCAAGAGCCTGCGTGCCGTGCTGCGCCGCCACCCGGTGTTCGCGTGGCTGACGCCCTGGTTGCGCTCACCGCTGGACTCCATGGCCGCCGCCCGCGCGCTGCGCGGCGAGGTGCTCGTGCTGCTGGCCGAGCACGACCGCCAGGTGCCGCACGCCCATTCGCTGGCGCTGGCCGACGCGCTGCGCCGGGCGGGCGCCCGCGTCACCGTGCACCGGCTGCCCGGCACCAATCACCGCAGCCTGGCCCGCACGCCGACAGCCATGGCGTGCCTGGGCGGCTGGCTGGCCGCGCGGGCACTTGCGTCACGGGCTTGAGCGTTGCGCGCCGGCGTGTGGCAAGCGCCTGCCGCGCGGGCACACTGCGGCGTCATGACCCCTGCCCCGCTGCCCGCATGAAGCGCCGCCTGTTGCTGCTGTCGACTCTGTTGCCCGCACTGGCTTCAGCAGAGCCGCCCGCCGTGTTGCCGCTCTGGCCCGAGGGCGTGCCCGCCGCCCGGCGCGCCGATGCGCCGGCCGCGCGCGGCGACCTGGGCCCGGAGCGCGATGACGGTGGACGCATCGCCAACGTGTCGGTGCCCACGCTGACCGTCGTGCGGCCGGCCGTCGATCGCCCCAACGGCACGGCCGTCGTGCTGTGCCCGGGCGGCGGCTACAGCCTGCTGTCGATGAACCGCGAGGGCCAGCAATACGCCGCGTGGCTCAGCACGCTGGGCATCACCACCTTCATCCTGAAGAGCCGGCTGCAGGAATGGGGGCACCCGGCGCCGCTGCAGGACGTGTTGCGGGCGCTGCGCCTCGTGCGCTCGCGCGCGGCGGAGTTCGGCGTGGACCCGCAGCGCATCGGCGTCATGGGCAGCTCGGCCGGCGGCCATCTCGCCGCCAGTGCCAGCACCCTGTTCGACCATGCCGACGGCCGCACCGGCGCGGCGCTGGACAGCGTCAGCGCCCGGCCGGATTTCGCCGTGCTCGTCTACCCCGTCATCACGATGACCGACCCCGCCGCCCATGCCGGCTCGCGCCGCGCGCTGCTGGGAGCGGCGCCCGCCCCGGCGCTGCTGACGCTGATGTCCGTGGAGCAGCAGGTCACGCCCGCCACGCCGCCCACATTGCTGCTGCACACGCAGTTCGACAAGACGGTGCCGGTGGACAACAGCCTGCTGTACTTCCAGGCACTGACACGCGCCGGCGTGCCGGCCGAGCTCTACGTGTTCGAGCAGGGCGGCCATGGCATCGGCATGCGCGACGGCCTGGGCAACGCCTCCGCCTGGCCGCGCCGCGCGGAGGACTGGCTGCGCCAGCGCGGCCTGCTGGCGCCAGCGGCCTGATCCCGCAGCTCAACGCCACGACGGCAGCAGCGCGGATGGGGCCCGCGGCCACCAGCGCGCTTCCGGCGCGCCCCTTGACCGTGTGAACGCCAATGGCAAGCCGCGGCACCTGCGGCAAACTCCGCGCCAACGATGACGCCGCCCTGGTCGCTAACGCCGGTGGCCAGATGACCCACGCAGGGAAGGAACGAACATGGACGACGCGGGCTTGAGCGGCCTGACCGGCAGCGCCACCGCCGTGGCAGCCTCAGCCGAGCTGGCCGGCATGGCTGCAGGCGGCGGCGCGCACGCTGGGCATGGCCATGGCCAAACAGGGCGCTGCCTGAACTGCGACACCGTGCTGCAACCGCAGGCACGCTTTTGCAGCCAATGCGGCCAGGACACGGCCAACCACCCGCCGTCGCTGTTCGAGTTCGTGCACGAGTTCGTCAGCCATTACATCGCCGTCGAGGGCACGCTGTGGAAGAGCCTGTGGGGCCTGATGGCACGCCCCGGCTTCCTGACGAAGGAATACCTTGCCGGCCACAAACAGCGTTATGTGCTGCCGCTGCGGCTGCTGCTGACACTGGGCCTGCTGTTCTTCCTGGCGGTGAAGCTGATGCCGGGCAGCACGCATGCGCTGGGGCTGGAGAAGGACCTGGACATGGACGTCGACGTGGAGACCACCGCGCCGGCACCGGCCGCGTCGGCTGCTTCAGCTGCGGCCAAGGGCATCGCCAAGGTGCGCCAGCGCGTGGCCGAGCACAAAGGGCAGTTCCAGATCCTCAGTCCCGACCTGGCCGCCCAGTTGCCGCAGGCGATGCAGGATCGCGTCAAGCGGGCCGAGAGCCACTGGCGGGCCGACCCCAAGGGCTCGCTGCGTGCGATGGGCGCCACGATGTTGGGCCTGGCGCCCTATGTGGTGCTGTGCTCGCTGCCCTTCTTCGCGGGCCTGCTCAAGCTGCTGTTCTGGCGCCAGCCTTATGGCGCGCACTTCGTGTTCGCGATGCACCTGCACGCGGCGTGGTACGGGATGTTGCTGCTGGCGGTGCTGTTGCCCTGGGGCGGCGTCACGTTCACGGCCTGGGTCTGGTCCAACGTCTACCCGGTGCTGGCGCTCAAGCGCGTGCATGCCGCCTCATGGTGGACGACGGTGCTGCGGGCCGCGCTGCTGGCGGCGCTGCACTGGATCCTCATCAGCGTGGCCGTCATGGTGCTGGCGATGGTGGGCGTGCTGGCCGGCAGCTGATGGCGGCGCCGCCGCTCACCCACGGCGGCAGCCGTCCATGTCACCGGGCATGCCATCCATCCGTTAGCAACCCGGGGCCGCGCGGCGGGCGCTGATACTGCGGCCACCTCAGCTACCACGAGTGCCCGCATGTTGCGAACCCTGGGTCGCGTCGCCGCCCTGGCTGCGGCCGTCAGCCTGGCCGCGCCGGCCGCCGCCGCGCCATCGGCCCTGAAGCCCTGCCGCGTCGACGGCATCCCCAACGAGCTGCTGTGCGGCAGCCTGCCGCGCCCGCTGGACCCGGCGCGGCCGGACGGCGTGAAGATCGACGTCCACTACCTCGTCGTGCCGGCACTGGCGCGCAACAAGCAACCCGATGCGGTGCTGATACTGGCCGGCGGCCCGGGCCAGAGCGCCATCGGCGTTGCCCCACGCGTGCTGCAGCGGCTGTCCCGGCTGAACAACCGGCGCGAGCTCGTGTTCATCGACCAGCGCGGCACCGGCAAGTCCGCCCCGCTGGAATGTCTTGACGACAGCCGGCCCGCCAACACCGAGCAGCTCGACACGGCCGCGCAGATGCGCCGCCTGGACGCCTGCCGCGCCACGTTGGAGAAGCTGCCTTACGGCCGCGACGGCGGCCTGCGCTTCTTCACCACGACGATCGCGATGCAGGACATGGACGCCGTGCGCGAGCAGCTGGGCGTGCCGCAGTGGAACCTCGTCGGCGGCAGCTACGGCACGCGCGCCGCGCTGGAGTACCTGCGCCAGTTCCCGACCCGCGTGCGGCGCACCGTCATCGATGGCGTCGCGCCGCCGGACATGGTGCTGCCCGCGAGCTTCTCGCCGGACACGCAGGCCGCGCTGGACAAGCTCATCACCGCCAACACCGCCACCTACCCGCAGTTGCGCGACGACTGGCAGAAGCTGCTCGCGTCGCTGCCCCGCGCCGTCACGGTGGCCCAGCCGCTCACGGGCGAGCCGGTGCACATCAATGTCGACCGCGAGCTGCTGCTGCGCGCCGTGCGCGGGCCGCTGTACCAGCCGGCGCTGGCCGCCGCGCTGCCGGCGGCCCTGCACGCCGCCGCCGCCGAAGGCCGGTTCGACGGCCTGTTCGGGCTGACGAACGCCTTCTCCAGCAACAAGGGCATGAAGCTGGCCACGGGCATGCACTTTTCGGTGGTCTGCGCGGAGGACTACCCGCGCCTGGCCGACGCCACCGATGCCCCCGGCGCCGACTTCGGCCGCCTCGATGCCGAGCTCTACACCCGCGTCTGCAAGACCTGGCCCCGGGGCGACGTGCCGGCCGCCTTCTACACGCTGCCGCCCGCGCCCAGCCCGGTGCTGGTGCTCAGCGGCGGCGCCGACCCCGTGACGCCGCCGCGCCACGGCGAGCGTGTCGCGCGTGCGCTGGCCCAGGGCCATGCCGAGCGGGTGCAGCACGTCGTCGTCGCCGAATCGGGCCATGGCGTGATGGCCGTGGCCTGCCTGCGCGACGTGATGTTCCGCTTCGTCGACGCCAAGACCGACGCCGCCGCGTTGCCGCAGGACGCCAGCTGCGCGACCCGCATCCCCCGCCCCACCGCCTTCCAGCCCGTCCAGCGAGGGGCCACGCCATGATCGAGATCCAAGACGTCCACAAGCACTTCGTCGCCCGCACAGGGGCCGGCCTGTTCAAGCGCGGCACGCGCCGCGTCGTGCACGCCGTGCAAGGGGTGAGCCTGGCGGCGGCCGATGGCCGCATCACCGGCCTGCTGGGCGCCAACGGCGCCGGCAAGACGACCACGCTGCGCATGCTGGCCGGCCTGTTCGCGCCGGACCGCGGCCACATCGCCGTCGACGGCATCGCGGTCACCCCGGGCCACCCCGAGCCGGCACAGCCCGCGGCGGAGAACGCCGGTGCGCCGGCTCGGGCCGGCGGCACGCTGGCCGCCCTCGCTCGCATGGGCATCCTGGGCGATGCCCACGGCCTGTACCCGCGGCTGTCGGCCCGCGAGAACATCGTCTACTTCGGCCGGCTGCAGGGCATGGACGCGGACCGCGCCAATGCGCGCGCCGAGGAGCTGGCAAAGCTGCTGGAGATGCAGGCCATCCTGGATCGCCGCGCCGAAGGCTTCAGCCAAGGCGAGCGCATGAAGACGGCGCTGGCACGCGCGCTGGTGCACGACCCCGCCAACATCGTGCTGGACGAGCCCACCAACGGGCTGGACGTGCTGGCCACGCGCGCGCTGCGCGAGGCGCTGCGCTGGCTGCGCAGCCCGGCGGGCGGGGCCAAGTGCATCGTCTTCTCCACGCACATCATGCAGGAGGTGGAGCAGTTATGTGACGAGGTCGTCGTCGTCTCCCAGGGCCGCAGCGTGGCCCGCGGCAGCGTGCCCGCGCTGCTGGAACAAGCCGGCGAATCCCGCTTCGAGGACGCCTTCGTGAAGCTCGCATTCCCCGACGAGGTGGCAGCATGAAACCGATGTGGATCGTCTTTGCCAAGGAACTGGCCGACGCGCTGCGCGACCGCCGCACGCTGCTGCGCATCCTCGTCCCGGCGCTGCTGATGGGCCCGCTGCTGCTGCTGGCGCTGTCGGGGCTGATCGCGTCGTTCGAGACGCAGGCCGAGAAGCGCGAGGTGGTGGTCTACGGCAAGCAGCACGGGCCGACGCTGGTCAACTTCATCGAGCGGCAGAGCTACACGGTGAAGCTCTCGGTCAGCGGCAACGCGGGCCGGCAGGTCTACGAGGCGCAACTGCGCGACGGCAAGGTGACGGCCCCGCTGCTGGTCATTCCCGAGGACTTCGAGGCCAAGCTGCGGCGCGGCGAGTCGCCCGTCGTGGAGATCGTGTCGGACAGCGCCAACCAGCGCGCCAGCGCCAGTGTGGGCGCGCTACGCGGGCTGCTGCGCGGCTTCAACCAGGAGCGCGCGGCGCTGAACCTGGCGATGCGCGGCGTGTCCGTCGAGCTGCTGGAGCCCATCGACATCGAGGAGCGCGACCTCGCCAGCGGCCAGGCCCGCGCCGCGCGACTGACCAGCATCATCCCGATGTTCATCATCATGGCGGTGCTCTACGGCGCGCTCAGCGCGGCGCTGGACAGCACGGCCGGCGAACGCGAACGCGGCTCGCTGGAGCCACTGCTGATGAACCCGGCGCCGCACAGCGCCATCGTCGTCGGCAAGTGGGGCGCGGTCGCGCTGCTGGGCATGGCCGTGGCGCTGTTGTCGAGCCTGAGCTTCGTGCCGGCGCAGTGGCTGCTGAAGAGCGACAGCCTGCAGGCGATGTTCCAGTTCGGCCTGGGTGAGGTGCTGGCCTTCTGGCTGCTGCAGATCCCGCTGGCCGCCGGCCTGTCGGCGCTGCTGATGGCGCTGGCCATCCGCTCCAAGACCTTCAAGGAGGCGCAGGCCGGCAGCACGCTGGTGGTCACGGCCATCAGCCTGGCCCCGACGATGAGCCTGCTGAACCCCGGCGCCGACGCGCCCTGGTACCTGTGGGTGCCCGGGCTGGCGCAGAACACGCTGATGCTGTCGGTGCTCAAGGGCGAGGCCTTGCGCTGGACCCAGGTGCTGCCGGGTGTCGTCGTGGGGTTCGCGCTGACGGCGTTGGCGCTTCTTTACGTGGCGCGTTCGATGCGCGCCGCCGTCGCGCGTTAACCTGCGCGCCGCATGAAACGCATCGTCTCCACGGCCGCCGTCGCGGCGCTCCTGATGTCGGGCTGCACGAGCTTCACCGGGCTGCAGCCCGCCACGCCGCCCGACTACACCGGCACCACCGTCAACGTCGCCGACCAGGTGCGCGCACTGGGCCCGCAGCAACTGCACATCTTCGAGATGGTGCAGGTCGACGGCCGGCGGCTGGCCAGCAGCAGCATGGCCACCACGCGTGCCGGCCAGGGCGGCGGCATGACGGTCGCCCCGGTCGCGCTGACCAACGAGATGCCGCTGCAGACGACCCGCGTGCGGCTGCAGGCCACGACGCAGTTCCCGTCGCCGCTGGTCGCCCTCTCCCACCCCGCCTGCCGCACGATCGGCGAAGTGACGTTCACGCCCGAGGAAGGCAAGCGCTACGTCGTCAACGGCCGCATCGAGCAGCAGGTCTGCGACGTGTGGATCGAGGAGGCCGGCAGTGGCCGGCGGGCCTCGGAGACGGTCACCGGCCCCGGCACGGATCACTGAGCCCCGCACGCCGGCAATCGCCGGCATAGCCGCAAGCGATTGGCCATCGCCGATGCGAATCATTAGCATTTAGCTATCTGATTCTCATCGGCAATAGACATCATGGCCAAGACCCTCAGCTTCGGCGTCCTGCACCTCGGCACCTCGTTCACGGTGACCTACGCGCTGACCGGCAGCATCGCCGTGGCCGGGGCGGTCACCTTCATCGAGCCGGTCGCCAACACGGTGTTGCACTACTTCTTCGACAAGTACTGGGACCACCCGCGCGCCCAGGCCTGGCGGGCACGGCTGGGCCGGCCGGCGCGTGCGGTTCAGCCGGCCGGCTGAGAAGGCGCGGTTTCACGCTCCATCCAGCCCAGCCAGCGCATCGCCTGCTCGCGGTTGTCGCCACACATCTCCTCGTGCGGCGGCAGCGAGCCGCATACCGCCGGCCGCTCGGGCCGGCCGAAGATGCGGCAGCGCAGGTCTTCATCGAGCTGCGCGCAGGGCACGCCCGCCGGCTTGCCATTCGGGTGGCCGGGGATGGGCGAGCTGATCGACGGCGCGATGCAGCAGGCGGCGCAGCGGGGGCGGCAGTCCATGCCCGCATTGTCGGGCGCCGCCAACCCGCCGGGCATCGGCCAGGCATCAGCCGCGCGTGGGGCAGGTGCTCAGGCCCAGCATCGAGTACAGCGGGCAGGTGCTCAGCAGCCCCGTGGCCAGCGGCACCAGGCCGACATAGCCCCAGGCGCCGATGACGCCGCTGGCGGCCAGGCCCAGCAGCACGAGGCCGGCACACAGGCGGGCGACACGGTCCAGCCCGCCGACGTTGGTCTTGAACATGAAGGTTCTCCTTGCGTTGAGACGCCCTCATCCTCGGCCGGCGCCGCGGCCGCGTCGGTGACCGCAGTCACACAGCGTTTGAGCCAGCGCAAACCCGCTGCAAAGACGCCGCGTCGGCGATGTCGATGCGTTCGCGGCCCAGCACCACCCAGCCGTCGCGCTCGAAGCGCCGCAACAGCCGGCTGACGATCTCGCGCACGGTGCCCAGCTCATCGGCCAGCTGCTGATGCGTGACGCGCAGGCTGGGAGCGCGGGCGCACAGCAGCGCTGCCAGCCGCTGGTCCAGCCGCTGGAAGGCCACGGCCTCCACCAGCGCCATCAAGTCGGCCAGGCGCTCAGCCATCAAGCCCATGACATAACGGCGCAGCACCGCGTCACGCTCGCAGACGGCCTCGAAGTCCGCCGGGCTGATGAGCCGCAGCACCGTCTCGCTGCGTGCCTCGCCACTGGCCGTGGCCACCCGGTGGGCGAACAGGCAGGTGGCCGAGACGACGCAGACCTCGCCCGGCTCCACGCGGTAGAGCTCCATGCGCCGGCCATCCGGCGCGTGAAGCGACACGCTGACGCTGCCCTCGTCGACGATGGGAAAGCCCGGGCAGGGATGGCCGGCATCGAACAGCCGCGTGCCCGCCGGCACGCGCATGGGCTGCGCCCGGGCTGCGAGTTCGGCCAGCGGCGCCAGCGTGGGGTCGGGCGGTATCGGCATGGGGCCATTGCAGCACGGGCCGGCCCTGCCCGCTCAGCCGGCTCCCTCAGCGCGCGGCGTGGCCCAGTCGCCAGGCCGCCCACGCGCACAGCGCCATCAGCACGCCGCCATAGCCCAGCGCTGCGGCCTCCAGCCCGAAGCGACCGGCCGCCAACCCGGCCGCCAGCGCCGGCAGGCTGAAGGCCAGATAGCTGAGCACGAAGAAGCTCGCCATCAAGGCCCCACGCTGCGCTGCCGCAGCCAACGGCACGAGGCTGCGCACCGAGGCGTTGAAGCCGGCGCCAAAGCCCACGCCCGCGATGGCGCTGCCAGCGAACAGCGGCACCACCGCATGGGCTTGCACACCCCACAGCGTCACCGCCACCCCAGCCATCAGCAGCACGGCCGACTCACGCAGCACGCGCCCTGCCGGGCGCTGCCGCATCACCATGATGCCCGCCGCCCCGCTGAGCACCAGCGTCGCGATGAGTGCGCCGCCTACCAACGGTGCCTCCAGCCCGCTGACCTGGCGCGCCAGCGTGGGCCCCAGCGACAGATAGAAGCCCCCCAGTGCCCACTGCGCGGTGTTCATCGGCAGCAGTTGCCGCAGCGTGGCGCGGGCCGGCGCAGGCACCGCGAGGCGGGGCTGCAAGGAGCGCCAGGCGCCCGGGCGTGGTGGGGTCGTCTCGGGCAGAAACCAGGCGGCCAGCGACTGCAGCACGAACAGGCCGCCGAGCACCTCGAACACGTGATGCGCCGGGTGGGCTGCGAACTGCACCAGCGCGCTGGCCCCCAGCGCACCGACGGCCATGCCGATCATGGGCGCCACGCTGTTGACGAGCGCACCGCGCTCGCGTTGCAGGTCCAGCAGCGCAGCACTCAGCGTGGCCGTGGCGATGCCGGTGGCCAGCCCCTGCAGCAGGCGCGCCGCGACGAGCCACACAACGCCCTCGGCCCGCCAGAACAGCGCCAGCGACGCCAGCTCCAGGCCCAGCGAGGCCAGCAGCACGGGCCGGCGGCCGAGGTGGTCCGACAGCGAGCCGAACACCAGCAGCCCGCCCAGCAGCGCCAGCGCGTAGACGGCGAAGACCGCCGTGAGCACCAACGCAGAGAAGCCCCAGGCCTCGCGGTACAGCGCATACAGTGGCGACGGTGCCGCCGATGCAGCGAGATAGCTCGTGATCAACGCGGCCAGCAGCGCGAAGGCCGGCCCCGCCGGCAGGCGCCAGCCGGGTGTAGGCAAGGTGGTGGATACGGCGGGGGCGGTGGTTGGGAGTGTCATGGCGGCACAAACGCAAAAAGTTTGCTTTAGTGAATCGGCGGATCTTCTCACTAATGCAAAAGCTTTGCTTTAATATCTTGCGATGACCCGTGAATCCCTGTCTGGCCGATCCTCGCCACGCCCCGGTGGGCGCAGTGCCCGTGTGCAGGCCGCCGTGCATGCGGCCGTGCAGGCGCTTTCGCAAGAGCTGGGCCGCTCGGCGCTAACGATGCCGCTGATCGCCGCACGTGCGGGCGTCACGCCGTCCACGCTGTACCGGCGCTGGGGCGACCTGGCCGACCTGCTGGCCGACGTGGCCGTCGCGCGCATGCGCCCGGACATGGAGCCGCCCGACACTGGCAGCCTGGCCGGCGACCTGGCGGCCTGGAGCGAGCAGTATCTGGACGAAATGTCGTCGGACGTCGGGCGGGCGCTGGTGCACGACGTGCTGGCCGGCCGCGCGCCGGTCGACGGCCAGCCGGTGCCGTGCCGCTGCTACGAGTTCACCGCCGCGCAGCTGGACACCGTGCTGGCCCGCGCCCGGGCGCGCGGTGAAACCGATCTGCCCACCACCGATGCACTGGTGGACGGCATCGTGGCGCCCATCATGCACCGGCTGCTCTTTGCACCCCAGGCACCCGACACGGCCTGGCTGCACCACCGGCTCGCGCAATGCCTGGGCCGGCCGGTGGCCGCGTGATGCGACCGCTCAGCCGTGCAGCGCCGCCGGCAGCTTGATCGCCTCGTCGACGAAGGCGGTGATGTCGAAGTAGAGCGTCAGCTCCCGGCGGTCTGCCGTGGTGATGGAGAGCCTGTCGTACAGCCGCCCCTCCTGCGCCACCAGCGCCTGGCCGGTACGGAGGGCACCCGGGTGACGCAGCGCCAGCCAGGCGTACTCGGTGCGCACCCCCTCGATCTTGCCCACGGCCGGCATGACGATGGCGTGGGCCATGTCCTCGCCGGGTTGGCCGGCCCAGGTCGCCCCGGCTGACGTGACGGCGGGCAAGCCGCCCTGCGCCACCTGGCAGACCGGGTCGTCACGCTCGGCGGCCTCGCCCTTGCAGACATGCTTGATCGCGGCCGACAGGTAGGACGCACGAAAGCCGTTGACGTCACCCGCCTGGCGGGCCAGCTCCAGGGCCTGCTTGAACAGCGCCCGGGCCCGCGTGGCGTGGTGCTCGGCAACCAGCGCCAGGCCCTGGTCGTTGAGCTCGATGGCCTGCATCTGCAACAGCGTGGCCTCGTCCACGCCCTGGGCGCGGGACTGGGCGATGAAGGCGTCCAGCTGGTCCGGGCTGCCACCCCAGCGCGGCAGCAGGAAGCGTGCGTACTGCAGCCGCGCCGATCGGTTGTCCGGCAGCGCCTCATTGGCCAGCAGCAGCGTGGCGTGCAGGACGGGGCGGTTCGACACGTTCGCCGCGATGGCCATCAGGTTCAACAGGCTCAGATAGGGCCTGGCCGTGAGCGCGACGGAACGGCGCAGCTCCGGCTCCGCCAGCGCGAAGTTCTGCAGCATGCCCTCGCGCCGCTCGGGTGCCGTGTCGTCCCAGAACTTGCGGCCCCGCGCGTCGCTGCCCTGCGCGCGGTAGCTCAGGCCCAGCGCCAGGTGCGCCACATAGGACTGCGGCGACTGCGCCACCCAGTCACGCAGCGCCTGCTGGGCCGGCGCATCGGTCAGCTCGGCAAAGGGCGCGAAGGCCTGCCGCAGTTCGACCTCGGTGACCCGGCCGGCCTCGAAGCCCTGCTGCACGGCGGACAGCGATTGCTCCAGCGCGGCATAGTCATGCCGGTGCAGCGACGCGGCCACGCCCGCCTCACCGGCATCAGCGCGGCACGCACCCGGTGCCCCGGCAAGACCAGCGGCCAGCAGGACGGCCAGTACGGCGGCGACAGGCAGCGAGGCAATCTTCATGGCGGCAGCCCTGGGGTTGGCGTGTTAGGAGCGGCAGCGTAGGCGCGGAGGGCTGGCCGGGTCAAGCCGGCGCCAACCAGCCGACCGGCATTCGTGGCTGCCGTGGCCCTGATCAGCGTGCACGACAGGGTGACTTGTCCACAGCGGCTTCGTAAAATTCGGGGTTTGCCCGATGGCATGGGTGCCCCTCGTCCAGGGCGCGCCTTGGCCGCCCCCCGAGGGGACGGCGATGCTTGCCGGCCCGGCCGGCAAGCCCATCGCCTGAGCGGCCCGGCGCTCGGCCCGAAATGCGGAATGGATCAAGAGATGCTCTACCCCAAGGAATTCGATGTCATCGTCGTCGGCGGTGGCCACGCCGGCACCGAGGCGGCACTGGCGGCCGCGCGCATGGGCGCACAGACGCTGCTGCTGACCCACAACATCGAAACGCTGGGCCAGATGAGCTGCAACCCCAGCATCGGCGGCATCGGCAAGGGCCACCTCGTGAAAGAGGTCGACGCGCTGGGTGGCGCGATGGCGCTGGCCACCGACGAGGGCGGCATCCAGTTCCGCATCTTGAACGGCAGCAAAGGCCCGGCCGTGCGCGCCACCCGCGTCCAGGCCGACCGCATCCTCTACAAGGCGGCCATCCGCCGCCGGCTGGAGAACCAGCCCAACCTGATGCTGTTCCAGCAGGCCGTGGACGACCTGATGGTGGAAGGCGACCGGGTGGTGGGCGCCGTCACGCAGGCGGGCATCGCGTTCCGCGCCCGCGCGGTCGTGCTGACGGCCGGCACCTTCCTGGACGGGCGCGTGCACGTGGGCCTGCAGAACTACGCCGCCGGCCGCGCCGGTGACCCGCCGGCCGTGAGCCTGTCGGCCCGGCTCAAGGAGCTGAAGCTACCGCAGGGGCGCCTGAAGACCGGCACGCCGCCGCGCATCGACGGCCGCACGATCGACTTCTCCAAGTGCGAGGCCCAGCCCGGGGACCTGACACCGGTGCCGGTGTTCAGCTTCATGGGCAACACGGCCATGCACCCGCAGCAAGTGCCCTGCTGGATCACGCACACCAATGCCCGCACGCACGAGATCATCCGCAGCGGCTTCGACCGCAGCCCGATGTTCACCGGCGTCATCGAGGGCGTGGGCCCGCGCTACTGCCCGAGCATCGAAGACAAGGTGAACCGCTTCGCCGACAAGGACTCGCACCAGATCTTCCTGGAGCCCGAGGGCCTGACGACGCACGAGTTCTACCCGAACGGCATCTCCACCTCCCTGCCCTTCGACATCCAGCTCGCCGCCGTGCGCAGCATTCCCGGCCTGGAGAACGCCGACATCCTGCGCCCCGGCTACGCCATCGAGTACGACTACTTCGACCCGCGCGGGCTCAAGGCCTCGTTCGAGACCAAGGTCATCCAGGGCCTGTTCTTCGCCGGCCAGATCAACGGCACCACCGGCTACGAGGAAGCGGCGGCGCAGGGCCTGTTCGCCGGCCTGAACGCCGCACTGCAGGTTCGTGGCGATGGCCCGTGGACGCCCGCGCGCGACCAGGCCTACCTCGGCGTGCTGGTGGACGACCTCATCACGAAGGGCGTGACCGAGCCGTACCGCATGTTCACCAGCCGCGCGGAGTTCCGTCTGCAGCTGCGCGAAGACAACGCCGACGCCCGCCTGACCGAAACCGGCCGCCAGCTGGGCCTGGTGGACGACGAGCGTTGGGCCGCCTTCAACCGCAAGCGCGACGCTGTTTCACGTGAAACAGAGAAGCTGAAGAGCACTTGGGTGCACCCCGGCATCCTGCCGGGGCCAGACGCCGAGCGGCTGGTGGGCAAGGCCCTGGAGCGCGAGTACAACCTGGCCGACCTGCTGCGCCGCCCGGGCGTCGGCTTTGACACCGTGGCCGAGGTAGCCGCCATTGCCAAGCCCGACGCTGGTGTTTCACGTGAAACACTGCGCGCCGAGCTGGGCGACGAACTGGCCAGCCTCGTCACCGAACAAGTGGAAATCAGCGTCAAGTACGCCGGCTACATCAACAAGCAGGTCGACGACGTCGCCCGCGCCGCCCACTTCGAACACCTGAAGCTGCCCGAAGAGCTGGACTACAGCCTCGTCCACGCCCTCTCCTTCGAGGCGCGCCAGAAGCTGAACGCTCACCGCCCCGAAACGCTGGGCCAGGCATCACGGATCTCGGGCATCACGCCTGCGGCCATCTCGCTGCTGCTGGTGCACCTGAAGAAGGGCAAGTTCAAGGGCTTCACGGAAGCGGAGGCCGCATGAAAACCGCCTTGGTCATCATCGACACCCAGGTCGGCGCCTTCACGGGCGACTGGCCCATGCCCGACGGCGACGAACTGATCACGGTCTGCCAGCGCCTCGTCGCCCACGCCCGAGCCCGAGGCTGGCCCGTGCTGTGGGTACAGCACCATGAACCTGGCGGCCCGATGGATGGTGCCGGGTTTGCCATCGACCCACGTCTGGCGCCTGCCGCCGACGAGCCGCGCATCCTGAAGGTGGAACCCGATGCCTTCAGCAACGCCGCCCTCGCCCCACTGCTGGCGGGCCAGGAGCGCATCCTGCTCGCCGGGCTCCAGAGCGACTGCTGCGTTCAGGCCACCGCACTGGGTGGGGATCGACGGGCGGTGCCGGTGACTGTGGTGGCAGACGCCCACCACACCTGGCCCCAGAACGAACTGGCGGCCACTGCCGTGCGAGACCGCGTGAACCAAGAACTTCAAGAGGCTGGTATTCCCCTGACAACGATGACCGAGGTGTTGGCTTGATCCTCGCAGAACGATTGGCCCAGGACATCGCGTCCCTGGGTCTCAACCTCAGCTCCCATCAACAAGAACAGCTGCTGGCCTACCTGGCCCTGCTGCAGAAGTGGAACAAGGTCTACAACCTGACCGCCTTGCGCGACCCAGCGCAGATGCTGAGTCACCATCTCGTAGACAGCCTCTCGGCCCTGCCGCCTCTGTTGCGCCACGGTGCGCCGGCCAGACTCATGGACGTGGGCGCCGGCGGCGGCCTGCCCGGCGTGGTCATCGCCATCTGCTGCCCGGACACCGACGTGAGCTGCGTGGACGCGGTCGCGAAGAAAGCTACCTTCATCCAGCAGGTGGCTGCCGAGCTGAAGCTGCCCAACCTGCACGGCGTGCACAGCCGCGTCGAGCAGCTGGACACGAAATCTTTCGGCGTCATCACGTCCCGCGCCTTCGCGTCGCTGCTGGACTTCACGACACTGACCCGCCAGCACCTCGCCGAGGGCGCGGTCTGGATGGCCATGAAGGGCCAGCACCCGGCCGACGAAATCGCCGCACTGCCCGCCGCCGTGGAGGTGTTTCACGTGGAACAACTGGCCGTACCCGGCCTGGACGCACAGCGCTGCATCGTCTGGATGCGACCTCGCTGAAGTCAATTCGCGGGTCGCGCCGCAAGTAGGTGGGCGCCCCTCCACCGCGCCCGCCTGGCACGCCAATGCACCCCGCCCGTCGTTGCAAAAGCTCGCCATCGTCAAGCCATGGCTCCGATTTGCGTCTAGCTCGGTGGCTTTTTGACGCGCCTTTCGGACACGACCGAAGAACTCCCACCCTCTGCCCCGCCCTCTCCCCGGTACGATGCCGGCAGTCCGAGAACTGGAACCCATGGCCAAGATTTTCTGCATCGCCAACCAGAAGGGTGGCGTCGGCAAGACCACCACCACCGTCAACCTGGCCGCCGGCCTGGCCTCCATCGGCCAGCGTGTGCTCGTCATCGACCTGGACCCCCAGGGCAACGCGACCATGGGTTCCGGCATCGACAAGCGCACGCTGGCCCTGACGGTCTACGACGTGCTGCTGGAGTCCGCCTCCATCGCCGAGGCGCGGGCCCGGGCAGACAAGGCCGGCTATGACGTGCTGGGCGCCAACCGCGAACTGGCCGGCGCCGAGGTGGACCTGGTGGCGCTGGAGCGCCGCGAGGCCCGGCTCAAAACCGCGCTCGCCGAGGCCGGCGCCGACTACGACTTCGTCCTCATCGACTGCCCGCCCTCGCTGTCCATGCTGACGCTGAACGGGCTGTGCAGCGCCCACGGCGTCATCGTGCCGATGCAGTGCGAGTACTTCGCGCTGGAAGGCCTGACCGACCTGGTCAACACCATCAAGCAGATCCACGCCAACCTGAACGGCGACCTCGAGATCATCGGCCTGCTGCGCGTCATGTACGACCCGCGCATCACGCTGCAGCAGCAGGTCAGCGACCAGCTCAAGGCCCACTTCGGCGAGAAAGTCTTCGACACCGTCATCCCGCGCAATGTGCGCCTGGCCGAAGCCCCCAGCTACGGCCTGCCCGGCGTCGTGTTCGACCCGACCTCCAAGGGCGCGCAGGCCTTCATCGACTTCGCCAAGGAAATGGTGAAGCGGATCGAGACGATGCGGTAAGCGTGCCGCTCGCACGCCAGCCGGCTCCGGTCCCCCACGATTCGCGCACGGGATGCGCCTTGAGCCCATGAACGATTCCCTCGCCCTCCGCGCCGAACTCGCCGGCCTGGACGCCTCGGCGCCACCCCAGCAGGCCGACATCGACGGCTGGTTGATCCGGCTGTCGCCCGGCAAGGCCAAGCGATCGCGCTGCATCAACGCGCTGCGCCAGGGCACGCTGCCGCTGGACGATCTGCTGGCGCGCTGCCAGCAAGCCTATGACGCCGCCGGCCTGCCGCTGGCGGTGCGCGTGACGCCCTGGAGCCAGCCGGCCGACCTGGACGCGCGGCTGGCCGCCAAAGGCTGGGGCGCGTTCGACGCGGCCGACGTCATGGTGCTGGATGACCTCGTGCCAGATGCCGCCCCCGCCGCCCCCGTCGCCCTCCAGGCCCTGAGCGCACCCGCCTACGCCGCCAAGGTCGGCGCGCTGCGCGGCTCGTCGGCGACGGCCATCGCCGCACACGCCGAGCGCATCGCCAGCGCCCCGGTCACCTACCAGGGCTTCGCGCTGAACGACGCCAACGGCGCCCTGCTCGCCTGCGGCCAGATGGTGGTCGACGGCGACCTCGCGGGCCTGTACGACATCGCCGCCGCCGTGCCGCGCCAGGGCCATGGCGAACGGCTGTGCCGTGCGCTGCTGGCGCTCGCGCATGCCCAGGGCGCCCGCCAGGCCTACCTGCAGGTCGGCTGCGACAACGCCGTCGCCCAGCGCCTCTACGCGCGCCTGGGCTTCGTGTTCGCCTACCGCTACCACTACCGCAGCCCGGAGACTGCGCTCGCGTAGTCGTTTGTCAGGCCGCTTACGGTTGGGGACCACGCCGCAGGCCGGTCTCCCACGTTTGCAGGTCGGCGGCACGGGAAACTGGTGCGTTGCCGGGGTCAACATCCGACCCCGCCTGCCACGCCGCCACCCATGACAGCTCTGCGCGCCACACTCGCCGTCCTCGCCACGCGCTCGCTCGCCACCGCCGCCGGGGCCGGCATCCCCAAGGCAGACGTCCCCGGCAGCGCCGATCACCCCGTCCTCAAGCGCTTCAGCGGCAGCCTGCTCGCGGGCTACGCACAGCAGGACTGGGAGCAGCGCACCTTCCCCGGCACCAGCGAAGACGGCCGCGCCAGGAACCGCCGCGTCGAGATGGTTCTCCAATAACGCCGAAAGCGCACTGACCACCATGCCGTACATCCACCGCCTCGCCTCCGCCCTGCTCGCCGCGCTCACCGGGCTCAGCGGCATCGCCGCCCTGGCGGCCGACGTGCCGGTCGCCGACCTGCCCGGCGCGCAAGACCACCCGCTGATCAGCCGCTTCGCCGGCTCGTGGCTGGCCGGCCAGTTCAAGGCGGACTGGGAGGCCTCGCCGCTGCCGGCCGCCGCCGAGCTGGACCCGAAGAACGGCGACCGCTTCAAGACGCTGCTGCCGCTGGAGGGCGCCGTCACCCGCACGATCTACATCGCCCCCGTGGGCAAGTCGGTCACCGAGGTCTGGCGCAACTACCAGCAGGCGCTGGCGCAGGCGGGCTTCAAGACGCTCTACGCCTGCGAACAGGGCTGCGCCAACCTCTACTTCGCGCTCGCACGCCAGCTCAAGATCGAGCAAGGCATGCAGTGGGCCAAGGGCTATGTCACCTCGCCCGAGGGCAACCGCTACAGCCTCAACGGCGCGCTGGGCGCCGGTGAGGCGCGCCAGCTGGTGGCGTCGCTGAACCGTGGTGGCCGCGAGGTGCATGTGCTGCTGCACGTCTCGCTGGCCAACAACCCGAGCACCCGCCAGGTGGCCACGCTGCTGGACATCGTCGAGCCCCGCGCCATGGCCACGGGCCAGGTGGCCGTGGACCCGGCCGCGCTGCAGGCCGGCCTCGCGGCGGAAGGCCGCGTCACGCTGACGGGCCTGTTCTTCGACACCGGCAAGACCGAGCTCAAGCCCGAGTCCAAGCCCCAGCTCGACGCCATGGCCGAGCTGCTGAAAGCCCAGCCCGCGCTGAAGGCCTGGATCGTCGGCCACACCGACAACGTCGGCGCCTTCGACGCCAACGAGAAGCTCAGCCTGGCGCGCGCCCAGGCCATCGTCGCGGCGCTGACGGCGGCGCCGTACAAGGTCGACGCCAAACGGCTGGCGCCCAGGGGCCTGGCCTCGCTGGCGCCGGTGGCCGGCAATGGCGACGACGCCGGCCGGGCGAAAAACCGGCGCGTGGAGCTGGTGGCGCAATAGCGCCGTTCGCGGCGCGCCGTGAACTCGGGCGGGCGGGCCCGCGCTGGCCCTACAGTGATCGCATGCCCCGTGTCTCGCGCGCCCTCTCGCTGCTCCCCCTGGCGTTCGCCAGCGCCGTGTTCGCTGCCGACGCCAAGCGCATCGCCGTCACCATCGACGACGTCCCCGCGGCCAGCGCCACCGCCATCTCAACCGGCGAGACGGCACGGCTCAACGAACAGCTGCTCGCGGCGTTGAAGCGCCATGGCGTCAAGGCGGTGGGCTTTGTCAACGAGGACCGGCTGCTCGTCCCTGGCCATGTCGACGACGGCATTGCCGTGCTCACGGCCTGGCTGAAGGCCGGCATGGAACTGGGCAACCACAACTTCGGCCATGTGGGGCTGTGGCAATCGTCCCGCGAAGACGTCGAGGCCGCGGTGCTGAAGGGCGAGGTGCTCACGCGCTGGCTCACCCGCGAGCACCAGGCCCCGCTGCGCTACTACCGCCATCCCTACACGCAGACAGGCCGGACCGAAGCGGATCGAGCGGCTTTCGAGACCTTCCTTGCCGCACACGGCTACACCGTCGCGCCGATGACGATCGAGCATGACGACTACTTCTTCGCCTGCGTCTACGACCATCTCGGAGCGCCACACGAGGCGGCCCGCCGCCAGACCGTAGCCGACGAATACGACGCGCATCTGCGCACCTCGGTGCGGGTGTTCGAAACCATGTCGCAGGAGCTCCTGGGTCGCCAGGTCCCGCAGATCCTGCTGATCCACGCCAACCGCCTCAATGCGGACACCCTCGACCGCACGCTGACGACGCTCGCCGAACTCGGCTACACCTTCGTGCCGCTGGACGAAGCCCTGCGTGACGAGGCCTACCGCCTGCCGGCCCGCGCCAGCGGCCGGTTCGGACCGTCCTGGCTCGCGCGCTGGGCGCGGGCCCAAGGGGTCAAGCTCAGCGTGTATGGCCAGCCCGACCCCGAAGGCCGCACGGCGCCATGGCATGCCCAGCTTTGCTCGCGCTAGGAGGCTGTCGGGGGGGGGGGGGGGGGGGGGGCCCGCCCCCCCCCCCCCCCCCCCCCCCCCGCCCCCCCCCCCCCCCCCCCCCCAACCCCCCCCCCCCCCCCCCCCCCCCCCCCCCCCCCCCCCCGGCCGCCCCCCCCCCCCCCCCCCCCCCCCCCCCCCCACCCCCCACACCCCCCCCCCCCCCCCGGGGGGGGGGAGGCCGGGGGGGAG